>VBJR01000209.1 GCA_005880175.1 Chloroflexota bacterium
CGCGCTCCGTGTCGAGGATGCTGGCGAACACGCTGGGCGAATCGAACCGCGGACAGCAGAACCAGTCGATCGTGCCGTCCGTCGCGACGAGCGCGGTCGTCTGGAGATCGCCGATCAGGCCGTGGTCGGCGATCTGCGGATATTCGCTCATTTGACCCTCCTGGGCTGGTGCTCCCCCGAGCTTGCGCCGTCGCGGGCGAGCGGGAGCCGCCGGCCGGGACCGGGCCGACGCAAAACGTTGACGGGCTCCTTCGTGACCTGGGTGGTGGGTCGGGGCCGCCGACACCAGACCCGGGACAGGTGACGCCTTGACGGGCGCGCGAATCGCTCATAGATTGAGCGCGAAATGAAAGACAACGGTCTCGATTCGAGCGCGAACGGAGGCGATCGACGCGATCGGATCTCCCGGCTCATCGAGGCCAACGGGCGCGCTTCCGTCGCCCAGCTGAGCCGCCTGCTCTCGGTCTCCGAGGCCACCGTCCGCAAGGACCTGGCCGTCCTCGAGGGCGAGCGCCGCCTCCTGCGCACCCACGGCGGCGCGACGGCGGGCGGCGCCGCGGCCCCTGGCATGCGGAACCGGGGCGAGCTCGCGTTCGAGGTCCGGGAGCGTCTCCAGGTCGCCGAGAAGGCCGCGATCGGCCGGGCGGCGGCCGAGCTGGTCAAGGACGGCGACAGCATCGGCCTGGACGCCAGCACCACCGCCCTCCACGTCGCCCGCCAGCTCAAGACCCGGAACGAGCTGACCGTCCTCACGAACGGCATCCGGATCGCCGCCGAGCTCGCCGGCCTGCCCGGGATCACCGTCCTGATGCCGGGCGGCGTGCTGCGCTGGGAGGCGTTCTCGCTGGTCGGCGAGTGGGGCGCCGCGATGCTGAGCCGCGTCCACATCCAGACGGCGTTCGTCGGCGCCGTCGGATTCACCCTCGACCACGGCCTGACCGACGTCAACTGCGGCGAGGCCGAGTTCAAGCGTCTCCTGGTGGCCGCCGCCCGCGACGTGGTCGCCGTGATCGACCACACCAAGTGGGACCGCGTCGCGTTCACCACGTTCTGTCCCGTGGACCGCGTGGACCAGGTGATCACCGACACGCGCGCGCCCGAGGACATGGTCGAGGCCGTCCGGGCCCGGGGCGTGGACGTGCGCGCCGTCGCCGTCACCGACCGGCTGGCGTGACCGCGACGGCGCCGCCGGTGCTGGAGCTTCGCGGCGTCTCCAAGCGGTTCGCGGGCGTCCAGGCGCTGCGCGACATCGACCTCGACCTGCTGCCGGGCGAGGTCCACGCCCTGGTGGGCGAGAACGGGGCCGGCAAGAGCACCCTGGTCAAGATCCTGGCCGGGGTCCACCGGCCGGACACCGGGGTGATCCGGCTGCGCGGCCACGAGCTGGTCCTCCACGGCCCCGCCGGCGCGCGCGATCGGGGCATCGCGGTCATGCACCAGCAGCCCAACCTGTTCCCCGACCTGAGCGTGGCCGAGAACGTGTTCGCCGGCCGCCTCCCGCTGACGTGGCCGAACCGGGTGGACTGGCGCCGGACCCGCGCGGCGGCCGCCGAGCTGTTCGGCCGGCTCGGCGTCAGGCTCCGCGTCACCGCGCCGGTCCGGGGCCTCTCGGTCGCCGACCAGCAGCTCGTCGAGGTGGCCAAGGCGCTCTCCGTGGACGCGCAGGTCCTGGTGATGGACGAGCCGACCGCCGCCCTGACCACGAGGGAGGTGGAGCGCCTCTTCGCCACCGTCCGCCAGCTCCGCGACCACGGCGTCGCGGTGCTGTTCGTGAACCACCGCCTGGACGAGGTGTTCGCGCTGTGCGACCGCGTGACCGTGCTCCGCGACGGCCAGCACGTGATCACGGCCCCCGCCGCCGACCTGACCCAGGCCGAGACCGTGCGCCACATGGTCGGCCGGCGGATCGAGAGCCTGTTCCCCAAGCAGCCGGCCGAGATCGGCGAGACCGCCCTCGAGGTGCGCGGCCTGACCCGCGCCGGCGCGTTCCGCGACGTCTCCTTCGCGGTGCGCCGGGGCGAGATCGTGGCCCTGGCCGGGCTGGTCGGCGCCGGCCGGTCGGAGGTGGCCCGGGCGCTGTTCGGCATCGACCGGGCCGACGCCGGCGAGGTGCTGGTCCGGGGCCGCCGCGCGCGCCTCGCCTCGCCCCGCGACGCCATGCGCGCGGGCCTCGCCTACGTGCCCGAGGACCGCCACGACCAGGGCCTGGTGCTCGACTTCTCGGTCGCGACCAACGTCAGCCTGCCCGTGCTGGACCGCCTGAGCCGCCTGCTCGGGACGGTGGACGGGCGCCGCGAGCGGACCCTGGCCCGCGACTACTCGGAGCGGCTGCACCTCCGCTCGACCGGCGTGGACCAGGCCGTCGCCGGGCTGTCGGGCGGCAACCAGCAGAAGGTGGTGATCGCCAAGTGGCTGGCCACCGGGCCGGCGGTCCTGCTCCTGGACGAGCCCACCCGGGGCATCGACGTCGGGGCCAAGGCCGAGGTCCACCGGATCATCTCGGAGCTCGCGGCCGGGGGCCTGGCGATCCTGCTGATCTCCAGCGAGCTGCCCGAGGTGCTGGGCATGGCCGACCGGGTGGTCGTCCTGCACGAGGGCAGGGTCGCCGACGTCATGTCCCGGTCCGAGGCCACGCAGGAGCGGATCATGACCGCCGCCACCGGCCGGCGGAGCGCGTGAGCGGGATGGCCGGGCGCGCGATGGCGTCGTCCGTGGACCGGGCGGCCGGCTCCGGCGTCGAGCGCACGCTGGCGGTCGTCGGCCGGCTCCGCGAGTTCGGCATCCTGGTCGCCCTGGCCGGCGTCGTGGTCGCCGTCAGCCTCCTCACCCCCCGCTTCCTGAGCCTGGACAACCTCGGCGAGGTGCTGCTCTCGATCTCGCTGATCGCGATCGCGGCCACCGGCCAGACGGTCGTGGTGCTGACGCGCAACGTGGACCTGTCGGTCGGCTCGATGGTCGGCCTGGTCGCGTTCGTCACCGGCGACCTGCTCAAGCAGCACGCGCTGGGGGTGCCGGAGGCCGTCCTGGCCGGCTGCGCCGCGGGCCTCGCCCTGGGCGCCGTCAACGGGCTGGTCGTGACCGCCGGCCGGGTGCCGGCGATCGTGGCCACCCTGGGCACGCTCAACGTGTACCGGGGCCTCGTCTTCTTCATCGCGGGCGGCACCGAGGTGAGCGCGATCGACCTGCCGCCGGGCTACCTCGGCATCGCGACGGCCCGGGTGGTTGGCATCCCGGTCCTGATCCTCTGCGCCGCCGCGGTCGCCGGCGTCGTCGCGTACTGGCTGCGCTCCTCGCGCACCGGCCGCTCGATCTACGCGATCGGCTCGAACCCGGCGGCGGCCGAGGCCATCGGCATCCCGAGCCAGCGCCTGGTCTTCGCCGCGTTCGCGGTGTCGGGGCTGCTCTGCGGCGTCGCCGGCGTGCTCTGGGGCGCCCGCTTCGGCACGGTCAACGCGTTCGCGGCGAGCGGTCTCGAGCTCCAGGTGATCGCGGCCGTGGTGGTCGGCGGCGTGAACATCTTCGGCGGCTCCGGGAGCGTGCTCGGGGCCATGCTCGGCGCGATCCTCCTGGGCACCATCGACAACTCGCTGACGCTCCTGCACCTGTCGCAGTTCTGGCTCCAGGCGATCGACGGCGCCGTGATCCTCCTGGCGGTCGGCGCCGACGCGGCGATCCGGGGCTACGTCCAGCGCGCGCTGCGGGCGCAGGGCCGGCGATGAACGTCCTGGCCCGCCGGGAGACGCTGCTGGTCGTCCTGCTGGCGCTGTTCATCGGCCTGGGCGCGGTCCTCTCCCCCTACTTCCTGGACGGGACCAACTTCGCCGACCTCACCGACCAGCTGATGGAGCGGGCGATCATGGCGCTGCCGCTGACGCTGGTCATCGTGGCGGGCGAGATCGACCTGTCGGTCGAGTCGATGCTGGGCCTCTCCAGCGCGCTCCTCGGCCTCACGTACGGTTGGGGCGTGCCGCTGTGGGCCGGCATCCCGCTGGTGCTGGCGGTGGGGGCCCTGGGCGGGCTGCTCAACGGGCTGCTGGTCACGCGGGCGGGGCTGCCCTCGCTGGTCGTGACGCTGGGCACGCTGGCGCTGTTCCGCGGGCTCGCCTACGTGGTCCTCGGCCCCCGCGCGGTCAGCCGCTGGCCCGCCGGGTTCAACGCGTTCGGCTTCGGGGACGTGCCCGGGACGCTGGTGCCCTGGCCGTTCGTCGTCTTCGCCGTCCTGGCGGCCGTCTTCGCCTTCGTGCTCCACCGGACCTGGATCGGCCGGCAGCTGTACGCCACCGGCAAGAACCCGCAGGCCGCCCGGTTCTCCGGCATCCGCGTCGCGCGCCTGAAGACGGCGCTGTTCGTGCTCTCCGGCGCGCTCTCGGCGCTGGCCGGAGTGATCCTCACCGCGCGGCTGGCCAGCGCGCGGGCGGACAACGGCCAGGGCTTCGTGCTGGACGTCGTCACGGCCGTCCTGCTGGGCGGGGTCAGCATCTTCGGCGGGGAGGGCAGCATCGCCGGCGTGGTCCTGGCGGTGTTCGCGATCGGGGTGCTGCGCAACGCGCTGACGCTCGCCGACGTCACCCCCGACGTCCAGAGCACGGCGGTCGGCGCGCTGCTGATCGTCTCGGTCGCCGGGCCCGGCATCGTGCGCCGGATCCGGTCGGCGTGGAGCGACAGGGAGGTGTGGACATGACCTGGAACGAGCTGCGAGGCGTCGCGCTGGCGGCCGCCGGCGGGGTCCTGATCGCCGCCTGCGGCGGGTCCGGGGGCGGCTCCTCGGGCGGGTCGAACCTGAACATCGCGTTCCTGCCCAAGCAGGTGAACAACCCGTACTTCGACACGGCCGCGTCGGGCGGCCAGGAGGCCGCCAGGGCGCTGGGCGGCCAGTTCAAGCAGGTCGGTCCCTCGGAGGCGAGCGGGTCGGCCCAGGTGCCGTACATCCAGACGCTGACCCAGCAGCACGTGAGCGCGATCGTCGTGTCGGCGGACGACCCGGACGCGATCGCGCCCGCCCTGAAGCAGGCGATGCAGAAGGGCATCAAGGTCGTCGGCTACGACTCCTCGCCGGCCCCGGACGCCCGCAACCTGTTCATCAACCAGGCGGACCTGCAGGGCATCGGCCAGAACCAGATCAAGCTGATCTGCGACGAGATCCCCGGCTGCAGCGGCCAGATCGGCATCGTCTCCGCGACCAGCACGGCGACCAACCAGAATGCATGGATCAACTTCATGCAGCAGACGCTGCAGAGCAACCCGCAGTACGCCAACCTCAAGCTGGTCAAGACCGTGTACGGCAACGACGACCCCCAGACCAGCGTCACCGTGACGCAGGGGCTGCTCCAGGCCTACCCGGACCTGAAGGGCATCATCGCGCCGACCACGGTGGGCATCGCGGCCGCCGCCCAGGTGCTCGAGCAGACCGGGAAGGCGGGCAAGGTGGCGCTGACCGGGCTGGGCACGCCGAACAACATGAAGAAGTACGTCAAGGACG
This sequence comes from Chloroflexota bacterium, assembly GCA_005880175.1. Next base: position 5,480 of record VBJR01000209.1, read on the forward strand.
GCACGGCAAAGGAGTTCGCGCTCTGGAACGTGAAGGACCTGGGCTATCTCTCCTACTACATCGCGGGGCTCCTGGCCCAGGGCAAGATCAAGGGCAACACCGGCGAGAAGTTCACGGCCGGCCGCCTCGGCAGCTACACCATCGGGACCGATGGCGTGGTCGTGCTCGGGCCGCCCTTCACGTTCAACGCGAGCAACATCGACCAGTTCAACTTCTGAGGGAGTGATGCAGCGGATCGCGTTCGTCATGCGGGTCCTGCCCGGGCAGGAGGACGAGTACCGGCGGCGGCACCGGGCCGTCTGGCCGGAGATGCTCCGGGCGCTGAAGGACGCGGGCTGCGCCAACTACTCCATCTACATGCGGGGCCGCGAGCTGTTCGCCTGGATGGCATGGAGCAGGGGATCCTGCCCGAGACCGGGTTCCACGAGCTGCTCCCCGAGGTGTTCCACCTCGACCGACACGGGAAGCGCTCTCCTGTATGAGCACATGGAGGTCCGCATGACGGAAACGGAGCGGGGGCTCCGCGAGCAGCTGGTCGCGTACGCGCGGCGGATGCTGGCGGCCGGCCTGGTCAAGGGCACGTCCGGCAACCTGAGCGCCCGGCCGCCGGGCGCCGACTGGTGCCTGGTCACGCCCTCCGGCGTGGACTACGAGACGATGCGGGGCGAGGAGCTGGTCAAGGTGGACCTGGCGGGCCGGCCGATCGCCGACGCCCTCAAGCCGTCCGTGGACACGCCGGTCCACGTCGCCGTGTACCGCGTCAGGGCGGACGTCGCCTCGGTCATCCACACGCACTCGCCGTACGCCGCCGCGTTCTCGACGCTGCACCGCGACGTGCCGCCCCTGATCACGGAGTCCGCCGGCTACCTGGGCGGGGCGGTCCGCGTCATGGAGTACGTGCCGCCCGCCCGGCCGGACACCGGCGACCAGGTCGCCGCCGGCCTCGGCGGCGACCGGGCCGTCCTGCTCCCCAACCACGGGGTCGTGGCCGTCGGCGAGGACCTGCGCAAGAGCTACACCGCGGCCGCACAGGTCGAGGAGAGCGCGCACATCGCGTTCCTGGCACTCCAGCTCGGCGAGCCGCACCCCGTGCCGGCGTCGGAGGTCGAGCGGATGCACGACTTCATCCACCACCGGTACGGGCAGCGATGAACGGCCGCGCTCCCTGGCACGAGCTGAGCTTCGCGGGCCGGACCGCGGTGGTCACCGGGGCCGCGCGCGGGATCGGCCGGGCGATCGCCCACCGCCTGGCGGGGCTGGGCGCGCGCACGCTGATCTGGGACGTGGACGCGGCCGCGGCGGAGCTGACCGCGGCGGAGGTGGCCGACCTGCTCCGGGAGCAGGGGCGGCCGCACGAGCTGGCCTGGCGGCGCGTGGACGTGACCGACGCGGACGGCGTGGCGGAGGCGATGGACGCCGCCGAGGCCCTGGACGTGCTCGTCAACAACGCCGGCACGACGACGGTCCAGACCACCGAGGACATGCCGCTGGAGGAGTGGGACCGCATCCTCCGCGTCAACCTGGACGGCACGTTCCTGTGCTGCCGGGCGGCCATCCCCCACCTGCGGAGCCGGACCGGCGCGGCGATCGTGAACATCTCCTCCAGCTCCGGCCTGGTCGGCGGCGGCGGGGGCGCGCACTACGCCGCGTCGAAGGCGGGCATCGACGGGTTGACGCGGCACCTGGCGCGCGAGCTGGCGCCGGCCATCCGCGTCAACTCGATCCAGCCGCGGACGATCGAGACCGACCTGTTCCGGGCCCGCTACGCGCACGCGCCGCTGGAGCAGGACCGGCTCCGGGACCAGGTGCCGCTGCGGCGCTTCGGTCAGCCGGAGGACGTCGCCGACGCGGTCGCGTTCCTGGCCGGACCGGAGTAGCCGACCAGGTCGACGAGGAGCCCGATGATGACGAGCGCCCAGGCCGAGCCGCCGACCAGCGCGCCGGTCGGCGCGGCGAGGACGTACGCCAGCGTCGTCCAGGGCAGGAACAGGAAGCCGAGCACCGGCCAGATCAGCATGTCGTGGAACGCGACCTGCCAGCGCACCGGCTGCACCAGCCACCAGACCAGGACGGCCGCCCGGGGCCCGAGCAGGAAGAGTGTCGTCACCAGACAGCACATGTGCGTCGTAGCCTGCCAGCGCGCGCGGCGGGCTGGCGCGTGGACCTCCGGCGTCCTCGTTCAAGACCTTGCGACGATGGGCTGGACCGGGGCCGGCAGGGATCTGTCCAACCCCGGCGGCCGCGGTGTAGCGTTACGAGGTCGGCATGTCCCAGGCGAACGCGTCGTCCATCGCACCGGCCACCGGGGTCGGCCCGGTGCACGTCGCCGTGACCGACGCGGACCGGGCGCTCATGTTCTACGAGCACGTCCTCGGCCTGCGCCGGATCGGCCAGGGCGAGGGCGACGAGATCCGGCTCGGCGCCGCCGGCAAGGAGCTCGTCGTCCTGCACCCCGGCGCGGCCGGGCCCGTGACCCCTCACCGCTCGGGCCTCTACCACCTCGCGATCGTCGTGCCCACCCGGCGCGACCTGGCCGTCGTCATCCGGCGCCTGCTCGCGCTGCGCTACCCCAACTCGCCCACCGACCACGTGCTGACCAAGGCCGACTACCTCTGGGACCTGGACGGCAACGGGATCGAGGTGTACGTCGAGACGCCCGAGGACGGGACCTGGCTGTTCGACGAGCGCACCGGCTTCGGGGCCCGGGACAGTCTCGGCCGGCCCCGCTCGGGCCGGGACCCCATCGACCTGGACGCGCTGCTGGGGGAGCTCGACCCGGCCGACGCCGTCGACCTGCCCCTGCCGGCCGGCACCCGGATGGGCCACGTCCACCTCCACGTCGGCCACCTCGGCGACGCGGTGGACTTCTACCACGGCCTGATCGGCTTCGACCTGATGGGCATGTCGCGCCAGGGCCGGATGGCCTTCGTGTCGGCCGGCGGCTACCACCACCACCTCGGCCTCAACACGTGGGCCGGCGAGGGCGCCCCGCCGCCGCCTCCCGGCACCTCGGGCCTGCGCCGCTTCACCATCGAGCTGCCGACCGCGGGCGACCTGGACGCGGTGCTCGAGCGACTGCGGGCCGGGGACGTCGCCGTCGAGGCGGCCGGGCCCGGCTACGAGGTCCTCGACCCCTCCCAGAACATCGCACGGCTGGTGTCTCACAGCGATTAGCAGTGCCGGGACGGTCATCGACGGCCGCCACCACTGCAACATCTCCGCAATAACAAGAACGCGGTTCTCAGTCGCGCGCTGACAGAAGTTCTCAGCGACGCTGGCAGCGCGGCGTGCACTGGCTGGAGCACCTGACACAGCTTGGAATTGGCAAACATGTGCGCCAATCGCAAGAATGGTCGTCCACTCCAATCGGCATGGCTCGTACGCAT
>VBJR01000210.1 GCA_005880175.1 Chloroflexota bacterium
TCCCCGATCAAGCGCTGCGCAGGGCCTCGGTGGGCGGCATCCGGGCCGCCCGGAGCGCCGGGAACAGGCCGGCCAGCATGCCGATGAGCACGGCCGCGCCCAGCCCGCCCGCCCAGGCCACGGCCGGGATCACCACCGCCCACCCCTGGGTCCCGGCGTAGATCGCCGTCGCCAGCACGCCGGCGCCGACGCCGCCCGCGCCGCCCAGCAGGGCGAGCAGGATCGCCTCGGCCAGGAACTGGGTCCGGATCTGGCCGGTGGTCGCGCCCAGGGCGCGGCGCAGGCCGATCTCGGACCGCCGTTCGAGGACCGAGATGACCATGATGTTGGCGACGCCGATCGCGCCGACCAGCAGCGCCACCGCGCCCAGGCCCAGGAAGAGGCTGATCAGCGCGCCCTGGGCGGCCGCGCGGGCGACCAGCGCGGCCGACGGCTGGCTGACGGCCACGTCGCCCGGCGCCTCCGGGTTCGCCGTCGGCCCGAGCAGCGGCTGGATGGCGGCGACCCGGTCCACGCGCGTGCGCACGTACACCTTCGAGGGATGGCCGTCGAAGCCCAGGTACGCCTGCGCCGCGGGGAACCCGACCAGCACCGACGAGTCGACCCCGGGGTCGAGCAGCGCCGGGTCCAGGATGCCGGACACGAAGAACCACTGGCCGCCGAGCCACAGCCGCTCGCCCGGCCAGACGCGGTCGATGCCGAGGAGCTGGGCGGCCAGCGCGCCCAGCACCGCCACGGGCTCCCGGGCGGTGGCGGCGTTGAGGTAGGTGCCCCGGGCCAGCCCGATGCCCAGCGCGGCGGGCAGGTCGAGGCTCGCCGCCCGAACGCCGAGCCCGTTCGTGTGGCTGGGTGGGACCAGCGGGCCGCGGTAGACGCGCGCGCTCGTCGAGCCCGTGTACTGGACCCGGGTGACGCCGTCCACGCGCGCGATCATCTCCGGGGCCGTCAGTGGGAGCTCGGCGTTCTGCCCGGTCACGGTCTGGCCGCCGCCGACGGTGAGCAGGTTGGTCCCGAGCCGGTCGATCTCGGCCAGGAGCCCGGCCTGCGAGGAGGCGGACAGGCCGAGCACCGCCACGATGGCGGCCACGCCGACGGCGATGCCGAGCGCGGACAGGGCGGAGCGGAGCCGGCGGGTCCGCGGCCCGACGCTCGCCACCCGGACGAGGTCGGCCAGGCGCAGCCGGCTCGGGGTGAGCCCGCCGGTCATCCGCCCGGTACCACCACGCGGAGGCCGGCGGCGGCGCCGGGCTTCGGCCGGAAGGGATTGCCGGCCGCCACCGCGGCGCCCGCCACGGCCACGACGAGTGCCGTGACCGCGGCGGCGCCCATGGTGCGGGGGCTGACCATCGATCGCCGACCTGTCAGTTGCCGGGGCCGGGGTGGGCGCCGATCGACCCCGAGAAGCCCGTCTGCCGCTCGCAGGCCCGCATCGCCGACTGGAGCTGCGGCGAGTCCGGGTCGAACTTGCTGGAGTCGAACCCGCCCGAGCTGTCCGGGTCGGGGAAGTCGGGGAAGCCGTGGGCGCGCATGCAGGCGGCCAGCTTGACCTCCGCCGCGACCTGCCGGGCCTGCGGGACCCCCGGCTGCGGGAGCAGGGACTGGCACGCGCGGTCGGCGGCCTGGAACCTCGGGTCGTCGTGGTTCAGGTCGCTCCCGGGACCCCCGCTGGTCTGGAAGCTGCCCCCCTGCCCGTCGGAATTGGGGACCGGGTCGGGGAAGTCCTCGATGCCGTGGCCGCGCATGCACTTCGCGTAGTCCTCCAGGCTGGCGAGACCCGCGCCGCCGGACGCCTGGCCGGGGACCGGGAGGCCGCCGCAGGCGACCGAGAGGAGGACCGCGACCGCGAGCGCGGCGAGGGGCGATCGTACGATTGCCGAACTTGCCATGCGCAGCTTGTATGGGACCGGACCGAACACGGCCGGAACGGCCGCCGTTCGCCCGCTGTTAGGTCCCGCCGGCCAGTCTGGCTGAGGATGGCGACGCCTCTCCTCGGCCGGCTCCTGCGCCGCCGCGCGCTGCGGCTGCGCATCACCGCGCTCTACGGCGTTCCGTTCCTGCTCACGGGCGCGGCCCTGCTCGTTCTCACCAACCTGCTGGCCCGGAACGGAGCGACCACCGCCAGCCCCGTGCCCGCCGGCGCCGACCCCGGCACCCTCGCCGCGCTGGCCCGGCTCCAGGACCACGCCGCGAGCCAGCAGGCGGCCGATCTGCACCAGCTCCTGGTCGGGTCGGCGATCGCGCTGGGCGCCCTGACGGTGGTTTCGCTGGTGCTCGGCTGGGCCGTCGCGGGCCGGCTGCTGCGCCCGCTGCGGACGATGACGGCCGCCGCGCGGCGGATCTCTCACGACAGCCTGGACGAGCGGCTGGCGCTGCGCGGGCCCGACGACGAGCTGAAGGACCTGGGCGACACGATCGACGAGCTGCTCGAGCGGCTGGAGGGCGCCTTCGCCGCGCAGCGCCGCTTCGTCGCCAACGCCTCCCATGAGCTGCGCACGCCGCTGACCACCATGCGGGCGTCGCTGGACGTCGCGGTCGCCAAGCCGGGGCCGGTGCCGGCGCAGACGATCGCGCTCGCCGCCCGGCTGCGCCGGGAGCTCGACCAGGTGGACGAGCTGCTGGAGGGCCTGCTGGTGCTGGCGCGGGCGCAGCACGGCGTGCTGCCGGGCCATGCGAGCCTCGCGCTGGACGAGCTCGTGTCGGCCGCCCTGGCCGGCCGGGGCGCGGCCGTCGCCGCGATGGGCCTCACCGTGACCCGGGCCGCCGCGGACGGCGCCCGGGTCGAGGGCAGCGGCGTCCTGCTCCGCCGCATGGTGGACAACGTGATCGACAACGCGGTCCGCCACAACGAGCCTGGAGGCTGGATCCGGGTCGCCGCCGGGGCCGACGGCACGCTGGCGCATCTCGTCGTCGAGACCGGCGGCGCCGTCCTCGACCAGCGCGAGGTCGAGCGCCTGGCGCAGCCGTTCCGGCGTCTCGGCGCCGACCGGACGGGCTCGGACCGGGGGGCCGGCCTGGGCCTCTCGATCGTCGCCGCCGTCGCCGAGGCGCACGGCGGGGTCCTGGACCTCCGGGCGAGGCCCGAGGGAGGGCTGCGAGTCGGCATCGCGCTGCCGCGGGAGCCGGCGAGCGCCGCGGCGCGATGAGGGTGCTGGTGGTGGAGGACTCGCGGTCCCTCGCCGACGTGCTCGTCGAGGGCCTCCGCGACCAGGGCTTCGCCGTCGACGCCGCCCACGACGGGCTGGAGGCCGCGGTCAAGCTCGACGCCAGCCCGTACGACGTGGTCGTGCTGGACCGCGACCTGCCGGGCATCCACGGGGACGCGCTCTGCCGGATGATCACCGAGCGCGACGAGCGCGTGATGGTCCTCATGCTGACGGCGGCCGGCACGCCGGGCGACCGCGTCAGCGGCCTGGGCCTGGGCGCCGACGACTACCTGGCCAAGCCGTTCCACTTCCCGGAGCTCGTCCTGCGCATCCGGGCGCTCGCGCGCCGGCAGCCGGCCGCCCGGTCGCGCGTCCTGCGGGCGGGGGGCATCGAGCTCGACCCGCTGCGCCGCGCGGTCACCCGCGACGGGCGGCCGCTGGACCTGTCGGTCAAGGAGTTCGGCGTCCTGGAAGCGCTGCTGCGCGCGGCGCCCGCCTTCCTGAGCGCGGGTGACCTGCTGGAGCAGGTGTGGGACGAGCACGCCGACCCGTTCACCAACACGGTGACGGTCACCATCGGCCGTCTGCGCCGCAAGCTTGGCGACCCGCCGGTCGTCATCACGACGCCGGGCGTCGGCTACCGCATCCAGAGATGACGCCGGGGAGGGCCGGCCTGACCCACGCGGCTCTCACACCGCGGAGCGCCAGGGGCCGGTGGACGCGTTGGTGCGCCCGCCGGCCCAGACCGGCCCAACCAAAATCTACCCTCTCGATTGACATTTTGGTAGTCAATCATTTCTAATTTCGCACATGACCTCCGTCCTCGGTACCGCTGGAACCGCGATCGTCGCGCGGGACCTGCGGCGCTCCTTCGGTTCGACACAGGCCCTGCGCGGCGTCAGCCTGGCGGTCCCGGCCGGGACCGTGCTCGGCGTCCTGGGCCCGAACGGCGCTGGCAAGACGACGCTGATCCGCATCCTCGCCACCCTGCTCGCGCCGGACGGCGGGCAGGCGCTCGTCGCCGGCCACGACGTGGTCCGGGAGTCGTTCGCGGTGCGGTCGCGGATCGGCCTCACGGGCCAGTACGCGGCGCTCGACGAGCAGCTCAGCGGCCGCGAGAACCTGCGCCTGATCGGCCGCCTGTACCACCTGGGCGAGCGCCGCGCCCGCGCCCGGGCCGACGAGCTGCTGGCGCTGGTGGACCTCGAGGAGGCGGCCGGCCGCTCCGTCGGCACCTACTCGGGCGGCATGCGCCGCCGGGTGGACATCGCCGCCGGGCTGGTCGCCGCGCCGGCCGTCCTCTTCCTGGACGAGCCCACGACGGGGCTGGACCCGCGCAGCCGCATCGACGTGTGGAACGTGATCGAGGGGCTGGTGCGCGACGGCACCACGCTGCTGCTGACCACGCAGCACCTGGAGGAGGCGGATCGGCTGGCCGACTCGATCGCGGTGATGGACTCGGGCCGGATCATCGCCGAGGGCACGCCGGAGGCGTTGAAGCGGCAGGTGGGCGGCGACGTGCTGGAGCTGCGGCTGCGCGACCGCTCGTCCGCGGCGGCGGCCGCGGCAGCCCTGCAGCCGCTGGCGGCAGGCCCGCCCCGCGAGGAGGACGGGATCCTGGCCGTGCCGCTGCACGGCGCCGAGGGCGCCGTGGTCGAGGCGGTGCGCCGGCTCGACGCGGCGGGCGTCAGGGTGATCGACCTGGGCGTCCGCCGGCCGACCCTGGACGACGTCTTCCTGACCCTGACCGGTCAGCCGGCCGAGGCCGAGGAGTACGTGGCATGACCGCCGCTCCCGCACCCGCACCCGCCGTCCGGCCGCCGGGCGGCCTGGCCCGGATGGCCTGGGGTCTCTACGACGCCGGGGCGCTGACGTGGCGCAACCTGCTGCGCATCCTCCGCAACCCGGCGTACCTGCTGACCGAGGTCGTGGTCCAGCCGATCCTGTTCACGGTGCTGTTCGCGTACGTGTTCGGCGGCGCCATCCACATCCCGGGCGCGTCCTACATCGACTTCCTGATGCCCGGCATCTTCGTCCAGACCATCACGTTCGGGTCGATGAACACGGCCGTGGCGCTGGCCGAGGACCTGCAGAAGGGCCTGATGGACCGCTTCCGGTCGCTGCCCATCGCGTTCTGGTCGGTGCCGGTGGCGCGGGTGCTGGCCGACGTGCTGATCGACGTCGTCGGCCTGGTGCTGATGGTGGCGGTCGCCTACCTCATCGGCTTCCGGTTCCACGGCGGAGCCGCGGCGGCGGTGACGGTTGCGCTCCTCCTGCTCCTGTACGGCCTGGCGATGGCCTGCCTGGGCACGCTGATCGGGATGGCCCTGCGCACCGTGACGGTGGTCCAGGTCGCCGGGTTCCTCGCCATCTTTCCGATCACGTTCGCCAGCTCCACGTTCGTGCCCGTGAGCACGATGCCCTGGTGGCTGCGGGCGGTGGCGGGCCACACGCCGGTGACCGCGGTGGTGGACGTCATGCGGCACCTCACGCTCGGCGCGGCCGCGACCGGCGCGGACCTGGCCGCCGCCCTGGCCTGGATGCTGGGCATCCTGGTCGTGACGATCCCGGCCGCGACGTACTTCTTCCGGACGGGCCGCTGAGCGGCCCGCTCCGTCAGGGGCCGCGAGACTACGCGAGCGCGGCGGCGACCTCGTCGAGGCGCCGCCCGCGGGAGCCTTTGACGAGCACCACGTCGCCGGCGGCGAGGTGGCCGCGCAGCCAGTCGACGGCCGCGTCGTTGTCGGCCAGCGCCACCGCCCGCTCTCCCGCGCCGTCGGCGATCGATGGCGCGGTGCTCGGCCTCGCTGTGGGCGCCGAGCTCGAGCATCTCGCCGAGGACGGCGATGCGGCGCCCACCCTCGATGGCCGCCAGCGCGTCCAGGCCGGCGCGGGTCGAGTCGGGGTTGGCGTTGTAGGAGTCGTTGAGGAGCGTCGCGCCGCCCGCGAGGTCGCGCAGCTCCATGCGCCACTTCGACAGCGAGACGGTGGCCAGCGCCGCCGCGGCCAACGCCGCGCTGGCATTCGGCAACCGATGCGTCAGCGTCGGCCACAAGACTCGAGTCACGAACCCCACGCTTCTCGCACTCGCCCGAGCCGGTGTGGCGTATCTCTCCACCCGAAGCATCGGATTGAACCACGTCGAGGGTGTGGCGCTCACTGTCGAGAACACCGGCGAGGAGCTCACCCCACAATTGGTCTCCACGCTCGTCGAGCCGTTCCTTCGCGGCACCGAGCGCGTATGCACCGACCACGCGGGTGTGGGCCTCGGCCTGGCAATCGTCAAGAGCATCACCCAGGCACATGACGGGACCGTCACCCTCACCGCTCGCCCCGCGGGCGGGCTCCGCGTCACGGTGCGGCTGCCCGCCGCGCCACCGCACACGGGCAGATGACGGCCGCCGGTCCCCGGGGCGGGCGCAGCGGAAGGGTCGAGCGGATCGCCTGCGTTCAGGCCTCCCCGAGGGCCAGGGCGATGACCTCGGCCGCCGTCAGCGCCCTCCCCTCCTCCCGGAGGTACTCGGCGGCGTCACCAGCGGCCGCCCGCTCCCGGCGCAGCCAGGGCTCGAGCACGCGAGCCGACCAGGGGTCGGCGGCGGGGCCGATCGCCTGCCGTGTGCCCTCCGCGGCGCCGGCCAGCAGCAGGGCGAGGTCATTCTGGCCGCGGCGGGCCGCGAGGGTCGCCATGCCCTCCGCGCACACGGCGAGGCTCTCGCGGGCACCCAGGTAGCTCTGGATGCGCAGGCTCTCGACGAAGTGGTCGTGCGCATGTTCGTCCCGGTCCCGTCCCAGGGCGGCGATGCCCAGGTCGGCGAGCACGGTCGCGACCGCGGCGACGTCGCCGAGCGCCCGCATCGTCCGCAGCGCTTCCCGCAGGTGCTGCTCGCCGAGCTCCGCGTCGCCCTGGTACGCGAGCAGCATGCCGAGATTGCACTGGACCACGGCCGTCTCCCGCTCGTTGTCCAGCTGGCGAGCGAGCGACAGGCTGTCCTCGTAGCAGGCGCGGGCCGCCGCGACGTCGCTCTGGTGCCACAGGATGAGCCCCAGGTTGCCCAGGGAGTACTGGATGCCCGCCCAGTCGTCCAGCGCCCGCCACGCGGCCAGGCACTGCTCGAGCCACGTCCGCGAGCGGGCGAGGTCACCCTGCTGCCAGGCCAGCCCGGCGGCCACGCTCAACGCCTGGGCGCGCACGCGGGTCGGGGCTGGCGATGACTCCGCCAGCGCCTGCTCGACCCGGGCCCGCCCCTCGCTCACGTGGCCACGCACGCGCCAGAACCGCTGCAGGGCGAGCACGAACCGCAGACGGTGCTCGACCTGCCGGCCCCGGCCGGCCTCGAGCGCCGCGCGCAGGTTGTCGTGGTCCTCGGCCAGCCGGATCAACGACGCCGCCTGGGCCGACCCCCGGAGCCCGGGCGCGACCTCCTCGGCGAGCTGGAAGTAGTAGTCGTGGTGCCGCTCCAGCATCGCGTCGAGCTCGCCGCTCTCGTGCAGCCGGTCCCACGCATACCGCCGCACCAGCTCCAGGCAGCGGTAGCGCGCCAGGGCCGGCGGCACGAGGTACGCCAGCGACTTCTCGACCAGGACCGTGAGGAGGTCGAGGATCCCGGGCCCGTCCTCGGCGACCAGGTCGCGACAGAGGGCCTGCGCCGCTTCGAGCGTGAAGCTGCCGCGGAAGACCGACAGGCGCCGGAACACCTGCTGCTCCACGCTGCCGAGCAGGTCGTAGCTCCAGTCCATCGCGGCGGTCACGGACTGGTGACGATCCGGCGCGTCGCGCTGCTGCAGCGACTGGATGCGGCTGCCCAGGTGATCGACGATCTGGCGCAGAGGCATGAGACCCACCCGACCGGCGGCCAGCTCGAGCGCCAGCGGCACCCCTTCCAGCCGGCGACACAGGTGCGCGACGTCCGACGTCGTGGTCTCGTCGAGCGCGAACGCCGGTTCGCGCAGGCTCACGCGGTCCAGGAACAGCCGGACCGCCTCCGAGCGCAGCAGGACGTCCACGGACGGCGATACGAGCTCCCTCGGCAACGACAGCGGCCCGATCTTGCACACCGCCTCCGCCGATACGCGCAGCGGCTCCCGGCTCGTGCAGAGGAACGTGACGTACGGACTGGCGCGGAGCAGCACGTCCGTCACCGCCGCGCACGACTCCAGCAGATGCTCGCAGTTGTCGAGGACCACGATCACGGGTTGCCTGAGCCGGCGCGCCGCGACCTCCGCAGCCACCGGGGCGTCCCCCTCCTGCTCGATCATGGCCAGCGCGGCGGCGACCATGCGCGGCACCGTGTCGGCGTCGCTGACCGAGCCGAGACCGACGAACAGGACTCCCGCGGGGTACGACTGCAGCGCCCCCGAGGCCGCCTGGATCGCGAGCCGGGTCTTGCCGCAGCCACCCGGCCCGGTGGTCGTCACCAGGCGCGATCGGCGGAGCAGCTGCCGGATGGCGACCAGGTCGCGCTCCCTGCCCACGAACGTCGTGAGCAGCACCGGCAGCGTGTTGGGCGGCTGCACGGCGCTCGACCGCGGCACCTCCAGCACGCGCCGCCTGCTGATCCAGCTGGCGATCTGCGCCCGGTTGTCGAAGCCGAGCTTGTTGCGGATGTGCTGGACATGACCCTCGACCGTCCGCCGCGAGATGAAGAGCCGTCCCGCGATGGCGCCGTCGGTCAGTCCCTCAGCGACCAGCTCGGCGATCTCGCGCTCACGCCGACTGAGCGGCATGGCCGCCCCCTCGCCCCTCACTGCCCTGCTCCTCGGGGTATTGACGCCGCCGAACTCGTGAGTCGAAGCCTGCGAACGGCCGGCGCCTCGCCAGGCCGCGAGCATCGCTGTCCGCGGCCCGGCCAGCTGTCGCTACCGGTACCTGCCTACGGGCCACCCCAGATCGGTCCCGGCGGCCCGGGATCGTCATCCAGGGTCAGCGGGTGGACCGCCCTGTGCGGCTCCTTCAGGGCCGCGGCGAGACGCTCCATGCCCCGGTCCGGAGATCGTAGGCGAAGACCCGCTCGCCGTCCAGCACGTCGAACGCGCAGTGGATCCGGCCGCAGTGGTCGTACCCGCGCAGCGGGGCGGTCGCCCCGAACCACGCCCGGTGCACGAAGTCCGAGACCTGCCAGCCGCCGATCGCGTACCCATGGCAGGAGCTTGCGCACGGCGCCGTGATCTCGTGGGCATAGAGCCGGTCGGTCTGCGTGTCTCCGTCCTCAGCCTGCCGGTACACACCGTGTCCGGCGATGGCGTCCACCAGCATTGTCAGCAGCTCCCGGCTCGCCGGATGCGTCCACTGCTGGCCCGCCTCCAGCTCGTCCGGAAAGACCTCGACCAGTGGCAGCCCCGCGGACGTCGCCTCGTAGCGATCGGAGTCCGCCGACTTCCCCTTGCGCAGGACCAGACCGAGCACGTCGGAGCGATACGCCAGCGGCCGAAGCGCGAACAGGTGGGCCCTCACGCCCCACTCGGGCGAGAAGTCCCGGTCGAGCTGTGTCTGCAGCGCCCCGATCCCGTCGTCGATGTCCCTGTCGGTGAGCGTTGTGCCCCAGTTGGCAACCGCCACCTCGATCAGTCGTTCCATCCGCAGTCCTCCTCGTTGACAGTAGCAGCGAGATGGC
>VBJR01000294.1 GCA_005880175.1 Chloroflexota bacterium
TCGATCTGCGCGGCGCCGCGGTCGTGGTCGGCGACTGACGTGGCGCGCATCTCGTGGGCCGAGCGCACCAGGTGAGGGAGACCAGCGCGCACCAGGCGGACCGCGCCAGCGCGCGCCAGGAGCCGGCGGACAGATGACGCTGCAGTGCGTGATCCTGGCCGGTGGCCTGGGGACACGGTTGCGGCCGGCGACGGAGACGGTGCCGAAGCCGCTGGTCCGGGTGCTCGGCCGGCCCTTCGCCGACTGGCAGCTGTCGCTCCTCGCCGCGCAGGGCATCGAGCGGGTCCTGTACTGCGTCGGGTACCGCGGAGACATGCTGCTGGCGCACGTGGGCGACGGGTCGCGGTTCGGCCTCGACGTGTCGTGGTCGGCCGAGGGCGAGCGTCTGCTGGGTACCGCCGGCGCGCTGCGCCTGGCTCTGGACGCGGGACTGCTGGAGGACGCGTTCCTCGTCCTCTACGGCGACTCGTACCTGCCGGCCAGCGCCCGCGCGTCCGAGGAGGCGTGGCAGCGGAGCGGGGCGCCGGCCCTGATGACCGTCGTTCGCAACGAGGACCGCTGGGACGCCAGCAACTGCATCTACCGGGACGGTCGGGTGGTCCTCTATGACAAGTCGCGGCCCCTCGACCGGCGCGACGAGATGCGCTGGATCGACTACGGCCGGTCCGTCCTGACCCGCGCCGTCGTGGACGAGCTGGTCTCGCCGGGCGCGGTGGTCGACCTCGCCGACCTGCAACACAACCTCAGCGTCTCGGGCCGGCTGGCGGGCCTGGAGGTGAGGGAGCGGTTCTACGAGGCGGGCTCGACGACTGGCCTGCGGGAGCTGGAGGCGTTCCTGCTCGAGAGCGGAGTGGCATTCGGTCCGCTCCCCCACCGGCAGGATGCGCTGTAGAGGAGACGTTTGGCAGATGCACGAGACGGCGGTTCACGACGACTGGGACCAGCACTGGCTGGGCATCGCCGACTGCACATCGAGGAATCCCGCGCCAGCAATGCGCCGGCGCCTGGTTCGCGCGCTCCTCGGCATCGGCCGCGGTCCCGCGCGCATCCTGGACATCGGCTGCGGCCAGGGTGACATGCTCGCCGATCTGCGGCGCCACCACCCCCAGGCCGAGGTGTGCGGCACGGACTTCAGCCGGTACGGGATCGAGGTGGCCAGGGGCAAGGTCGCAAGCGCGAGGTTCTTCCAGCGGGACCTGACGGCGCCGGGCGATCCCGAGCCCGAGTGGGTGCGCTGGGCGACGCACGCGGTCTGTTCCGAGGTGCTCGAGCACGTCGACGATCCCGTCGGCCTGCTGGTCAACGCGCGCGGCTACCTAGCGCGGGGCTGCCGCCTCGTGGTCACGGTGCCCGGTGGTCCGATGTCCCGGCTCGACAGCCACATCGGGCACCGCCGCCACTACACGCCGGACCGGAGCCGGGTTCCCGTTCTTCAACCTCTTCCGGGCGCTGGTGGTGCTGCGCGGCGATCGCATCGTCTCCGATGCGGACGGAGGCGGCACGGGCGCTCCTTCGCTGCTGGCGCGGATCGCCATGGGCGTGTTCACGCCGCTGCTCGCGACGCCGATGCCGAGCAACCGGCTGGGCTGGCAGGTGGTGGGCGTCGCCAGGGTGCCCGAGACCGGGTAGCTCGCGGGAGCGGTCAGCGCCCGCCCCGGCCGGGAGCAGGACTGGCGGTCAACCTCGCGGCTGGGCAGCCGGGGCCGTGGCGCGCTCGGCGTCCAGCAGGCTGGCCGCGGCGGGTGTCGCGATGGCCGGCCGCCGCCAGCCGCGGAGCCCACGCACGACGTCCGTCACCATGATCGGGAAGAGCACCGTCGCGGCCGCCACCGCCGGCCACACGTAGCGATAGGTGATCGCCGGGCTGAGGAAGATGATCTCGGTCGTGTACATCAGCAGAGCCAGGCCCAGGAAGCCGAGGACGGCGCTGTCCGGACGCCGGCTGGGGAGGTAGCAGGCGGCCGCGAGCACGAGCACGAGCACGTAGATCCAGGCGGCCTGCAGTGGCCCGCCGGTCGCGTCGCGGGCCGTGCCGATCGCGACGTAGTCGTTGGCCCTGGTCTGCACGGCCGGCAGCAGCACCCGATCGAATCCGTAGTACGACGGCGTCTGCCCGTACCAGGTGGCCAGCTCGGGCCCGCGGATGCCGAGCTGCCAGAGCGCGCTGTGCAGTCGCGTCAGAAGGTAGCTGTCCGGGTGCTGCCGGATCGCCGCGAGCCAGGCGTGCTGGAGGACGTCGAGGCGCTTGCCCTCCACGATGGGCGGGATCACGGCGTTCGGGCCCCACAACAGGGGGCTGATGTCCACGTGGCCTGAGCCGGCGGTCACTCCGTAGGTGGAGATGTACCCCAGGTCGTGCCTGGGGTACATCTCGACCGGGAGCAGCACCTGATGTTCCCTGACCGAGAGAGCCACGAGGTCGTACACGTACGTCGCCTGCTCCGGGTGCGTCTGCTGCGTGCGGAGGACGGAGCGCTGGATGGCGAGGACGGTGCCAAACGCCAGCGCCGCCGCGACCGCGCCCACCGCCACGACGCCGAGCGCTCGCCGCCAACCCCCGAGCCTCGTGCCGAAGGCGACCAGGGCGAGTGCGGAGAACAGCGCGAACGCCGGCGGTACGGCCGTTGGTCGCGCCGCCACGGCGAGGACGGCGAGGACGGCGGCCACGACCGCGCTCGCGATCCGGTCGGCCTGCCGCGTGCGAACGCTCCGGCACACGAAGCCGAAGCTGCAGAGGATCGACGCTGCGAACCACGTGTCGGTCCCGACCACGACCGCGAACGCCAACACCGGGGGAAAGACGAGAACGAGCGTCGCGAGCAGGAGCGCCCAGAGCCGCCGCATGCGGACGCGGAGGAGGAGGTACAGCCCGCCGAGCATCATCAGGACGTCGGCGGCCAGCATCCAGCCGGGGCTGCGAATGCCGGCCAGCAGCATGGCGCGCCAGATCGCCGTCCAGATCGCCGAGTGCCAGTCCGTGAAGTGACCGCTGACGGCCTCCCTGTACATCCCGAAGGTGTCGTCGTTCGCGTGACCCGGCCAGAAGACCGCGGAGACGACGGCTGCTACGCCGATGAGCCCGATCAAGGCGGCGATCGAGCCGGTCCGTTCGCGCCATCCGGGGCGCCGGCCATCCGGCGCCGCCACCGGTGTGACGGGCGCGCTGCCCGGATCATCCATCCTCACCATGCTCATGAGCGCCTGATTCTATGTACGCAGGGCGGCCGGCGCTCCCGGTGATCCAGCCGCTCGATGGGCTCTACACTGGAGTTCGATTTGCGGGATCCGAGGCGCAATGTCATCCGCCCTCGACGAATGCCGCCTGATGGAGCGCGGCGCCCGCGGGAGAGCGAGCCGTGAAGGCTTCGCGAGGAACCGCCTAGCGTGTCCGCCCCCGAGATCCGCCCGGCGGTCGAATCCGACGTGCCGCTGATCGCGAGCCTGATCCGCGAGCTGGCCGAGTACGAGCGGCTGCTGGACGAGGTGCGGCTGACGGAGCCCGGGCTCCGCGACGCGCTGTTCGGCGAGCGGCGCTACGCCGAGGTGGTGATCGCCGAGGTCGAGCCGCGCGAGCCCGCCGGCTTCGCGCTGTACTTCCACAACTTCTCGACGTTCCTGGGCCGGCCCGGCATCTACCTGGAGGACCTGTTCGTCCGCCCCGAGCACCGGGGCTCCGGCATCGGGACGGCGCTGCTGCGGCACCTGGCGCGGCTGGCCGAAGAGCGCGGCTGCGGCCGCCTGGAGTGGGCCGTGCTGGACTGGAACGCCGCCGCGATCGCCTTCTACCTGGGCCTCGGCGCCCGGCCCGCGGCCGGCTGGAGCGTGTACCGGCTGGAGGGCGAAGCGCTCGGGCGCCTGGCCGCCTCCACGTAGCATGGGCTTCGGCTTCCATGGTAGGCTACCGCGTCTGCCAGCGCTTCTCGGAGTCGCCTCACGATCGCGCACAGTTGGGCCACCTGCAGGTTGAGAGGATGACAGAGTCCTTCGCGGTATCGAGCAACGTATCCACAGCCCCGCACCTGGGGGTGGACAATCCGGCGACCTCGCGAGCCGTCGCGGCCCGCCCGCGCCAGCTGTGGGCGCTGCTGTCGGCCGGCCTCGTCGGCATCGTGTCGCTGGCGGCGGGCCTCCGGCTCGCCCGCTTCGCCCCTGACAGCTACGACTCCAACATCATGTTCGCCGTGGCGAAGTCGATCGCCACGTCGTTCACCACGTACGTCCCGCCCGCCGCCGACTTCCAGCTCAGGAACACGCCGCACAGCTCGTACGGGCTGGGCATGTCCCTGGTGGAGGCGGTCGGCTACGCGGTGGCGGTGCACACCGGACACAACCCGCTGACGTTCGCGATGCTGGGGAACGCGTTCCTCTTCGCCGCCGTCGCCCTGGCGATCTGGGCCTGGGCGCGGGCGGCGGGCGCCAGCGAGATCCTGGCGGCCGCCGTGGCGCTCACCGTCTCGTTCGGCACCATGCTCCTGGCGTACACGTCCACCGGCCTCTCGGAGATCGGGACGGCGCTGGGCGTGGCCATCGCCCTCATCGGCGTGGAGCTGGCGGGACGGCGGCCGCGGGTCGGCAGCCTGATCGCCGGCGCCGGGGTGGGGGTCGCCGTGCTGTGGCGTCCCGACTCGGCGCTCCTGATCGCGCCGCTGGTGGGCATCGCGATCCTCCTGCGGGCTCGCCGGGGAGGCCCGGCGTTCGTGCTGGCGAGCCTTCCCGTCGCGAGGCCTCCTGCTGTCGCCGGGCCGCGGCCTGGTCTGGTACGTGCCCCTCTTCGTGCCAGCGCTGGTGGCGGTGCCGTGGGCCTGGCGGAGGTCGCCGGTCCTCACGGGCCTCTGCCTGGCGCTGCTGTTCGTCCGGCTGCCCCTGTACGCGATGGAGAACGCCTGGATGGGGGGCTGGTCGTGGGGGCCGCGCTACCTGACGCCGGCGATGCCCTGCCTGGCCCCGCTGGTGTACGAGGTGCTGCGGCGCGTGCCCTCGCGAACGCTGTCCTGGCGGAGCCTGCCGGTGGCCGCGGCCGTCGGCGTGGTCATCGCGGTCAGCGTCTCGGTCCAGGTGCTGGGCGCGGCCGTGCGCTATGACACCGACACCGCGAACCAGACGATGACCGCCGTCTGGCGCAACACCGACGTCGGCCCGCAGGATGCCGTGATGTTCGACTGGAAGTACTTCCCGATCCTCGAGCATCTCCGTGAGCTCCATCACGGCCGCAACCTGGCGGCGGGCTACCGCGGCTGGGTCGGACTGCCCAACAACTGAAGCACCACGTTGCGAACGGAGATGACCGGAATGAAGGAGCTCACCAGCGTCCCGGGGGCCACCGGGTCCCTCGACGAGACGTCGATCCCCGGGCCCGAGCAGGGCGACAGCGCCACGCTGGACATCTCGGTGGTGATCCCGTGCCTCAACGAGGCCAGGACCATCGCCGCGTGTGTCGAGGCGGCGTGGCTGGGGATCCGCACGGCGGAGCTCCGCGGTGAGGTCATCGTGGCGGACAACGGCTCGAGCGACGGATCGCGCGAGATCGCCGAGCTCGCCGGGGCCCGGGTCGTGGCGGTCCCGAGGCGCGGCTACGGCGCCGCCCTCCAGGCCGGCTTCACCGACGCGCGCGGCCGCCTGCTGGTGATGGGCGACGCGGACATGAGCTACGACTTCACCGAGATCCCGCGCTTCGTCGAGGAGCAGCGGCGCAGCGGCGCCGACATCGTGGTCGGCGACCGGCTGGGCGGCCGCATCCGGCGCGGCGCGATGCCGTGGTCGCACCACTACATCGGCAACCCGCTGATCTCGTTCACGATCCGGCGCCTGTTCGGCGTCCCGGTCCACGACTGCTACTGCGGCCTGCGCCTCCTGACCCGGGACGCGCACCGCCGCCTGCGGCTGAACGCGACGTCGATGGAGTTCGCGCTGGAGATGATCGTGCAGGGGTCGCTGCTGGGCCTGCGGTTCAGCCAGGTGCCGATCACGCTGCACGTGGACGGGCGCGACCACGCGCCGCACCTCAAGACGGTCCGGGACGGCTATCGCTCGTTCCGCTTCCTGTTCCAGCACGCGTCGATCACGTCGTACGGCATCGCGGGCGCCCTCGCGCTCGTGCTGGGCCTGGCGCTCCTGGGCCACGCGGTCTACGTCGAGGCGCACGGGCAGCCCGCGACCCTGTCCGGGCCGGGCGCGAGCGCGCTGCTGCTGACGGCCTGGATGCTGGCGATGCTCGGCATCATCGCCCGCGTCTTCAGCATCGGCTTCCTGGGCGACGCCCCGGACCCGCAGCTGCGCAGCTTCTTCCGGTTCGCCCAGCTGGAGACGGGCGTCGTGGTCTCGGCCGTCCTGGTCGTCGGCGGGGCGGTGCTCGCCGCGACGATGCGGTCCTGGCCCGCCCTGTTCCAGCTCGGCCTGACGATGTGCGTGATCGGCCTGGGCACGTTCATCGCCTCGTTCGTAGTCAGCCTGATCGGCCGGGCGATGCCGGACAACCGGCTCGCGGTGACCGCCCGGCCCAGCGGGTCGGGGTCCGGGTCGAGGAACGCGATGGCGGAGGGCAACCCGGACACCGGTCAGAACGACGAGTACAGCCTGGAGACCCAGGAGGCGATGTCGCACGCGCGGAAGTACAACGCGTGGCTGGTGGACACGCTCCGCGGCGCCTGGGGCGACGCGGACACCGTGCTGGACTTCGGCTGCTCGATCGGCAACGTGACGCACCTCGTCGCCGACCGGATGCGCGGCACGGGCCGCGCCGACCCCCTCGTGGTGGGCGTCGAGATCATCCCCGAGGCCGCCGAGCGCTTCCGCGAGCGGTTCGCTGACCGCGAGGACCTGCGGGTCGTGACGGCGGACGTGACGCGCCCGACCGAGGACCTGGCGGCCCTGGCGCCGTTCGACAGCGCCGTGAGCTTCAACGTCCTGGAGCACATCGAGGACGACGTGGAGGCGCTGGCGGCGGTGCGCCGGCTGCTCAAGCCGGGCGGGCACATCGGCCTGCTGGTCCCGGGCGGGGGCGACCGGCTGTACGGCGTGATGGACTCGGACGACCGGCACTTCCGCCGCTACACGCCGGGCCGGCTGGAGGCCCGCCTGGAGGCGGCCGGGTTCGAGGTCGTGTCCATCAAGCGGGTCAACATGGTCGGCGCGGTGCTGTGGTACCTGAAGGGCCGGGTGCTGAAGTCGCACGGCCACGAGGTGGGCCAGGTCACCCTGTTCGACCGGCTGGTCCCGCTGTGGCGCCGCGTGGACGCGGTGGCGGGCCCGCCGTTCGGCCAGTCGCTGGCCGCGGTGGCCCGGGTGCCGGAGTAGGGGCGGGCCTTCCGGGCCGGCGGCCCGGGCTCACCCCTGGCGGCGGCGTGTTGCTTGGGTGGCTCGTCCGGGCGAAGGGGGCGCTGCCGCACCCCCTGCAGTCCAGCCTGGGCGTCGGGGGCCGGCGGTCAAGGCTTCCCTTCGGCGCTGCGCGGCCTTGACCGCCTACGCCTCGGTGCCGAACGCAACTGTGCCACTTTCGGCGCGGAACTGTGCGTTGCTGCGCGTGAGCGTGGCCATGCAGGTCGAATGACCACGCTCACGCGCAGCAAGAGCCACGAAACGGCAGAGGCTGCCACGGGAGGGCTGTCAAGGCCGCGCCAGCGCCGAAGGGAAGCCTTGACAGCCCGGCAACCGGGCACCCAGGCTGGTCCACTGGGAGGCGCGGCAGCGCCGCCCTTCGCCCGCACGAGCCACCCGGACAACGCGCTGCCGCCAGGGGTGAGCCCGGGCCGCCTACCCGGCCCGCCGGCCGCCTACCCGGCCCGCCGGCCGCCTACCCGGCCCGCGGCCGCCGCCGCAGGCGGCCCGCCACGCCCAGGCGGCCCGCCACGCCCAGGCGGCCCGCCACGCCCAGGCGGTACCACCGGAGGTAGTGCGGCAGCCACCGCCACAGGCGGAAGCGGCTCTCGCCGGCCACGCGGTCTCGCCACGTCGTCGGGACCTCGTCCACCGCCATGCCGAGCCGGTGGGCCTTGACGGTCAGCTCCAGGCCCAGCTCGAAGCCGGCCTGCGACTCGATCTCCACCGCGTCGAGCAGCGAACGGCTGTACAGGCGGAAGTTGCTCGTCGAGTCGTGGGTCGGGATGCCCCCCAGCCAGTGCAGCGACAGGCCGGCCGCCCGCGACAGCGTCCGCTTGACCAGCGGCCCGCCGATCTGGTGCCCCCCGCGCATGTACCGCGAGCCGGCGACCACGTCGGCGCCCCGCCTCGCCTTCTCGACCATCCCGTCGATGACCTGCGGCTCGTCCGAGCCGTCGGCCATGGACACCACGACGAACGGCGCGGCCGCCGCCTCCAGCCCCGACCGCATGGCGTTCAGCGCGCCCCGGCCGTGCCGGTTCAGCAGGGGGCGCAGGAACGGCATCTCGGGGCGCAGGCGCTCCAGGACCGGCACCGTCGTGTCCTCGGCGAAGTCGTAGACGACCAGCACCTCCAGCGGCCGCGTCCGCACGTGCTCGGCGATCCCGACCAGTGTGGGGACGACGTTCTCGCCCTCGTTGTAGACGGGGATGACGATGGAGACGGCCGGCCGGGCCGGCGCCCCGGCCGCTAGATCGGCGCGGCCAGCAGCTCGGCGCGGATCCACGGGATCACCTCGTCCAGCATCTCGTCCAGGCTCGTCGTCGCCTCGAAGCCGAGCACGTCCCGCGCCTTCCCGACGTCCGGCACCCGCCGCTGCACGTCGTGCGCGTACGCGGGGTCGGAGACCAGGCGGAGCGGCCGGTCCGGGCCGTGCACCTTGCGCCAGATGGCCGCGGCCAGCTCCCGCACCGTGGTGGACGCGGCCGTGGACAGGTTGAAGTCCTCGTTGACCGCGCGGTCGCTCTCCATGCACAGCCGGATGCCCCGCGCGAGGTCGCCGCCGTACGTGTAGTGCCGGACCTGGCGGCCGTCGCCCAGGATGCGCAGCGGGTCCTGGCCCTTCAGCACCTTCAGGACCAGGTCGGGGACCACGTGGCTCATCGCCAGCTTCACGTTGCCGCTCATGACGTCGTGGTCGCGCAGCGCCCGGCGCTCCCCGATCCCCACGCAGTTGAACGGCCTGATGATCGTGTACGGGAGGCGGTACTGCTGCCAGGCCCCCAGCGCGAAGTACTCGGTCGCGAGCTTCTGGAAGCCGTACGTGGACAGGGGCGGCGGCGACGTGCGCTGGGCGCCCTCGGGCGTCGGGAACTCCGTCGCGCTCTCGAACACCATGCTCGACGAGATCACGTCGATCCGCCGCAGCCGCCCCCGCTCGAACGCGCGGATCGCCGCGTCGAACGTGGACGCGATGATGCGCTCGTTCTCTGCCAGCAGGTCGTACGCGAACTCGTGGAAGTAGCTGATGCCGCCGATCATCGCCGCGCCCGCGACGACCTGGTCGCAGTCCGCGGCCAGCTCCGTCATCAGGCCGGCGTCCTTCACGTCGCCCTCGACCAGCCGGTACCCGGGATGGCCGTCGTAGCTCTTCCGCAGCGGCCCGTACTTGCTGAAGTTGTCGATGCCGACCACGTGGTGCCCGGCCTCCAGGAGCTCCGGCACCAGGTAGCCCATGATGAACCCGGCGGCACCCGTGACCAGGACCTTCACAGCCGGATGCCCTCGCCCGTGATGCCCCAGATGTCCACGATCTCGCACTTCCCGTTGACGCGCACGTCGCGGTAGCAGCGGTGGGGCGCCGCCACGACCAGCACGTCGGACTGCTCCAGGACGTCGTCCAGGGGCAGCAGCGTCGGGTCGGGGACGTAGGGATCGGTGCACAGCACGCGCGCGCCCCGGAACGCGGCCAGCTTCTTCAGCTTGTAGCTGAGCGACGCCCGCGGGTCGTCCGACTCGCCCTTGAACGCCATGCCCAGGATGCCGAGCGTGCGCCCGGCCAGCGGGCACCGCCGGTCGAGGGCGTCCACGACGTAGCCCGGCAGCCCCTCGTTGACCAGCATCGCGGCGTGACCCATCGGGAAGTGGTCGGGGCTGAACGCGGCCAGCTGCATCGTGTCCTTGAACAGGCACGGGCCCGCGGTGAACCCCGGCCCGGGCAGGTCCGCGGCGCGCGGGTAGTGGTGCGTGATCGCCTCCAGCACGTGGCCGTAGTCCACGCCGGCGTGGTGCGCCATCTGGAAGAACTGGTTCGTGATGGCGAACTTCATGTACCGCCACGTGTTGGTGAAGAGCTTGGCGAGCTCGGC
>VBJR01000295.1 GCA_005880175.1 Chloroflexota bacterium
CGACGAGGTCGTCGCCGCCGCCATGATCGACCGCCTCGTCCACCACGCCGAGGTGGTCAGCCTCAAGGGAGACAGCTATCGCCTGAAGGACCGAGACCTGGGTCGCGTTCCGGCCGCCGCGGCCAGCCGAGGCGACGAGTAGGCCAAGTCAGCCATGCAGGGGGTCAATTTTCAGGCGTTGGAGCGGGGTCAGTATTCGCGCGTTGTTGACACCCCAGGCCGCTGGCCACCGTCCACCTGCGCCTGCTTGACCCAGGCCCGCAGCGACTCCTCCCCGATCCCGAGCCGGCGCGCCACCCGGCTCACCACCCCGAACTGCTCGCCGTTGTTCTGCTCGATCGTCTCCTGGACCATCCGCACCGCCCTCGCCTTGAGCTCGGTCGGATACCGCTTCGTCGATGGGTGCTTCTCCGGCATCTGGCTCCATCCTCCAAGATCTGGAGTCTCCACCGAACCCAGGGCGGTTCAGTGGCGCTGTAAGGCGTGCCGGCGCGGCTGGGTCGTGCCCGACCCGGCTACGGGAGGTGCTCCTGGTCGCACAGCAGCGGCTCCCGATCGCCCTCGCGACGGCACAATACCTTGGCCGAGTCAGCCGACGCCGGGTGACCCAACCGTCGCGTCGGTGCGGTAGCGGCCCTTCGAGGCGCCACCCGACGTTCGCCGCGGCAGTCGTACGAGCCGGGTACCTACGTCCGACCAGTCATACCGCTGCGTGCCAAGCCGGCCGTCCCAATCGACCAGGATCCCGTCTCTGTCCAAGCGCCGGACGCGGCCCTCGACTTGGTCGGCACCGCGAACGGCAAGACGATCGCCTGGGCGGATGTGGCTCAAGGTAGAAAGCTCCTGCCCACGCTCACGCGATCATCGGATTGTGGATCTGCTAAGCAGGTAGGCAGAAGTTGTGTCCGTAACGGCCGGGCGGGCGGGCCGGCGAGCGTCGAGGGGTCGGGCGTGGGGGTGGCGGCGAAAAGTAGCCTCGTGGGCGCTTTCCACGACACCCAACGAGGCCACGTCAATTCTTGCGTCCCGCCCACGTCTTCGCCAAGCCCGCCTCCGATGACGAGCTCCAGATCGTGGCCCTGCTCCAGGGCCCCTGGCGCGTCGCTCTGCGCCTGGTCATGATCTGGCTCTCCCTGCGCGGCCTCACCGCCGCTGAGATCGCCGCCCTCTTCGAGTACGACCCGCACACGGTTCGCCGCTGGATCAACCGCTACAACGAGGAGGGGGTGGCCGGTCTGGAGGACCGTCCACGTTCCGGTGCACCTCGTCTGGGGAGCGCCGGGCTCGGCCGGCGCATCCGGATGCTGCTCAGGCAGCCGAAGGCCTGGACGGTCAAGCAGCTGCGGCGAGCGCTGGGGTACCCGGCGATGTCGCTGGCAACCCTGGCCCGGCGAGTGCGCGAGCAGGCCAACTGGCGCCGCCCCCGGCTGGTCGCCAAGGGCGATCCCGAGGAGGCTGCCGTCCTGGCACGGCTCCACCAGGAGATCGCGGCTCTGCCCGAGGGCGCGGTGGTCCTGGCCGAGGACGAGTCCCACATCAACCTGCTGCCCTGGCTCCGCTCCACCTGGATCGTCAAGGGCGAGCGGCAGGAGGTGATGACGCCGGGCACGAACGAGAGGCGCAGCATTTTCGGCGCCATCGAGCTGGCCACCGGGCGCTGGCTCTACCACATCACCAAGCGCGCCACCAGCGCCGCCTTCATCGAGTTCCTGGAGCAGATCCTCGACGCGCCTACCCCGCGGCGCCGGCCATCGCGATCGTCCTCGACAACGTCAGCACGCACTCCAGCCAGGCTGTCGAGCGCTGGCTTGCTGCCGACGATCACGCACGCGTCCGTCTGCTGTACGGCGCCCGCTACTCTCCCCATCACAACCCGGTCGAGCGCGTCTGGGGCGCCATGAAGCGGCACTTGGCCAACTCGCCGACCCTAACCATGCTGGGGCGCCTCCAGGAGGTGCACGCCTTCTTCCGCGCTCACTCACGAGCCCACATGCTGGCCACAGCGTCGCCCTTCAACACGCCCTGGCTACCGCCGGGTTACGGACAGAAGCTGTGGAAGGCTGCTTAGGGCTCATCGTGGGGCCGGCGAAGGCTCTCGGCGATGCCACGCGCCAGCCGGCCGACTGCCTGGCCAGCGGACGGCCGCATCTGGTGCAGCGCCGCACCCAGTACGCCAGCACGAACGGCGATGCCCCACAACGCGCGATCGGTGACGTGTTGTGCGGCCCGCTCGACGACGTCGGGGTGCCTGGCCGCGGCCGCCCGGCCCCGCTCGATCAGGTGGTCCTGCACCGCGGGATCGCCCAGTTGCCGGACGATCGCACGGCCTTGGTGGAGCGCCCGACCGAGGGCACGGCCCATGCGCTCCGGCACGCCGTCCTCGCGATCCATCCAGGTCAGGACAGGGGCTGCAGCTCAGATCCCCGGCAGTCCATCGCGTCATGGGCATGTTCGCCTGGTTCGGTCGGATCGACTCAGCTCCGCGTCACGGCTGTGTAGCGCTGAGCCAATGGACCCACGACTCGAAGCCGTCAGGCGCGTGGTAGGAATGGACGAGCACGCCCTCCGGCTCCACTCGTGTTGGTCCGTTCGGCGGCCGGACCTCGGCCTCCCGGCGATTGCTGCACCGGCGGATGCGGAGCGGTACGCCCACGGGGAACGCGCCACCCTCCGTGAGGCAGTGCGTCCAGTAGACAGATCTCCCCCGCTGCGCCATGCGAGGAATGGCGGCCCGGGTGAAACCCGACGCCTCGGCCAGCAGGCCCAGACTCAGGCCGAGACGGACACCCTTCGCAAGCAGACCGTCGAGAGTGACCGCGGCATCAGCACCGTCGTGGACGTCTTGGGCGACGAGATCGATGCGCTTCAGGAGCGCCTGCTGGGCGGGGTCCGCCGGGACCATGCGAACTCGCGGCATCGGCAATAACGTAAACGATGTATACGAATTCGTCAACGCCGCAGACACACCGACGGCGCTGGCGGCATCCTGCCGGCAGTTTCCGCACCATCTCCGTGGCGGCCAGCTGTGGATCCACGTTCGGCCGGCCGGCGCCATGGCGGCCGGCAGTGGCACCTGCCTCGTCCATATGGTGGTAGGTGCGCACCGGCCACCTTCTGCATGGCTGCACGGCATAGAGTGTCCGTCCAGACGGGCAGAATGGCCGGGATGGCTGAGGAAGCCGACGGGGTAGGCGACATCCCCACAGTACTGCAGCTGATCAGGCTGGGCGAGGACCACCCGCGCCCGCTGCGGCCGGCGGCATCGTGGAACTCGTCGCGCGCACGCACCGGATGGAGCTGTGGCGCGGCTGCCTCACCCTCCTTCAAGGTTGGCTCGGTGGCTGCACGCAGCCCGAGGTGCTGGAGGTCGTCGTACACCGGCTGCGCAAGTCCGGCCGGTTCCCGGAGGAGACGCTGGTCATCATCGATGAGGGGTTGACGGCCGTCATCTCGGCGGAGACCGCGACCTCCTGGCGCCAGCAGCGGCAACTCGAGTCGATCTCCGGCATCGAAGTCGCAGCCTGGCTCCACGCCACCTGGCTCGTGGCCGACCTGATCGACATGTCCCGGGGCAAGGGGACGGTGATCAATGCCACGTTGGGCGCCCTTATGGAACTGGCCGAGAAGGCCAACGAGGGCAACGGCCGATGCGGGTTCTGCGACGTGCACCAGGACCAGGCCAACCTCCTCATCGCTGGTGCCGGGGTCTACATCTGCGACCGCTGCGTCAGCATCCAACTCGTCTGGCCGCTTCCCCACGACCTGGACGGGGACGATCGCCGCTGCCAGTTCTGCGGCCATGGCGACCGACCCATGGCGCTCGGCGCGAACGCGCGCATCTGCGAGCTCTGCCTACACGTGGGTCACGAGATGGTCCGGGAGCGCCGGAAGGACGCGGCCGGGCTCGGGTAGCGCTGGGCGAAGCTGGCGGACCCGGCGGCGAGCGCGAGCGCCCAGGCTTCGCAGCATTGCCGGACTCGCCCAGGTCCGGAAAATGGCTCGCCATACGTTGGTGTGATTAATGAGCCTCAAACGACGCGGGATGCACCTAGACATCGATCCGGACCGAGCGCTGGCCATGATCCTCCTCGAACTCGTGATCGGCCTTGGTTGCCGCGTGGCGAGGTGGCTCCGACGCCATCCACGGCTGAGCGTGGCCATCCTCTCAGTACTTGCCAGCTGGGCTGGAGGTCCGGTGCTGGCGCAGCACCTACGGGCGCTCGGCGGGCTCCTATCGTTCCTCATTGGATCGCGACCGTGATCAGCCGGAACGAAGCGCCGCCCACGGTTCCTCGAACGCCGTTCGGCGAGCGGGAGGCCGCACTACTCGCCAGGGCGCAGCGAGGAGATCAAGGTGCCTGGAACGATCTGGCGACATGCTACTGGTCCGAGGTGATGTCGGTCTGCTTCCTCGTACTACGCCATCGCGAGGACGCGGAGGACGCTTGCGTTGAGACTTTCATCAAGGCACGGGCGGCGCTCGCCAGGTTCACGGGGGGCTCCTTCGGGGCGTGGATGACCACCATCGCCCGAAACACAGCGGCAGACGAGCTTCGGAAGCGGCGACGCCGGGACGCAACGATAAGGCTTGTTGGAGGAGCGCAAGAGGCGCTGACCCTCTTGGACTTCGTCTCCCGGCAGTCGGCGATCGACCGGTTCCGGAACGAGGAGGCAGGGTACGGCGGCGAGACTCTATTCCTGCTGCGTAGAACGGTCGAAAGCGAACGGCGAATTCGGAGCCGTCCGAACAGCGATTTCGGCTGAAAGCGAACGCTCGATTCGGGCGAAGGCGGACAGCCATTTCGGCTGAATCCGAACGGCCCGGACAGGGCCCGGGGCCGGCGGCGTCGTGGATATCACGGAGGCACTAGCTTCCCCACCTGAAAGTTCCAGCTTGACAGGAGGGAGCCAGTGCCCCGAAGGAGATTGTCCATGCGTCAAGTCAGCGAGGTGCTGCGGCTTCGGGCCGAGGGCCTGAGCCTGCGCCAGATCGGCCGGAGCCTGGGGATCGGCGTCACCACGGCACACGAGTACCTGTGGCGGGCCAGTGCGGCGGGCCTGGAGTGGCCGCTGCCGGAGGGCCTGGACGCCGAGGAGCTGGAGGCCAGGCTGTTCCGGCTGGAGGAGAGCGGGCCGCACACGACGCGACCGGAGCCGGACTGGTTGGAGGTCCACAAGGAGCTGCGCCGGGGCAAGCACGTGACCCTGCGCCTGCTCTGGCTGGAGTACCGGCGGGAGCGGCCGGAGGGCTGGGGGTACACGCAGTTCTGCGTCCGGTACCGGCGCTGGCAGGGCCGCCAGGACGTGGTGATGCGGCAGGAGCACCCGGCCGGGGAGCGGGTGTTCGTGGACTTCTGCGGGGACACGGTGCCAGTGACCGACCCGGAGACGGGCGAGGTGTACGAGGCGCAGATCTTCGTGGCGGTGCTGGGGGCCAGCGGCTACCTGTACGCGGAGGCCGTGCGGCGGCAGGACCTGGAGTCCTGGCTGGGCCTGCACGTGCGGGCCCTGGAGTTCTTCGGCGGTGTGACGCGGGTGCTGGTGCCGGACAACCTGAAGGCCGGGGTGACCAAGGCCTGCTGGTACGAGCCCGAGCTCAACCCCAGCTACCTGGAGCTGGCCCGGTACTACGGGACCGTGATCCTGCCCACCCGGCCCAGGCACCCGCGCGACAAGGTCTTGGCATTTGACTGCACCTCATCGGCGGGATTCGATACGAGTGGGCTTGGCGCACTCATCGTGGAACCGGTGGTTTGCGA
>VBJR01000296.1 GCA_005880175.1 Chloroflexota bacterium
CCCGGCGAACGTGCTGCTGGCCGGCGACGGCCCGGTGGTGATCGACTGGTCGAACGCCGGCCGGGGGCCGGCCGGCGCCGACGTGGCCGACGCCTGGCTGCTGCTGGCGAGCGCCGAGGCGCCCGGCGACCGGATGCTGCGCGTGCTCGTCGGCGCGCTCCGGGCCCGGTTCCTCGCCGCGTTCCTGCGCCGAGCGGGCCGCGCGGAGGCGGCGCCGCACCTGGCCGCCGCCGTCCGCCGCCGGATCGCCGACGCCAACCTGTCCCAGGCCGAGAAGGCCGCCATGGAGCGCATCGCCGCGACCCACGGCACCTCCTGAACAGACGAGGAGGAGCCGGCCGAACGCCGGCTCCTCCCGATGGTGGGGATGGAGAGAGGGGTTGGGGGGAAGGTTTCTACAGGTCCACCAGGCCCTTGCGGACCGCGTACAGGACCGCCTGCGAGCGGTCGTAGATCTCGAGCTTCTCGTAGATGTGGCTGATGTGGTTGCGGACCGTCTTCTCGCTGATCCCGAGCTTGTACGCGATCCGCTTGTTGGGCAGGCCGGAGGCGATCATCTTCAGGACCTCGACCTCGCGCGCCGTCAGCCCGTCGTAGAACTCGCGGGTGGGCACGTCGCCGGTCAGCATGCCGACCATGCGCTGGGCGATCGGGCCCGAGACGACCCGCTCGCTGCTCATCACCGCCTGGATGCTGGACGCGATCGCCTCGACCGCCGAGTCCTTGAGGACGTAGCCGCTGGCGCCGGAGCGGAGGGCGTCCAGCACGTAGGCGTCGGTGTGGAACGTGGTGAGGATGAGGATCCGCACGCTCGGCCGGGCCCTGAGGATCCGGCGCGTGGCCTCGATGCCGTCCACCTCGGGCATCCGGATGTCCATCAGCACGACGTCCGGGTCCAGGCGGTCCACCAGGTCCACCGCCTCGGCGCCGTTGCCCGCCTCGCCGACGACCCGGAGCCCGGGCTGCGTGGCGAGCAGTCGCGCCAGGCCGCTTCGGAACAGGGTCTGGTCGTCGACGATCAGGACGCGGACCACGTCTGTGGCTGCTGCTGCTGCGGTCATCCCAACACCTCCCTGGGTACAGTCACTCGGAGCCGCGTCCCGCCATCCGGCCGTTCGCCGACGACGACACGGCCGCCGAGCAGCGTCGCGCGCTCGTGAATGCCGAGCAGGCCCATTCCCGGCCGCACCCGGCGCCCTTCCAGTCCCCGGCCGTCGTCGCTCACGACGACCTCGGCGCGGCGGCCAGTCACCCGCAGCGCCACGTCGATCCCGGTCGCCCCGCCGTGGAAGCGGGCGTTGTGGACGGCCTCGCGCACGATCTGGAGCACGTGGTCGCCCACGCGCGAGCGTATCGCGGCCGGCCATCGCGGCGAGACGGTGAGCCGGAGCCGCAGGTGGGGATGCTGGTAGAGCACCGTCTCCAGCTCACCCCGGATCCTGCCGACCAGGCCATCGTCCAGCCACTCCTGCTCGCGCAGGTCGCAGAGCACCTCGCGCAGGCCGAACAGCGCCGTCCGGACCTGGTCCTGGACCGTGTCGATCCGACGGATCACGCGCCGGCGGTCGCCCGGGTCCTGCTTGACGTCCTCCAGGACCATCAGCAGCGCGGCCAGCGGCTGCGCCACGCGGTCGTGGAGGTCGCGGGCCACGGCGGCCCGCACGCGGCGCTCGCAGTCGGCGAGCAGCGAGCGGGACAGGCCCAGCCCGTTCCCCTCCGACGGTTCGGCCGCGAGGCCGGGGAGATCCATCGCACCGGCTTCGGTCTTCAGGGTGGGCTGGGCCATGGCGAGAGGTTCCCCTGGAACCGGTCGCACCGGCAGTACCGCGCCAGTATCAAAATGCCCACTGAGATGGGTGATACCTCCCACGGCCGTGGGAGGGCGATACCTCAGGGCCGCGTCGGGTTCAGGCGAGCGCCGTCAGGCGCTCCCCGAGGAGCTGCCAGCCCAGGTGCAGGCGGCGGTAGAACGTGGCCCGCGTGAGGTGCAGGCGGTCGGCCACCAGCTCCTGGCTGCCGACGCGGCGCAGGTAGTAGTCGCGGAGCAGCTGGCCGGCCTCGCGGTCCCGGCCGTCCGGCGACCCCGCCAGCGCCTCGATCTGCTGGGCCAGGAGCGTCCAGAGGCCCGTCCCGCCGTCGTCGGCCTCCAGGCCGAGCAGGCGGGCCAGGTCGGCCTGCGCCAGCTCCTGCGGCCGGTGCATCGCCTCCAGCGCCAGCTTCACGTGCTCCACGGTGACCGCGCGCGAGCCCAGGTCCGCCAGCGCCTCGCGCGCGGCCCGCGCCTCGAAGGCCGCGCCCCGCTCCTCCGCGCTGTCGAGGGCGGCCCGCAGCTCGGTCCGGGCCTCCTCCACGGAGCCGGCGGCCGCCAGCGCGGCCGCCAGCGCCAGTCGGGTTCGCGCCTCCTCGTGCCGGAAGCCCGCGGTCCGGAACCCCTCCGCGGCCCGGCGGAGGTCGCCGGTGGCCCGGTCGACCTGCCTGGCGGCCGCCGCGGCCCGGCCCCGCATCCGCAGCAGCCATGGATGGGCCGGGTCGGCGCCGGCCGCCGCCATGCGCTCGATCAGCGCGGCCGCGTCCGCCGGCCTGTTCACGGCGAGCAGCGCCTCGACCGCGACGTCGCAGTGGAACAGCTGGACGCGCAGCGGCCAGTCAGACCCGGCCAGCACCTCCTCGGCGCCGGCGACGGCGGCCTCCGGCCGGCCCGAGTCCAGCGCCAGGCGGATCTCGGCCCACAGCTCGTCCACCCGGTCCTGGCCCTCCCGTGACACCGAGCGGTCGGGCAGCAGCTGGCGCGCCGTGTCCAGGTGGTCGAGGTGGATGTGCGCCACCGCGAGCTGGACCTGCAGCCAGTTGACGTAGTACGTGGCCTCGCCCTCGCGCGCGAGCGCCAGCGCCTCCTCGTACGCGGCGAGACCCCGGTTCGGCTGGCCCAGGCCCCAGAGGTAGACGCTGCCCTCCGCCCGCAGCGCCTGGAGCTGCGCCATGCTGCCGGCCTGCATGGCCTTCAGCGCGTCGATCCGCTCCAGCGCCTCCAGCGGCCGCAGGTGCTGGAGGCGGATGAGGATGCCGTTGTACAGGGCGTTGGCCGCGATGACGTTCAGGCCGGCCTCCGCCGCCTCGCGGTAGCTGCGGTCCACCGCCGCGAACCCCTCGGTCACGTCGCCGAGCTGGACGTGGCCCAGGCCGAGGTAGTTGTACGCCCAGATCCGGGGCCCGTCCGCTTTCGCCTCCGTCGCGATCGCGATCGCCCGCTCCGCGGCCTCGACCGTGCGGGCGCCGTCGAGCGCGAAGATGGCGGCCTGCGCCAGCCGGACGTAGGCCAGGGCCAGGTCCTCGCTCGGGCCCTCGGGCTCCAGCCGGGCGCGGGCGGCCTCGTACTCGGCCACCGCCCGCTCCGGGCGGTGTCGCTCCCAGAGGCAGCGGCCGAGCCAGAGCCGGAAGCTGGCGGCCGCTCGGCGCTGGCCCGCGGCGTCGAGCGCCGCCACCCCCTCGACCAGGTGGCGCTCGGCCCTGGCCGCGTCCAGGCACAGCAGGTACGCCACGCCCATGCGGCAGAGCAGCTCCGGCCGCGTCGCCTCGTCCGCCAGCGGCAGGATCCGCTCGTACAGCGCCGCCGCGTCCGCGTATGCGTGGGCGCGCACCGCCTGCTCCGCGGCGGCCAGCCCGAGGGGCGCCGCCTCGTCGTCCCTGCGCGCGGCCAGGAGGTGGCGGCAGAGGTCCACGGCGGGCGTGTCCGGGCGGCCGCGCAGCGCGTCAGCGGCGGCCGCGTGCAGGTCCTGGCGCTGGGGCACCAGCAGGTCGTCGTAGACGGACTCCCGGGTCAGGGAGTGCCGGAACCGGTAGTGCTCCTCGACGTCCGGGTCCTCCTCGAGCAGCTGCTGCCGCACGCACGTGCGCAGCGCCGACTGGACCTCCTGCGCCTGCTGGCCCGAGATCGCGGCCAGCAGCGGGTAGTCGAACGAGCGGCCCAGGACGGACGCGCAGCGCAGGATGTCGGCCGCCGGCTCGGGCAGGTCGGCCAGGCGGCCCAGCACGCTGTCGCGCACGGTGCGGGGCAGGCGGAGGCGCTGGAGGGACTCGTGCCGCCAGGCGGAGCTGTGGCGGGTGACGGCGCCCCGGTCCAGGGCCTCCTTGAGGATCTCCTCGAGCACGAACGGGTTGCCGTCGCTGCGGTCCCGGAGCAGGCGCCGGACCTCCAGCGGCACCGTCTTCACGCCGACGGTGGCGCGGATCATCTCGCCGATTCGGTCCACGGTCAGCGGGGCCAGGTCGATCCGCTCGACCAGGCCGGCCCGGCGCCAGTGGTCCACCGAGACGACCAGCGGGTGGCGGCGCTCCAGGCCGTCCAGCCGGCAGGTGACCAGCAGCATGGCGCGGGCCCCGCGCAGCCGGCGGACGAGGTACTCCAGCAGCTCCCGGCTGGAGGCGTCCGCCCAGTGCACGTTCTCGAGCACCAGCAGCAGGCCGTCCGCCCGCGCGCACGTGCGCAGCAGCGCCAGGACCGCCTCGAAGAGCCGCAGCTTGCCCTGGACCGGGTCGCTGGGGTCGCGGGGCGGCTCCTCCAGCTCCAGCTGGGGGAACAGCCAGGCCAGCTCGCGGTGGTTCGCGGCGAGCTGGCGGCGGAGGCCGCCCAGGTCCGCCTGGGACAGGTGGTTGCCGATCGCCTCCAGGAGCGGCAGGTACGGCAGCGAGAGCTCGGCCTCCGAGCAGCCGCCCCACATCGTGGTCATCCCGCGCTCGGCCGCCGCGCGGCGGACGTCCGCCGCCAGGCGGGTCTTGCCGAGCCCGGCGTCACCGGTGAGGACGACCGTCCGGCTGTCGCCCCCGTGGGCGGCGCCGAGCGCTGCCACCAGCCGCTCCATCTCGCTGTCCCGGCCCACCGTGACCGGACAGAGCGCCATCTCCACCACTCAGACAGAATGTTGGGGCATGGAGGAGCGCGCGGCACGCCGGCGCACGAACTGTGGGGGTCACGTGGACCCCCCAGACGTGCCTATCTACTTGGTGACGAGGGTCTCGTCGAGCGAGCGCTTGAGCGTCCGCAGCGAGTCGGCCGGTACTGGAGCCTCTTCGATCCACCCGAACATGGCGTCGACGATGCGGCGCCACGCGGTGACCTGCCGCTCCATCGCGGAGCCCCAGTAGTTCTTCGACCAGCCCGCCCCGGCGAGCCACCCGGCGATCCCACAACAGAGCACCCCGGTGCCCAGCATCATCCAGCCCAGCAGGCCGTTGGGCTTCAGCCCGGTGAGGGTGAAGATGCCCAGACCAAGATTGACGACCGTAAATCCAGGCAGGATCACTCGGTAGAAGATGATCCCGCGACGCCTCCTATCCATTCGAATCCCTTTCCCCGTACTTAGTATCAGCGAGGCCAGCATGCACCGCGGAGCGAGACAAGCGTATGGGACTTTTGTCCCGAATGGGCTGCGACTACCCCAATGGTAGGGGGCGGTCCGCACGACCCGCCCGCCATCCGGTTGGCGATCGTGGACGACCACGAGGTCTTCCGGCTGGGCCTCCGCAGCCTGCTCGAACGGGCCGGCGGGATCGTGGTGGCCTGGGAGACGGGCTCCGCGCACGAGGCGTGGAGCCGGATCGTGGAGCAGCCGGTGGACGCGGTCCTGGTGGACGTGCACCTGGGCGGTCCCGTCGACGGGTTGGAAGTGTCCCGGATGCTGACGACGCGCGACCGCGGCCTGAAGGTCGTCCTCATGAGCGGCCTGGTGGACGAGCAGCGGCTGGCCGAGGCGCCGCGGGTGGGCGCGGTCGGCTTCCTGCCCAAGGAGCTGGCCGCCGAGGACATGGTGGAGGCCCTGGTGGGCATGATCGAGCCCCGGCGGGGGAGCCGGCGGTCGCAGCGCATGACGTT
>VBJR01000297.1 GCA_005880175.1 Chloroflexota bacterium
CCCGTCCATCTCCGTGATCGTGTAGTGCTCGCCCTGGAAGCTGAACGCGCCGTCCGCCATCAGGCCCTGCAGCACGCGCAGGCCCTCGACCATGCGGTCGATGCGGACGCCGATCGGGTCGCACGGGATGCCCGACTGCTCGTAGTCGCTGGTCAGCCAGCCGGCGCCCAGGCCCAGCACCAGCCGGCCGGCGGACAGGACGTCCAGCGTCGCCGCCTCCTTCGCCAGCACGACCGGGTGCCGGTAGTCGTTGTCGAACACCAGGCAGCCGATCTGGAGCGCCGTCGTCGCCGCCGCCGCGGCCGCCAGCGCGGGCCCGGGGGCGAGCTGCTCGCCGAAGTGGTCCGGCATCAGCAGAGCGGCGTAGCCGAGCGACTCCGCCTCCCGGGCCAGCGCTGCCCACTCCGTGCCCGAGGCCGCGCTCCCGGCCTGGACGGAGAAGCGGAACCTGCGATCGTGTCGTGCCACCGGCGCTCCCTCCAACACGCGTGCTTGGGCGAACTGGAGAGAGGGTACATTCGAGCTATGAGCGCGAAGATCGAGAAGACCGAGCGGGAGTGGCGCGAGCAGCTCTCGCCCGAGCAGTACCACGTGCTGCGGGAGCACGGCACCGAGCGGGCGTTCACCGGCAAGTACTGGGACACGCACGAGGACGGCACGTACCACTGCGCCGCCTGCGGCGCCGAGCTGTTCAGCTCCGGCACCAAGTTCGAGTCCGGCACCGGATGGCCCAGCTTCTGGGAGCCGGTCAACCGCGAGAACGTGGAGCTGCGGACCGATCGCAGCTTCTTCATGACGCGCACCGAGGTGCTCTGCAAGCAGTGCGGCTCGCACCTGGGCCACGTCTTCGACGACGGCCCGGCGCCGACGGGCCAGCGCTACTGCATGAACTCCTGCGCGCTGGATCTGAAGAAGCAGCCATAGCGGCGGCCCCGGGCCTGGTGTGAAGCCACCAGGCCCACACCTCCGGCGCGGGGAGCACGCCAAGGCACACCGCGCCGGTTTCGTGAGGGTCGCACGGTCTCGACCGGGCACCTCCGCTGCTAGCGTCACCGGCCATGAACGGGTCCGGCAGGCGGCTCGCGGTGGTCGGAAACGGCATGGTCTCGGTGTCGCTGCTGGAGCGTCTGGCGGCCCTCGAGACCGACTGGCGGGTGACGGTGCTCGGCGACGAGCCGTACCCCGCCTACGACCGGATCGGTCTCAGCCAGGTGCTCGCGGGCGAACGGGCGGCGGGGGACCTGCCGCTGCGCGACCGGGCCTGGTACGCGTCGAACGGCTTCGAGCTGCGCACGGGGTGCCGCGTGCTGGCGCTCGACCCGGAGCGGCGCCGGCTGCACCTGGAGGGCTGCCCGGTCGAGTTCGACGCCTGCGTCCTGGCGACTGGTTCGCTGCCGTTCGTCCCGCCGATCCCCGGCGCCGACCTGGACGGCGTCCTCGGCTTCCGGACCGTCGAGGACGTCGACGCCATGCTGGCGAGGGCGCGGCCGGGCGGCCAGGCGGTGGTCATCGGCGGCGGCCTGCTCGGGCTGGAGGCCGCCCGGGGCCTGCTCGCGCGGGGCATGGAGGTGACCGTCGTCCACCTGGTCGATCGTCTGATGGAGCGGCAGCTCGACCACGGCGCGGCCGGCGTGCTGCGCGACGAGCTGGAGCGCATGGGCCTGCGGGTCCTGCTCTCCGCCAGCACGCGGGCCATCGAGGGCCGCGGCCGGGTGGAGCGGGTCGCGCTGGCCGGCGGCGACGTGCTGCCCGCCGAGCTGGTCGTCGTCTGCGTGGGCGTCAAGCCGAACGTTGCCCTGGCGGCCGCGGCCGGCCTGGACGTGGGTCGCGGCATCCGGGTGGACGACGGGCTCGCCACCTCGGCGGCCGGCATCTACGCGGTCGGCGAGTGCAGCGAGCACGACGGGACGGTCTACGGCCTCGTCGCCCCGCTGTACCGGCAGGCCGCCGTGCTGGCGGAGCGCCTGGGCGGCGACCGCACGGCCGCGTTCCGGCCGCTCGTGACCGCCACGCGGCTCAAGGTCGCGGGCGTGGACCTGTTCGCCGGCGGCCGGACAGTGCCCGAGGCCGGCGACCGCGAGGTCCTGCTGCGGGACGACGGCGGCGGCGTCTACAAGAAGCTGGTCCTGCGCGACGACTCGCTGGTCGGCGTGGCGCTGGTCGGCGACCTCGGGCCGATGGCCGCGCTGGCCGACGCGCTGGCCCGGGGCGAGCGCGTCCGCGACCGCATGGCCCTCCTCGGCGTCGGCGCCGAGACCACGCCGGCGGTCGGCGCCGACCTGCCCGACCACGCGACCGTGTGCGGGTGCAACGGCGTGACCAAGGCGACCATCCTGGCCGCCATCCGCGCCGAGGGCGGCGGCGCGACGCGCCAGTGCGTGGCCCGCCGCACACGCGCCTCCAGCTCGTGCGGCTCGTGCGCGCCGGTGGTCGAGGGACTGCTCCGCATCGCCGGGGCGGGCCGGCCCGCCGCCCCCGCCGGCGCGCCCGACGTCTGCGGCTGCGTCCCGCTGCCGCGGGCCGCCCTGCGCCGGCGGGTGCTGGAGCTCGGGCTGCGCACCGTCGGGGAGGTGCTGGAGCAGCTCGGCGACGGCGTCGGCTGCCACCGCTGCCGGCCCGCGCTCAGCTACTACCTGGACGCCTGGTGGTGCGGCGAGCACCGCGAGGAGCCCGCCTCGCGGCACGTCAACGACCGCGTCCACGCCAACATCCAGCGGGACGGCACGTTCTCGGTGGTGCCGCGGATCCGGGGCGGGATGACCAGCCCGGCCGAGCTGCGCCGCATCGCCGACGTGGCCGAGCGGTTCGGCGTCGGCGCGGTCAAGATCACGGGCGGCCAGCGGATCGACCTGCTGGGCGTGCGCAAGGAGGACCTGCCCGCGGTGTGGGCGGCGCTCGGGATGCCCTCCGGACACGCGTACACCAAGGCGGTCCGCACCGTGAAGTCGTGCGTGGGCACCGAGTGGTGCCGGTTCGGCGTGGGGGACTCGACCGACCTCGCGGTGCGCCTGGAGTCGCTGCTCGAGGGGCTGTACACGCCGCACAAGCTCAAGCTCGGCGTCACGGGGTGCCCCCGCAACTGCGCCGAGGTGACCGTGAAGGACCTGGGCATCGTCGCGGTCGCCGGCGGCTGGGAGCTCTACGTGGCGGGCGCCGCCGGCATGACCGTGCGCAAGGGCGACCTGCTCTGCACCGTGGAGACCGCGGAGCGCGCGCTGGAGGAGTCGGCGATCGCGGTCCAGCACTACCGCGAGGAGGCCGAGTACCTGGAGCGCATGTACCACTTCGTGCCCCGGGTCGGGATCGAGGCGTTCCGGGCCGCCACCGTGGACGCGCCGGCGGAGGCGCGGGCCGAGCTGCTCGAACGGTTCCGGCGCAGCAGGGCGAACGCGCGGGATCCCTGGCAGGCCGTGCCCGCCGGCGACCCGGCGCGGTTCGAGCCGGCGCTGATGGTCGCCCGGTGATGCTCGCGGTCCCGCTCGCCGGCCTGCGCCCGAACGAGGGCCGGCTGCTGGTCGCCGGCGGCCGCGAGATCGCGCTGTTCCTGACGGCCGCCGGGCCGCGGGCGATCGACGCCCGCTGCCCGCACGCCGGCGGATCCCTGGCCGACGGCATCGTCAGCGGCACCCGCGTCACGTGCCCGCTCCACCTCCGCGGCGTGAACCTGGACACGGGGGAGGTGGACGACTGCGCCGAGCGCGTGCGCTGCTACCCGGCCCGGATCGCGGGAGACGCGGTCGTCCTGGAGCCGTGAGCGACCCAGGGCAAGAGGGGGCAGGCCCCCTCTTCCGGAACTCCACCCCACGAAATCCGCACCCCACCACCGCGATTTCGTGGGGATCCCGGGTCCGGCGCATCGCTCCGCGTCTGGAGACCGTGCCCGGGCGATCTCGGGAAGAGGGACTCACACACTTGGGCGGAGCCCTTGCTCACGACCACCCCCGCCCAGGGCAAGAGGGGGCAGGCCCCCTCTTCCAGAACTCCCCCTCTTGTCCGGGACGTTTGGGGCGCCTCCGGCGCATCGCTCCGCGTCTGGAGACCGTGCCTGGGCGATCTGGGGAAGAGGGACTCACACACTCGGGCGGAGCCCTTGCTCACGACCA
Source organism: Chloroflexota bacterium (assembly GCA_005880175.1). Next base: position 4,104 of record VBJR01000297.1, read on the forward strand.
CCCCCGCCCTCTGCTGGTGGAACCGTGAGCGAGGTCCGGTCGGTCTGTCCGTACTGCGGGGTCGGCTGCGGCCTGCTCGTGGACGTGCGCCGGGGCCGGATCCAGGCGGTCCGCGGCGACCCGGCGCACCCCGCCAACCGGGGCGGTCTGTGCGCCAAGGGCCAGCATCTCGCCGGCACCGCGCGGACGGGCGACCGCCTGCTGCACCCGCTCGTCCGCGAGGCGCCCGACCGGGCGTTCCGCCGGGACGGCTGGCCGGAGGCGATCGAGCGGGTGGCCCGCACCATCCGCCGGGTGACCGCGGAGCACGGGCCGGGCGCGGTCGCGCTGTACCTCTCGGGACAGCTGCTGACCGAGGACTACTACGCCGCCAACAAGCTGGGCAAGGGGCTGATCGGCACGCCGAACGTGGACACCAACTCGCGCCTCTGCATGGCCTCGACGGTGGCGGCCTACAAGCGCGCGTTCGGGGCCGACGGACCGCCCGGCTGCTACGAGGACCTGGACCTCGCCCGCGACGTGCTGGTCGCCGGCAGCAACCTGGCGGACACGCACCCCGTGCTGTTCGGCCGCCTGCGCGCGGCGCGGGCCCACCTCACCGTCGTCGATCCCCGGCGCACCGCCACCGCCGCGGCCGCCGACGAGCATCTCGCGATCAGGCCGGGGACGGACGTGCCGTTCCTGCTGGGCATGGCCGGGGCGCTGTTCGACGAGCGCCTGGTGGACGAGCCGGCGGTCGACCGCCGCTGCGCCGGGCTCGCGGAAACCCGGGCGGCGGCGATGGCGCCCGAGGCCGCGGCCGCTCTGTGCGGGGTGCCGGCGCTCGCGATCCGGCGCGCCGCGCGCCGCCTGGCGGGCTCGCCGGCCGCGCTCTCCCTCTGGTGCCAGGGGCTGAACCAGGCGGCCGACGGCACCGACCGGGTCAGCGCGCTGATCAACCTGCACCTGCTGACCGGGCAGATCGGCCGGCCCGGCGCCGGCCCGTTCTCGCTGACGGGCCAGGCGAACGCGATGGGCGGCCGCGAGGTCGGGGGGATGGCCACGGAGCTGGCCTGCCACCGCGGTTGGGACGACGCGGCCGGGCGGGCGGAGGTGGAGCGCCACTGGGGCCTGGGGCCGCTGCCGGCCGGCCGGGGCCTGACCGCGGTCGAGCTGGTGGAGGCGATCGCCGACCGGCGGGTCCGGGTCCTGTGGGTGGCGTGCAGCAACCCGGCCGCCTCGCTGCCCGACGGACACGCGGTCGCGGCCGCCCTGCGGCGGCTCGAGCTGCTGGTCGTCCAGGACGTGGTGCACCCCACGGACACGAGCGAGCTGGCGCACGTCGTGCTGCCAGCCGCCGCGTGGGGCGAGAAGACCGGCACGCTGACCAGTTCCGAGCGGCGGGTGGCGCTGGCGCGGCAGGTCGTGGACCCGCCCGGCGAAGCGCGGCCGGACTGGGCGATCTTCGCGGCCGCCGGCGCCGCGCTCGGCGCGGCCCCCGCGTTCGCCTGGCGGGACGCCGCGGAGGTGTTCGACGAGCACGTCCGGCTGACGGCCGGTCGCGACCTGGACATGACGGCGCTCTCGCACGCCGCGCTGGCCCGGGAGGGGCCGCTGCACTGGCCGTACCCGGCCGGCGGCCAGCCGCAGGCGCGGCGGTACGAGGACGGCCGCTGCCACACCGCGGACCGGAGGCCCCGGCTGGTCGCGGTCGCGTATCGGGGGCCGGCCGAGCCCGTCACGGCGGATCGTCCGCTGCGGCTGATCACCGGACG
>VBJR01000298.1 GCA_005880175.1 Chloroflexota bacterium
TGGCCGCCGCCCGCCCGGCGGATCAGGCGACCGGCACGAGCCTCCGACACCTGCAGCACCATCACCACCTCGTGCTCGGTGTGCAGCGGTCGGCCGGTCTCCAACAGCGCGCGGTAGCTGCTCACGATCCCCGAGTCGAGCGGGACCACCGCCTCTTCGACGAGCTGGCGCGCCGGTTCGTCGCCGACGTCGGGGAGCGCACGCTCCAGCCACTGCACCCGGCTGACCGGGCTTCCCTCACGGCAGAGGGATGCCAGGGCGGAGCCGTAGGCGTCGAGACGCCGCTGCCGTTCGGCGTCGTCGGCGAGCAGGAAGCCGGCGCCGTGCACGTGCAGGACGCAGGCGTAGGTGCCGAGCCGGCGGTCGCACAGGATGCCGACCGGATGGCCGCTCGTGCGGATCGCCAGGATGTGGAGGTGGCGCAGGGTGGGCGGGGGCACCGCGACGTCGTGCTCGTCGTCGGATCGGTGGCCGAGCAGCGGGTATGCCGACCTCCATTCGGTCTCGGCGAAGAGCAGGCGCAGCAGGTAGCCGGACGCCGCGGCGGCCCACTCGTCGACGCCACGGCCTTCGACGTCCAGGACGGTCCACGAAGAGGACCGCCCCGCCGAGCCCGGTGCCGATCATGGCGATCTGGGCGCCGCGAACGCCGAAGATCCAGCCGCGGCGTTCGAGCGGCCCGAACCAGTATCCGGTGTCCTCTCGGGGCTGCTGCACGGCCTACGTCGCCCGTGGAGGGCCGGAACCCTTCGGAGGTGTCGGACGTGGGCGAGAGGCACTTCGCCGCGACGGCGGTTCGGCGGCGGGCACGGGACCTTGTGCGCTCTCGGCGCTGGTGACGATCTGTGCCGATGGGCCCGGGCCGCTCTGTTCCGGCCGGGGCCGTCTGCCCGATCCGGCCGGGGCCGCGGAGGCCGCCGTCTGAGCGGCGCCCATGCCCGTTGGTACAAGACCGCCGGTGACGGCACCCGTGGCGATGCCGGTGATCGCGCGAGTCGTCGAAGCGGCGACGGCCACCGCGGTTCCTCGCATGCGTCCCTGGTGGCCGTGGCTGAGCTCCTCGGCCGCGAGCGGCAGCACCCGGGCCAGCGTGAAGGGAGTCGTCGCCGCCAGCAGCAGGACGAACATCCCGGCCAGCAGGGTCTCCAGCCCGGTCGCGCTCGTGGTCATGAGCGCGAAGCCGACCGAGAGCGCGACCGCGATCACCAGCTTGCTCAGGATCAGCGCCAGCCCGGCGAACAGCACCTGGCGAAGCACCCCCTCCAACCGCGGCCACTGCACCGCCGCGCAGGCGAGCGGCGCCACGCCCAGGAAGAGGAAGACGAGGCTCTCCCGCGTGAGCAGCTCCAACCAGAGCACCGTCCCGCCGGCCAGCACGCCGAACGCGGTCCAGGCGAACGCGGCTCCTCCCGTCTGCGTGGCGTCGCCGTTCTTCAGGATCTGGATGGTCGTCTGGAGGCCCTGCGTGATCGTCGGCGTCTGGCCGCTCAGGCGCGGAGCAGGATCGCCGTGGCCGCCGGCACAGCGCCCAGGCCGATGCCGGCGACCGCGATGCCGACGACCACCCGCCGCAGGCCGCCCGGGCGCTGCGTGAGGACGGCATCGATGATCCCGAGCAGGACCAGCAGGAAGGACAGGGACAGCGCCACCCCGACGACCCGCCCGTACACGTGCGCGAATGCCCCTGCCTGGCTCGGGTTGAGGTCGGGGGTGGTCGATGGGCCGGCCACCACTGACAGCACGCGCTCCGTCACCCATGCGGCGCCGGTCGCAAGCCAGTTCGTGAAGTTCGACTCGGCCGTGTCCACGGCCGCCTGGCCAGCTTGCTGAGCGGCCTGGCTGGCGCTGCTTGCCGCGTCCTGGGCCGGGCCGGCGGGGCCGCCAGTCGCAAGGTCGCATCCGAAGCGGCCGCCGAACCCGGCCGGGCTGAGCGGGTCGAGCTGCTGGCAGGCCTGCTGCGGGTTCGGCGACGGCGTCGGGCTGGGATCGGCATACGCAACCCCGGCCATCCAGAGGGTGGCCCAGGCGACGAGGACGAGCGCCGCCCCGAGCCGCCTAGCCCCCATAGGGGACGAACCCATCGAGCTTCGCCGGCACGCCGCCGGTCGGGGTGGGCGTCTGCATGGCTGCGGGCACCACGTCGCCGGCCTGGCTCCCGGCGTCCACCGCGCGCAGACGCCAGTCGCCGTCCAACCAGGCGAGCGTCGCCGTACCGATCCCGAAGAAGGCGACCAGGCGCTGGCGATTCTCCACGCCGACAGTCGTGACCAGCCAGACGCTGACGGAGGCCTCGGCCGTCGTGTAGGCGGCGACGCGGTAGGCGATGGGAGTCTGCGTCAGCAGCACGTGGCGTCCCTGTTCGGCGGCGCTCTGGACGCCCCAAAGGCTGTCCTCGGCCCGCAGGCTCGACCGGGTGCTCGCGTCCAGCTTCGCGCGTGTGGCGGGGTCGGCGACCTGGTCGAGGGCGGCCTGGAGCCGGCTCGGGTTGAGCGCGAGCGGTCCGCCCAGGACCGCGAGGTAGTTCCCCGCAGCCTGTGCGGCTCCCTGTGCCGTGTGCGCGTACCCGACCGGGACGCCGTCGACCACGCGAGTCGGGCCAGCGCCGAGAACCCCGGTGGTCGTCGCTGGAGCAGAGGCCGGTGTCGGGTTGCGTGCCGGCGGCGCCGCGATCCGCTCGAGTACGGCGCCCGCGGCCAGACCGATGGCCAGCGCTCCGACCAGGACGACGCCGCGACGGCGACCGCCGCTCCGCCCGTAGCTGTCCCAGGTCATCGGATCTGGCCTCCGACCCGAAAGAAGAAGTCGATCAGCGCGCTCGCGGAGCCGACGAGGACGGCGGCGCCGGCCGCACGCATGAAGCCAACCTTTCCCGACTGCGTGTGATACGGGTTGTTCGTGTGCTGGGCGATGGCCCACTCGACCGCGAACCAGGCCATCGCGGCCACGAGCACCAGCAGGGCGAGGTACTCGACTCCGGCGACGAGGTTGCTCAGCTGCGTCGAGCCCGGCAGGAAGTCGGGAGAAGGAGCCGGGACGGTGACGACGCCGGCTTGCGCCGGCGTCGCCGCAAGGGAGCGGGTTGTGATCCAATTCATGGCGCTCTCAGCACCTCCTGGTCCGATGACTCGCTGCGACGGCTTCCAGCAGCGCCAATGCGCCTTCGGCCCAGGCGTGGGGCAGCACCGTGCAAGACAGCGGACCGTTCGCAGTCTCGAACAGCAGGCGGGCCTGGAACTCGGCCGCCGACATCCGCGACAGCGGCTCGCATCCCCTGAGAAGCGGGATGAGATGTTTGAACGCGCGCGGGCGCGTCAGCGCCGCCGCCAACCTGCGGTGATCGGTGGCGGATTCGATCGCGGCCGCGCTCGCCAGGAGGCGCCGCTCGCCGGACCCGCCGTCGAGCAGCGACACGATCGCCGGTCGCAGGTCCGACACGGTGAGCCGGCCCTCGTGGAGCAGCTCAGCGAGCGCATGCGCCGCGTCGTCGTTGTCCACGAAGAAGCCTGGAGCGCTCAGCTTCCAGTCCCGGACCAGCGGAAGCCTGTTGTCCAGCCCAACCGAACCAGCCGGCAGGCCGAGCATCTCCTCGGTGAGCGTGAACGGGGGAGTCAGCGTCTCACCGGCCGCGTCGCAGACACGCAGCACGCGGTCGCGAAGCTCCGGACGCATCGTCGAGACAAGGAGCGGGCTCGGGTCGCCGTGCGTCGCGAGGAGTTGGATCGCCGCCCACGCGACGACGGTTCCCGGTCTGCGAAGCGCGGACGGCGCGCGATCCCCAAACGGGAACGTGGCCAGCCGCCCGATCACGGAGATCCGGAACTCGGCGAACTCGTCGTTCGGGAGCAGCCGCCGCGCGAGGGCCTTGAGCGGCTCCCAGAGCGGGGCGTACGTGCCTTCGACGTGGACTCTCCAGAACCGGATGTCATCGAGCAGGAGATCGCCCGGGTCGGCCCGCTGCTCGGGGGTCAGCGATGCCGGGTCCAGCCGGACCCGGCGCATGGTCAGCAGCCTTGCCGGATGGTCACGCTCCCTGATCCAGGCGACGTAGTGGTGGGTGTCGTACGGCGACGAGTCCCGACCGTCGAGCGGATCGCCGGACAGCATCCGATCGGAGACGCCCCACATGGTCGTGTAGGAGCGGCGCGCGAGCTGGATGTCGTGCCACTCCTGCGTTGTCAGCCTGCGGCCCGGGATCTCTATCACCGCCACCCGGTATGGGCCGATCGAGATCCGGAGCTGCCGTCTGTCTCCTGACTCGTCCAGGTGGAGTGCGAGGACCGGCTCGGGGCGGGCGGGCAGGCCGATCTGCCCACCCACCCACAGAGCGCGGTGGGGAGGTGTCGAAGTAGCTTCGGAGATGCTGACCACCCGTGCTCGACGAGGGTCCTGTCCGTCGTTGCTCAGCACGAGGGAGGACCGTAGAGGCGTCCTGGCGATCAAGCAACGAAGAATCGCCAGGCTTCGACTTGAACTGTAAAGTTGCGTCAAATCGGCCGTAGATTGCGGGCCGGCCGCCGGCTACGGCGGGGGCCGCCGCGCTTGGGGAGGTTTCGATGCGAATATCCGCACGGATCGTGCTGCTCGTTCTCGCCATTGCCGCGCTCGGGCTGGCCGTGTCCGGGGTGTCAGCGCTTGCCGACCAGGGGGGGCCAGGGCTGAGCCCTCCTGTGGCCGACCAGGCAGGCCCCGGCTTGTAGACGCAGTCACAGCGGACGGGCCGACCAAGAGCGGTCGGCCCGTCTGTCAAGCAAGCGCGACTATACAGTCGCTTGACAGGCGGTGCTAGACTCGCCCATCAGGACCATGGGCCGACAACGCAGGGACGCTCGGGGCCGGATCGCACGAGGCACGGCGATCAACCGTGCGGTTCTCCGGCAGGCTCGGCTCGACGCCGGGCTGACGCTCAAGGAGGCCGCGGACGGAATCGTCACGAGCCAGGCACTGCACCAGTTCGAGCAGGGTCAAGCCCGACCGATGCCGGAGACACTCGAGGCGCTTGCCGAACGGTTAGGCGTTTCCGTGTACGCGCTGCAGGCCAGGCCCAAGGACCCGCGAGAGCTGGTCATGCGCGACCTCGAAACGGAACGTCGCTGGGATGACCTGGAGCGTCTCGCGACAGCCACGCTGGACGACCTGAACGTGACGCCCAGGACCCAGGCCGTGGCGAGGTTCTATCTGGGTCGCGCCGTCCTGGAAGCGGGGCCGATCGAGGGCCTGTCGATCATGCGGTTGGCGCGGGGGCAGCTGGCGCGGGTCGGAGAGCACTTGATGGCGGCCGAGGCACGCGACTGGGAGTCTGGAGCGCTCTACTTGCTCCAGGACCCCGCCGCTGTCGACGTCGGCCGTGATGCCCTGCTTCGGTATCGGTCGCTGCCCGGTCGAGATCCGAGCGTCGAGGCCCGGATGCTGGAGCACATCGGGTCGTACCTGCTCCAGCGCGAGGAGGTCCGGGAGGCGCTGACGTTCTACCGGCAGGCCATCGCGGTGGCTGGTGCGGTGCCGGACTTCGCGCGGCTCGCCAACCTCCATCACGGCCTGGCGTGCTGCTACTCCCGCATCGGGGAGACCCGGCAGGCCCTCGACTACTTCGAGCGGGCGGTGAACCTGGCCAAGGTGCACCACGATATGCACGGCACGTTCGCGTTCAACCTGGCACGCCTGGAGAACGACTACGGCGAGCTGCTCGTCCGCGTGGGCCAGTGGGACCGCGCCGAGGACATGGTCCGGACAGCTCTGGACCGCTTCGCGGCGGCCGGCGCCGAGGCCGGCAGGACGCACGCACTGCTCACGATGGGGGACCTGAAGCGTCAGCAGGGCGAGCTGGTAGAGGCGGAGCGCTGGACGGGGGACGCGATCGAACTGGCCGAGGGCCGCAGAGAGATGAAGTCGCTCGCGACGGGCTACCAGCAGCTCGGCGAAGTCTGGGCGGATCGGGGCGATCAGGACCGGTTCGAGGCGTGCTTCACGCGGGCGCTGGAGATCCTCGCGGCCGTGGGACTGCCGGAGCAGCGCTCGGAGGCGCTACAGCGGTATGCGCGGGTGCGGCAGGAGAAGCGGGAGCCTCGGTGCGGGAGCTGACCACCGGCCGTTCGTGATGACGCGCGATGTCAGGGCCGCCGGCCGGAGCCGCGTCCCGCGTCGGGTGCCGGTGAGGCGGGCCGCTCAGCCGGAGAAGACTGTTCGGCCCAGGCCCGGCGCTGCGCGGCACGCTCGGCCCTGGCGGCCGCCAGCGGATCCGCCGCCGCGTCAGGCCGCTGGGCGGGATCTCCGTTGCGGCTCGCCAGCTCCGCACGCAGCTCGGCGATCTGCTCGCTCATCTCCGCCATCTGAGCCCGCATCGCACCCATCTCGTTCTGCTGTCGGACGAGGCCCAGCTTCTCGTCGAGCGAGATGCCGGAGACGAGGGCAGCCGCCAGCAGCACGTCGCCGGGAGGGACGTTCCGGTCCTCGCGGTCGTTGGTGTACCCGTAGATCGCGCTGTTCTTGATCCGCTTGAGGAGGTGCGGCTCCATGGCGGCCGCGAGAGCGTCCGCCCGCTTGAGGGCCCGCTCCGCGTCGACCATGACCTGGTGAGCCATGAGGGCCATCGGGTTGTCGCGTACCCTGGGTTCCCGATTCCTCTTCGGACCGCCCGTGTCCATGCCGCTATTGTACTCAACAAGCGAAATCTCGCTGGCCACTGGCGTGCGCCGAACCTGAGCTCGGCCAGATAGCTGGGCGCGGCAGACGACGCCGCGCCGATGTCTGGGGCGGGGGATGGCCGGCGGCTTGCGGAGCTGGGGCTGGACGTGTCGGATGACCCCTGAAGGTGTGGCGAAGCCATGGCAGACGCCTGCCCGATTGCGCCTCGGCCTATTGCAAATCCGCGCCTTCGCGGTTGTGGCGTTTGCAGCTCTCGAGGAGCTCGTCAGCGAGTGGGCTTTCAACTAGTTTCAATCCGCGCCTTCGCGGTTCTGGCGTTGCAACCCAGGATCCGCTCCCCGCCCTTCCATCCGCGCATCAGTTTCCATCCGCGCCTTCGCGGTTCTGGCGTTGCAGCACGACGGAGCCAGCATCGCCCAGCAGATCCCGGGGTTTCAATCCGCGCCTTCGCGGTTCTGGCGTTGCAGCTGACATCCAGCGTCGGACTGTGGCTCACGTACGACGTTTCAATCCGCGCCTTCGCGGTTCTGGCGTTGCAGCCCAGCGGCACCCTGAACACCTGGACCGTGTGGTTTCAATCCGCGCCTTCGCGGTTCTGGCGTTGCCGCTGAGCGTCGAGGAGGCGGTCGCCCAGGTCCGCATGTTTCAATCCGCGCCTTCGCGGTTCTGGCGTTGCAGCCGGACCTCATCGCCAGTGTGACCCTGCTCTCGGGGAGGTTTCAATCCGCGCCTTCGCGGTTCTGGCGTTGCAGCCGTGCCCGATGACTACACCGAGTTCAACTACTTCATGTTTCAATCCGCGCCTTCGCGGTTCTGGCGTTGCAGCTCGTCCCAGAACGAAGAGGCGTACTGCCGCCACACCGTTTCAATCCGCGCCTTCGCGGTTCTGGCGTTGCAGCCGGCCGCCGCCCTACCGGGCGAGCCCCATTCCCCGGGTTTCAATCCGCGCCTTCGCGGTTCTGGCGTTGCAGCCGGCCCGCGGTGCGGTGCAGCGGCTCGCGCAGCCCGTTTCAATCCGCGCCTTCGCGGTTCTGGCGTTGCAGCCCTCAACGGCGTTGCAGCCCAGCGGCACCCTGAACACCTGGACCGTGTGGTTTCAATCCGCGCCTTCGCGGTTCTGGCGTTGCAGCTTCGCAGGCCTCATGACCGTGCCGTACTGCGCCGTGTTTCAATCCGCGCCTTCGCGGTTCTGGCGTTGCAGCGCGGCGCGACGTCGCGCCGGCCGACCGAAGATGTCAGTTTCAATCCGCGCCTTCGCGGTTCTGGCGTTGCAGCCGCGGTGACCGTCGAGGGCATCCGCCTCTCACTCGAGTTTCAATCCGCGCCTTCGCGGTTCTGGCGTTGCAGCCACCCCCTTCCCCCACCCCGAGATCCGAGTTCCGAGTTTCAATCCGCGCCTTCGCGGTTCTGGCGTTGCAGCGCATTGGTTGGAAGGCCAGCGTCGTAGCTGGAATCCTGTTTCAATCCGCGCCTTCGCGGTTCTGGCGTTGCAGCAACCCGGAATCAAGCGGAGTTAGCGATCCACACCATGGTTTCAATCCGCGCCTTCGCGGTTCTGGCGTTGCAGCCGCAGCGACGTATTCGGCGGCGGGCCGATCTGGCCCGTTTCGAGCGCCTCCACCCTGGGCTTCGGCGAGTCGCCCAACTCGGGGTAGGGGGGTCAACCCCCCGCCATTTCTTGTAAAAGAACGGTTGGCCCCCCTCCGGTCCGAAGGAGCGCGCCCCCAAGGTAGCGCGTCACACCCATGCCCTGCGGGGTGCTCGACCCCGTGCCCGAGTAGTCCGCGATGCCGGCCAGTGCGTCCAGGGCCACATGCACCGTCCGATGGGTGGGCCGGAGCGAGAGCGTCACCTGACCGGTGAACCCGATCTGCTCGCGCCTGCTCATCGGGTAGCGGCTCGCTGCGATGTCGAAGTCGACCACGGCCAGGTCCAGCTCGTCGAACGCGACGTCTGGCCGCAGCTCGGGTGGGCCGAAGGCGTGCCAGCGGGAGCGGTAGTGGCCGAAGATCAGCTTCGGCAGCGGCAGGGGCACGCTAGTCTGGCCGCTTCGGAACGCGGTGGGGGTCACGAAGTCGAAGCGGTACTCGCGTCTCGGGACCGCCCTCCGGGCCAGCTCCTCCCACGTAGCCCGCCGCATCGACTCGGGCGGGCCGACGACGTGCGCCACCTGGCGTCCCAGCCGCAGCCGGCCGCCTCGCGGCCGGATGGCGCCCACCAGGCGCTCCTCCAGGTCGTCATCGAGCAGGCCAACCTCGAAGGCCACCAGGCCGTCGTCGTGCGTCCGCAGGGGGCTGGTAGCGAACGGCTTCGCGCCGGCATGGTGGTGGGTCGGCGCCTGGTCGCGTTCCAGGCACTCGCAGACCAGCGCGTGGACGTGGAGTGGCTCGACCAGCTCCGGCCGCTCCACGTGCAGCGGGACTGCGCACCGGACGGGCATCACCCACCCCTTCGGGCCATGGACGAACAGGTTACTGGACAGGCGCCGGGCCGCTGGGCCCGCTTGGCAGCCGGCGTTCCGCTCTGTCAAACTGCGGCCTCACGGTGTATGGCTCATCGCTCGGCGTCGGATCGCCGCCGCCGCCTCCTCCGCCTCGTCCCCCCGGCCGCTTCCTGGATCTGCGCGCGGCTGGATGAACCAGGAAGTCTGCCGCCCCTTCGACGTCGTCATCGTCAGCGTGGGTCAGCGCGACGTGCGCACCCTGCCCTCGACGGCCGTCAGGGGAACACCGCCGAAGTTGGAGCACTACCGCTGCCCGCACCCCATCCTCGGCGACGGAGGAGGCCTCGACCTGCGCAGCTACGCGGCCAGGGCCCTGAGCTGGTTCCAGCGTGAGGACGACCGGGCCGGCGTCGCTGCGCGCGTGGAGCTACCCCTGCTCGACAAGGTCCTGAAGCACGTCGCCGAGCGCCAGCCCGGCCACCCGCCCGCGCTGGTCCTGGTCACCAGCGACCAGCCGGACGCGCAGTTCCGGCCCGGCGACACCGTCGTACTGGGCGAGCTCATCAAGCAGGTGCTGGAGGCGCGGCCGGAGCAGGCCGTGCGCAAGGTCGTGCTGTTCCCGGTCAAGGCCAACCCGATCCTGATCATGGATGTCTGTGAGGCGCTCCGGCCGCTGGTCGGCCTCGTGGGCGGCGCGACGGACCGGTCGGTTCCGTACGTCGCCATCGCGGGCCAGGGGGGCACGCCCGCGCTGAGCACGGCGGTGGCGTTCCTGTTCGCGGCCGTCGCCAGGGGTCGGGTCGAGAGTGATCGCGCGCGGTGGGAGGTCGGCGAGCTGGTGCTGGTGGGCGGCCCGGCCGACTGGCAGATCAAGAACCTCGGACGGACGGCGCTGTTCGAGGAGCTGGGCTGGTGACCACTCCGGCTCCCGAGCAGGCCCTGGTCGTCGGCGGCGTGGACCGGGTGCAGCGCTTCATCCTCGCCTCGTCGCGGCTGCAGCAGATCCGCGGCGGCTCGGCCCTCCTCGTCGAGCAGGAGAACGGTGCGAGGGCGATCCTCGGCCCCCAGGCCATTGCCGGCGGAGGCATGGTCCTGGGCCCGGTCGCCGCAGACGAGGCCGAGGCCCGGACGCGAGCGCTCCGTCTCAGCTACGCGCTCCAGGCGCCGGGAGCGCAGTTCCGCGCGGCGTGGGCGCCGCTCGACCCCGCGCGCTTCGGCGTCTCGCGGGAGGAGGCCCTGGCCCGGCTCGCCGACGCGTCCGATCCAGGCGAGCCGCCCCCCGACATCCCCTTCGTCCTGCCCTGCGACGCCTGCCGGGTACGGCCGGCCCGTGGGCTGCTTCCGCAACAGGGGGAGGAGCCTCCACTTCGCGCCTGCGTGGAGTGCCGCGCCCGCTTCAGCGCGCACAAGCGGCTGCGCGATCGGGACGTGCCCGAGCAGTATCGAACCACCATTGGCGATCTGTTCAAGAGGCTGGGGGACCGGGTCGCCGATCCCGAGCACCCGAGCCGGCCGGCGCGCCTCATCGAGGACCTCGCCCAGGGCCGCCCCCGCGGCTACGTCGGCTACCTGGCGGCGGACGGCAACCGGGTGGGCGAGCTGGTGCGCGATCTCCCCACTCTGGACCACTACCGCGCATTCGCCACCCGGCTGGACGCCGCCACCCGCGACGCGCTCGTCGCAGCCGCCGATCGCTGCGACGCCCGCGCCGCCACCCTGCTGCCGGTCGTCGCCGGCGGCGACGATGTCCTGCTCTTCTGCACGGCCCGGCTGGCGATGCCGATGGCCGTGGAGTTCGCCCGCGAGTTCGGCCGGCGTGCCGGCGTGCGCACTGGCATCGGCGTGGTGATCGCGCACGCGACCACGCCCTTCGGCGTGCTCGACGAGCGGGCGCACCAGCTCCAGAGGCGAGCGAAGGCCCTGGCGCGCCGGGCTGGCGACGCGTCCGCGATCGGGTTCGCCATCCTCCACGGCACCGAGGACGTGGAGCCGCTGCGGGTCCGCGACCGGCAGCTCGGCGTCGGTGCCTACCTCGTGGACGACCCGAGCGCGCAGCTCGACGCCGGACGACTGGTGGAACACGCGAAGGCGATCGCTGCGGAGCATCCGCCCTGGTCGCGGTTGAAGCGGGTATCCCAGGTCCTGACGGAGCTGGAGGACCCTCGCGCCACCGTCGAGTACGAGCTCATCCTCCAGCCGCTTGCGCCGAGGCTGCGCGAGACGCTGAGACGGGCAGCCGCGCCGCCCACCGGTTACGCCCCGGGCCCCAGCGCGCCGTGGATCGTCGACCAGGAGACGCGGCGTATCGCCACCCCGATCCCCGACGCCCTGGCGCTGGCGGAGATCCTGTGACGCTCGTGCTGCCCGTCGTCATCGAGATGGAGAGCCGCTGGCGGGTGGGGACGGGCGGTCCCCGCCCCGGCGCGGTGGACGACGAGACCTGGGCCGACGCGGACGGCCAGGTGCTGGTGCCGGCCAGCCACCTCAAGCGACGGCTGCGGGAGCGCGCCGAGGAGCTGGTCGACCTCCTGGGCGGCCGCCGCTGCGACGGCCGGCTGGCGGCGGCGCGCCAGGAGCCGGAGGTCGGCCCGCTCGACGTTGGCCGCGTCTTCGGTTCGCCGCGGGTCGAGCCCGAATGGCGCTTCGGCCCCGCCATCATGGACCTGCCTGCCCGGACCGACGACGAGCTGCGCGTGCTGCGCGAGGCGGCCCGCCGGCCGATCGCCCACAACGCCGTCGATCCCTGGTCCCGCCGGGTGGGCGAGGACCTGCTGTTCACGCTGGAGGCGGGCCGCGCCGGCACCCGGCTGCGCGCCGGCATCGTCCGCTGGGATGACGGCGGGGACGGGATTGAGGCCGAGGTGGCGCTGCTGGTCGGGACCGTGGGCGCGCTGGAGTCGCTGGGACCTCGCCGGCGGCGCGGATACGGCCGCTGCCGCGCCTGGCTGGACGGAGCGGTGGGAGGCCGGGACCACGACACCTGGGTGGACCTGCTGGTTGCCCGACCGGAGCTGCTGCGGTGATCTGGCGCTGGCACCAGGTGATCGCGTTCAGCCGTGAGCCGCTGGCGATGAGCACCGGCGAGGAGTCGCGGAACCGCGCCCTCACGTGGCCCGGGGTTACCGGGTCGGCCCTGCGCGGAGCGCTGGCGGCGGAGTCCCTCCGAAGCCGGGGGCTGCTGCGGCGGGGTGGGCCGCCCGCCCCGGTGACGGACCCCGAGTTCCACCTGGTGTTCGAGTCGGGAGCGGTGCGCTTCCCCTTCCTCTGGCTGACCCGGCCCGTGCCGCTGTCCCGACTGTGCTGCAAGCGGGACCACGAGCATCCCCGGGTGGACCACCTGCGCACGCCCGACGCCGCCAATCGGTGCGCGGTGTGCGGCGGAGTCCTGGAGGCGGACAGGCCCGAGCCGCGGCGGGCGAGCCGTCACGTTCGCACCCGCACGGCCGTGGCGGCCGGGGGGACGGCGGCCCGAGGCATGCTGTACTCGCAGGAGGAGCTCGCCGAAAACCTGCGCTTCGAGCCCGGATACGTACGGGTCCGCGACGACGCGGCCGAGGCGTTCGAGCGGTGGGTGGGCAGCGGCTCTCAGCACGACCTCGCGGTGGGCGCCGACCGCAGCACCGGCGGCCTGCTCGACGTGGTGATCGGCGGACCGGAGTCGAGGCCCTCGCCGACGCTCGACGAGCGCCTGGCCGCCTGGCCGGACAACGTCCTGACCGTGACCGCGCTCAGCCCGCTCGTGCTCGCCGACGGCTGGCTGCGGCCCCTGTCACAGTTCGGCCACGACGAAGTGGCGCGCCTGCTGCTTCCGGATCGGCCGCCGACTGACGAGATGCAGATCACTCACCAGGTGGTGCGCACCCGGCGCACCGGCGGCTGGCACGCGGCGGCTGGCCTACCCAAGCCCGTCGAGCTGATGCTCGTGGAGGGAAGCGCCGCACGCCTGGAGCTGGACCCCGGCCTGCGTGCCAGCCTGCGCGACCGTCTGGCCGAGCTGGAGGCGGCGGGCATCGGCTTCCGGCGGCCGGAGGGCTTCGGCGACGTGGTGTTCTGCGACCCCTCCCACCTGGCGGAGACGGCGTCGTGACCGGGTGGGCTGAGAGGGCGCTGGCGGCCCGGGAGCGGGAGCTGGCCGCGGGCCGCGTCGCGGACACCGTGGGCGAGGCGCCGATGGGCCGCTTCGAGCTGCAGCACGCCGAGCGGCTGCTGCGAGCCGCTCTGGCTGTCACGACTGCGGAGGAGGTCGACAGGTACCTCGCCTGGGCGAAGGCGCGGCCGTGGGCAGCCCGTAACGGGGTGGTCGAACTGTGCGACTGGTGGGCCCGGCTGCGCGGCGTGGCCGACCAGGAGATCGCGCTCGACACGTTCCGCCGTCTCGTGGCCGACGGTGTCCGCCGGCTGCGCCGGAAGCCGGGGCCGGATCGATGAGGAAGCGTCTTGTCGTTGACGCCGTGCTGGCGTTCGATGCGCCATTCGCGGTCGGCGGTCTCGAGGGCGGACCGCAGAGCGACCGGCCGCTGCTCCGCGATGCCGGCGACCGGCCCGCCCTGCCCGGCACCTCGATCGCCGGCTGCCTGCGCGGCCTGCTGAGCAGGCTGGCGCCACACCTGGACGAGGCGTGGACCGGCGGCGTGGAGGAGCTGCTCGGCACGCCGCTGGACGAGCGCGAGGGCCGGCCCAGCCGGCTCGGCGTCCACGACGCCGAGCCCCTGTCGAGTATGGACGTGCGCGTCCGCGACGGCGTGGGGATCGACGCGTGGAGCGGTGCCGCCCGACGCCGGCTGAAGTACGACCTGGAGATCGCCGACGGCCGACCCCGCTTCCAGGTCCGACTGGAGCTCGACCTGGATGGCGACCTGGAGACCGTCAGCCGGCGCCGCGACCTGCTGGCCCTGGCGTTGTGGGAGTGGTCGGACGGCCGGGGTGCGCTGGGGGCGCGCTCTGGAACCGGTCTGGGTCGCTTCCGCCTGGAGGAGCTGCGGGCGCGTGAGCTGGACCTGGCCGACCGGGAGACGCTGCGCGCCTGGCTGCGGGCCCGGCCGGACGGTGAGGACCGGCTCACTCCAGGCGGGGCCCCGCTCGGGGGCGTCCCCGAGCCGGCCGGCGCACGGCCGGCGAGGGGCGATGCGGGCGGTGTCAGGGCCGCGATCTCGCTAGTCGGCGTGCCGCCCCGCCTGGGCGGTCGGGCGGCTGGCGACGGCTCGTGGCCCGGCCACGTCCGGGTGAGAACCGAGCTGCGCTTCGCCTCGCCGCTGCTGGTCGGCGGGAACGTGCCGCTGCCCACCAGCACCTCCGACCTGGACCTGGAGCACATCACGCGCGGCCGCCCGGAAGGTGCAGTGCCAATCCTGCCCGGCTCGACGCTGCGCGGGCTGGTGCGGGGCCGGGCGGCCAGGATCGTCCGCACGCTCGGAGGCGTCCCGGCGGCCTGCGATCCCAACGAGAGCGGCCCCCTCGAGGACGCCACCCCTCTGGACTCCCGTGCCGCCGCCCGCCGTGACCTGCGCGCCTGCGGCCGCCGGCTGGCCGACGCTCACTCCAGGATGGAGGGCGCCGGCCCGGCCGAGCGGACGGCCGGCGGTCCGGCGGCGGCCGCCGACGTGCGGGCGCGAAGCTGCCCCGTCTGTCGCCTCTTCGGCCACACCGAGTTGGGCGGGCGGGTGCGCGTAGAGGAGACGGACCTCACCGACCCGGGCGACCGGCTCGTGCTGGACCACGTCGCCATCGATCGCTTCACGGGCGGCGCCGCCGACGCCCGCAAGTTCGATGCCGCGCCGCGCACGCACGTCGGCGCAGCCTTCCACGTCGACATCGAGCGGCCGGAGACCTGGGAGCTGGCCCTGCTGCTGCTGGCGCTGCGCGACCTGTGCGATGGCTGGGTGCCGGTGGGCCACGGCGGCTCGCGAGGGTACGGCGCGGTCGAGGGCCACGTCACCGAGATCGAGGTGCTGGGCGTCCCGGGCGGTCCGCTCGACAGCCTGTGTGGCGAGGACGCCGGTCCGTGGCGGCGCGGCCACATCGACCTGAAGCCGGCCGGCTTCCCCGACGGCCTGCCGCCCGCGGCGGTCGCGGTTCTGCAGTCGGGGATGGAGGCGGTGGCCGAGCTGGCTCGCCAGCACGCCGGGGCGGAGAGGTGAGGGCGCTGTCCTGGCGGGTGTCCCGGACCGAGGTGGGCGAGATCGTCCGCGACCTGCTGCCCGACGTCGGCCACGTGGCGGTCGGCGGGCAGCAGGCGATGGCGCTCATGGACCGCCCCGACCTCCGGGTGGACGACATCCCGGGCCGCTGGTCGTGGGGCCGTGCCTTCTGCCCGGAGTGGGAGGTGCTGTGGCGCTGCGAGGGCGAGGACGCCTCGATCGTGCTGGTCGGGAACGCGCCCGCCGACCCGCCGGCCGGCGCCGAGGAGCTGCGCGGCGCCGGGTCCTGGAAGGAGATCCGGCACCGTCCGGACCGGCCGCCCCGGCTGCTGCTCTGGCACCGCGACGACCTCCGGCTTCCCAGGGAGCCGGTGCTGCCGCGGTCGCTCAGCGGCCATCCGGCGCTGGAGATCCAGGTCCGCGAGTACGAGGACGGGGAGTCCGTCGTGTGGACGCGCTACCTGCGCGTGGCGCCGTGGGAGGGCCGGGATGGCGACGATGGGGGATAGCCCGGGGGCATCGGGGCAGGGCTTCGTCAACCCCTACAACTTCGTCCCCCTGCACACCTGCAGGCGCGACTCGCTTCCGGAGGACGCCCACCTGGTCGTGGGTGGGCGGACTGGCCGGCTCCTCGTGGAGCTGGAGCTCCTGACGCCGGCCAGCGTGTCGCCGATGACGTCGAACGATCCGGACGACCTGGCCGAGGGCGACCGGCTTGAGCTGAGCGACATCCCGCGCTGGCGGCCGCGCCGCGACGAGGCCGGCCACGTCTGGATTCCCGGCTCCTCGCTCAAGGGGGCGTTTCGGACCGTGCTGGAGGCGCTGTCGGAGTCGTGCTTCTCCGTCTTCGATAAGGAGAAGCGCTATTCGTGGCGTCCGATCCGGCCGTCGCGGCCCGGCTTCCTCTTCCGGCGCTCCGAGGAGGAGTTCTTCGTGGAGCCGGCCACCGACATCCGGATCGGGGACCACCCGGGTTGGGCAACCGGTGAGCGGCGCAGCGTGCAGGCTCTGCCCCGGGGGCGGGGGATGCTGTACGAGTCGCCGTCGGGCCGGCGGTACGACGGCACGGTCGTGATCGCCGAGGTGCCCAAGGAATCGACCAAGCGCTGGCAGCGTCTCTTCGTCCCGAGCGGCAGGGCGCCGCTGGCGGTCAGTCCAGGGCTGGTCGATGCGTCGGACCTGGCGCACGAGCAGCAGATCTCCGAAGACGACGGCAAGCCCCAGTTCATCGGGGTTGGCGATGGCCGGCGGCGTCGACGCCAGAAGTTGGCGGAGATGGCGGACGGGGAGCGCCGTGCGGTGTGGTACCGGGTCGACGACCGCGGCGCCGTGGTCTCGCTCGGCCCCGTGTCCCTGTTCCGGGAGATGTGGGAGCCGTCCGCCGGCGACCTGCTCGCTCGCGAGCCGGGGCCCAGCCTGCTCCCGTGCGGTGGGGGAGAGACCGTCTGCGCGGCCTGCCGGATGTTCGGGCTGACGTGGCGGGACGCGGAACGGTGGCAGAGCAGCGGCTGGCGGGGCCTCGTCGGCTTCGGCCCGGCCCGGTCGGACGCCCCGGTCCCGCGCCGGAGGCCGGTGGTGCTGCCGCCGGCGGGCGCGCCCAGACCGTCCGCGCAGACGTTCTACCTGTGGGACCCGAGACGGCCCGGAGCGCCCGACGCCTCGTGGTTCGGCAGCACGGCCGCCCGGCTGCGGGGGCGGAAGCTCTACTGGCACCAGCCGGGCACCACGGAGGAGTCGGTGGCCCTCGATGGGGTTCAGCGGCAGGACATCCTGAACTCGTCGCACCATCCGGCGAAGCAGCTTCGGGCCGTCGAGCTGATACCGACCGGGACGCGGCTCCGCTTCGAGGTGCGTTTCGAGGGCCTGACCGCTGCCGACCTGGGCCTCCTCGTCCTGACGCTGGAGCCGGAGCGGCTGGTGCGGCGGCTGGGCCGGACGGGCGCCGAACTGGCACATCGGATCGGCGGCGGCAAGCCGCTGGGCCTGGGCTCCGCCCGCGTCCGGATCGTGGAGGCAACCAGCTTGTCGACGGAACGATACCGATCGCTGACCGCCGCCGGCGAGTCGCCGCTGGACCTCGAACCTGGCGTGGAAGCGGCGGTGCGCGAGTACGACCTGGTCTCGTCCCGGCCCGACCTGGACGCCCTGCTCACGATGCTCGACCTTCGGGCCGTTCAGGCCGGCACGCGGGTCCGGTACCCGCCCGGGCCCGAGGACCTTCCCCACCGGTCGTATGAGTGGTTCGGCACGTTCGCGAAGCGCGACCGCGACGGCCGTCCGCGCGATGCCGATCCGCTGTGAGCTTCGGCGACATCGAGCGCGTCTACGTCTGGGATCACCGGCTGCTCAGGCGGGAGTGGGTCCCGCTGAGCCGCTTCACCGTGCTCGTCGGCCAGAACGACACCGGCAAGAGCACCCTTCTCGACGCTGTCGAGCAGCTCCTGACCGGCCGGGCGAACGTCGGCGAGGGCAGCGCGTGCGTCGGATGGCTGCCGACCCCCGGGGCGATGCAGCCGGCGCCCGAGGGTGCGTACGTCTTTCGGGGCCACCGCCCGCCTGCGGGCGGGCGGCCTCTTGCCGTGGAGGACGAACGTGTCCACCGGTACGTCGTGTACGACGCCGAGTGCTCGCTGGTGCTTGGCGAGACGGACCGTGAAGTCCTTCCCCGCGTGCACTGCATCCGGCTGGACCTGGGAGACCGCACGACCGCACACCAGATCGTGACCGGCTACCTGCGGGACTTGGCCTTCCGGCTGCTGCGGGAGCCGCCCGGTTGGGAGGAGTCGGATCTTCGCCCCTTCTCAGGGCGTGGGGAGGCCGTGGCCCGGTGGGTCCGCGACGCCCTTGACGAGCTGGCGGCGGGCACGTACAAGCTGCTCCCCGCGTTCATCAGGCGGCGCTACCGGGAGGTCGTCATCTGCATCGACACCTCGGAGCTGGACGATCGGTTCACCCGCCCGCTGGTCCGGGAGGAGAAGCCTGTCCGGAGGGGACTCCGGCTCACGACTTCGAGCAGCTCGCGTCCGGTGTCCGGCCGTGGCTGCTGGCGGCCCTGTACGAGCAGTCGCGACGCCTGCTCGTGAGTCGTGTGATGAGTCCCCGCGACGGCGAGCTGACGATCGAGTTCGAGCGGCGGCCGCTGCACGACTGGCGCCTCTACCTGATCGACGAGCCCGAGCGCCACCTCCATCCGACCGCTCAGGTGGAGGTCGCGCGCTGGCTCCATGACGAGCTGACGGACAGCCGATCGGGCGTGGTGATGGCGACGCACTCGCCCGCGTTCCTCGACCTGCCGGCCGCAGACGTGCAGGTCGTGAAGTGCTGGGCCGCCGACGACGAGTCTGGCCGGCGAGCCAGGCTGCTCCCACTCCCGACCGGCGACCGTCTGGCGATGGTGCAAGAGCTCGCGGAGGACAGCGGGCTCCGGCCGTCCGACCTGTTCCTGACGGGAACGGTGCCGATCATCGTCGAGGGCAAGGATGATCGTACCTACGTGCGGGCAGCATGGCGAAGCCTGTTCGGGGAGGGCCCGGAGGCGGCCGGCGTGCACGTGGTGCTGGGAGGCGGCCAGGAACAGATCGGCGACCGGTGGAAGCTTCTGCACGAACTGTACCCGACCACCACCATCTTTTACATCCTGGTCGACTGCGAGAACCAGCCTCACCAGCACAAGGAGGTGGACAGCAGTTCAGGAGCGACGTCGGCCCCGCCGCGGGCAAGGGCTTCGCCATGAGGGAGCTGGAGCGCACAGTCCTGGAGAATGCGGCGCACGTCCACCCGACAGTGGCGGAGATGCTGCAGGCGGTCTCTGAGGAATCCCTGGGCCGGAGGGTTTTCGTCCGGACCCGGCCGGTGCTGGATATACGGGCGGCAGCGGCACGCCTGGCAATGCAGGTGGACGAACTGCTGACGGTCGATGAGGTCGCGCGTGGTATCGGGATCGACGAGGACGAGGTGCTGCGCCGCATCGCCAGGAGCGCGAAGACGAACCCAAAGGAGGAGCACCTGGTCGCGTGGCGATGCGGATGGCGGTGGTGGGTGCCGCTGGAGGCACTCGAGTCCGGGGTGGGGGTCGGGGTGCACAGGGACGCGAGATCGGATGAGGGGGCGGTGGCGGACGCGGGAGCCGAACACGGCGAGGGGTGCGCACAGCCATGAGATCGCGTTCGAGCACCTGGGACGTGCGGCACTCCCGCCGCGGACGGGCAACAACGCAGCACGTCAGGGCCAGGCAGTCGTCCATCTTGACCAGCAATGGGCCGATTTCGAGTTCAGCCAATGCCCCTGAGCGGTGTCATGTTCCCGGCGACGGTCGGCCGAGTGCAAGGGTCCGACGCCACGCTGCGCCATGGAGCGCATGGAAACGTTCCCCGTGTGCCAGAACCAGATCAGCACAGCTCCGGCGAGTCCGACGCCACGCTGCGCCATGGAGCGCATGGAAACGAGCCGCCACAAGCGATGCCAGGGATACCATCGCGGTCCGACGCCACGCTGCGCCATGGAGCGCATGGAAACCTCGAGACGCCGATGTTTCGAGAGCTGACCAGACGGTCCGACGCCACGCTGCGCCATGGAGCGCATGGAAACAACGCGATCACCTGCGAGACCGACTCACTCGCGATCCCCAGTCCGACGCCACGCTGCGCCATGGAGCGCATGGAAACGCTGCATTCTCCATGGATGCGAGCATCTCGGTGGCGGTGTCCGACGCCACGCTGCGCCATGGAGCGCATGGAAACTATCGGGCGCCGCTGATCGCTCCCGTCATCGCAGTCCGACGCCACGCTGCGCCATGGAGCGCATGGAAACGCACGTCGACCGCTACGTGTTGCGTTTACTTCCCGCGTCCGACGCCACGCTGCGCCATGGAGCGCATGGAAACCAACACCTTCGTGTGCGGTGGCACCCTGATATCGGTGAAGTCCGACGCCACGCTGCGGCCATGGAGCGCATGGAAACCTGAGGCGGTGGGGCGAGCCGGGTCGCCCACGTTCCAGAGGCGGATCGTCCTGTCGAGGCCACCGCTGTACAGGGTGCGGCCGTCCGGGCTGAACGACAGGCCCCAGACCTGCCCACGATGCCCGACGAGAGGATCGGACAGCGGGACGTTCTCGGTGGCGATCAGCCGGGTCTTGAGGTCGGCTGCAGATGGCACGCCAGCGGTGGAGTTGCGCGACCAGCGATTGGTTGGCGGTGTTCGTCTCGAACGGAGCATTGAGGCTGGTGGCGATCTCGGTGGTGCTGCTGAGCTGGGTGGCCTCCGCCAGGACCAGGTCGCTGATCGTCCGGGCGCGCTGCTGGACCACCGTCGTGTACTGCTGGAAGGCGAAGACGGCGGACGCCGACGTCAGCAGCGTCAGCATGGCCAGCGCGGCGACGGCGCCGCGCCGAAGCCGGGTGGCGCGGCGCTGGTGCCGCCGGGACTTGGCCATGAAGTCGCGTGCCGTCGGGCTGAGGTCGCGCGCGTGACCGGCCGCCCAGCTGTGTCCTGGCGGACGAGGTGCCCGCCCGGTCGGCGTCCAGCCAGCCCTTCAGGCGTGGCCAGGCGTGCAGCAGGGCGTCTGGGTGATCGTGACCGTGCTCCGATCCTGGGTGAGCATCCGGCCCCGCGTGAACGCGTCCACGACCTTCCCGACCGCGCCCGCCTCTGCGAGCGCCCTAATCGTCGCCGTCCGCAGGCCGGCGCGGACGCGCAGGTACTCGCCGTGTGCCTTCACGCGGAGGGCTTGAATCCGACCGTCCGCGACCGATGTCGGCCTTTGCGTCACGACCGCAGGCGGATGGCCGTGCCGAGGGCCGTGGTCACCACGCTGTTCACGTAGTGGTCGGTGACGCGACCGAACGGGCCGGCCTGAGAGGCGACCGGGACCGCGACCTGGGTGAGCCTGATGCCGATTACGCCGTCCGCGCCCATCGCCACGGCCTCGTTCGCGAGGATGTCCATGAGGCGGGACGTGGGCACCATGCCAGGCGGTCCGGTCAGGACCGCGTCCACCATGCCCAGCACGTGGTATGGCTCGGGCAGGGTGTCGACGGTGGCCATCAGGATCGCGGACGACTCGGGCTGGGACGACCCGTCGTGCGAGTCGGGCGTCGTGGGGTGGGGGGCCACTGGGATACCTCCGTGTCGCGCGGAGGGCGGGCGATGATCGCCCGCGCCTCGCACCCATAGAATCACGTCCTTCAGCGTGTCGTTCATCGCGACTCAGCCATCGCCGTCTGTCCACCACATATCGTCCCTCTCGTCGTCTTCATCATCGGCTATCCCATCCCCCAGGTGAACTTGCATCATGGATGCGAAGGATGGACGCCGTGGGCGTCCGGGAGCCCCCGCGGTCGGAGGCGCGGTGCCCAGCAGATGGCCCAGCGTGGTGAGGATCGCGGCCGGGGTGCCAGGTGCGTCCGCAGCGTCCAGCGCGGCTTCGAGGGTGTCGCGGAACCGGGCCACCGGCCCTGCGTCGGGCTCGTCCTCGACCAGGGCTTCCAGCGCTGGCAGGGTGTCGTACAGGATCGCGACGTACGTCGCCGTGGCGCTCCGCAGCCTGATCAGCTCGATCGGCACCACCGTGGCCATCGATCAGTCCTCCAGGGCCGCGCCGAGCGCGGTCAGCACCTGCACGACCGAGCCCATGTCGCCGGGCTCCATAGCGGCCGAGAGGGAGTCCAGGAGCACGTTCCAGCGCTCCGGGTCCTCCTCGGCGAAGCGCACCAGCGTCCCGTTCTTGGCCAGTTCCCTCGTCACCTCCACCGTTCGTTCCAGGGACCGGCGCAGCTCCTCCAGGCGAGCCATCGTGGGCAGGTTCGGCATGATGTCATAGCTCCTATGGAGTAGCCCGGCGGCGGGTCCGGCAAGATCGTTGCCGCCGGGCGACCAGGTGAATATAGGGTGATACTACACCTTCGGTGTAGTTTCGCCCATCTCCAGGCGTCTGAAGTTCACAACAGAGGTAGGGTCACGTCGTGTCCGAGA
Organism: Chloroflexota bacterium; assembly: GCA_005880175.1. Next base: position 22,193 of record VBJR01000298.1, read on the forward strand.
TCCGGCGATCCTTCGGCCTGGCCGTGCGCATCTTTCGCGACCGGCAGGGTTGGAGCCAGGCGCAGCTTGCGCACGCGTCGAACATCGACCGCGGCTACGTCTCTCGGATCGAGTCGGGCGGCGTCGACCCCGGCCTGGAGATGCAGCGTCGAATCGCCGACGCGCTCGGCATCAGCCTCAGCGAGCTGATCACGCAAGCAGAGGAAGAGGAGCGCCGGCTCCGCAAGCAGCTCGACCGATCACGCGGCCAGCCGGGCTGAGCGAAAGCGCGCGCCAGCCGCCAAATCGGCGGCCTCAGCGAGCGATTTTTCGCGACGGATTCTCGGGCGCTGCGGCGCGTGGCGCGTCCGCCGGTCGCGACTGTTGAGCCCACGCCAGGCGCCGCCGGCGCATCCGATCGGCCGCCGAGTCGGCGCCCTGGCGGCGCAGCACCGCCAGTTCCGACCTCGCTCCGCTGGAGCGCGGCGCAGCCGCTTCCAGGGTCTCCAGCCGGGCCTCGACCGCTTCGGAGCCCGCGTCCTGCGAAGGAGTTCGCAGCTCCTGCTCGGCTCGTTCGATGATGTTCGCCGCGTTCTCACGGCTGACGCCTTTCTCGCGCAGCCACTTCGTCGCCTGCGTCCCACGTGGCGTCCCGAGGGCGGTATCGATGAGCAGGGACGCCTGGACCCAGGTGAGGTCCCGGTCGGGCAGGGCATCGCGCCTGGCGAGCACGGCGACCTGCTTCTCGGTCATCGGCAGCTCGGCCAGGCGAATGCCCTGGCCCGCCGCACCGACGGAGGGCGCGGCGCCACCGTGCGCGCCGATCTGTCCCGCGAGCAGGTCGAGCGCCATCACCTGCGCGCGTGAGCGCTCCACCGCCGCCACCAGGCCGTCGAACGCGGGCGCAGCAATCTCGGGGGAATGGTGGTCCTCGTCAGGCTGCGGTTCGCCGCTGTAATAGAGATGGTTGGCAACGGTGGCGCGGCTGAGCGCGACGTGCGTCGCCTCGAAGTGGATCGTGTCGTCGCCGGCCAGGGTGAAGCTCGACCCGCGGTACGTCGAGCCCTGCGCCTTGTGGATGGTCCGGCAGTAGGCGAGCACGACCCGGCGACGGCCCTTCGCGGACCAGAAGCTGGCGGGCAGCCGAACCGTTCTCGGTTCCGCCTCGGCCGTTCGCATGACGAGGTCGCCTCGCTCGCGGTCCACGTCCGTGATCGTTCCCCACGTGCCGTTGATGACGCCCAATGTGGGGGCATTGCGGAGCACCATCACCTGGTCGCCGACGCCGATCGTCTGGCCGCGCACGTCCAGTCCCTCCGCCTCAACCAGCCGGGCGCCGACCATCCGCTCCCGAGCTCGCTCGTTCAAGGCGAGCACGTCGGCCCATCGGGACGCCTGCATGACCGCCTCGCCCTGCGGGCGGGCCGCCCACCAGTCGTCCACCATCCGGTCGAGCAGGTCGCCATGCTCGCCCATGTGCAGGCGGTTGTGCGCCGCGTACGCGGTCATGGCCTGGCGGACGCGACCGTCACGAAGGTTCCGCAGCGCCTCGCGCTCCCACGGCTGGACCTGGCGCCGGTTCTCCAGGAGCACGTGGGCGCCCAGGCGCGCGACCAGGCCCCGAAACCCGCCCCCGGCGTCCACCGAGGAGAGCTGCTTCGTGTCGCCGACCAGGACCACCTTCGTCCCGCTCGCCTCCGCCATGGCGAGCAGCCGCTCCAGCTTCCGGCTGCCGGCCATGCTCGCCTCGTCCAGGATCACCACGGAGCCCGGCTCCAGGCTCGACCGGCGCAGCTCCAGAAGGAGCTTGTCGACCGTGTAGCAGCGATCGACGTGCGCTCCCAACCTCAGCTCGTCGCGTGCCCGCGCGCTCGGTGCGCAGCCCACCACGGAGATCCCGCCCGCGCGGCACGCCGCCACGTAGACGCCGAGCGCGGTCGTCTTGCCCGTCCCCGGTGCTGCCTCGACGCACTCGACGCCGGCTCCCGACGAGGCGAGCCTGGCCACCATCTCCAACTGGTCGGCGCCGAGGGTGGGCAGGAACCGCAGGCTGCTGGTCAGCGAGTCGCGGAGCACGTCGTCGGGCACGATCGCGGTGCCCTCGTCCCGACGTCCGAGTGCGCCGGCTACCAGCCGTTCCTCGACCGCCAGGATGTCGGGCGTGGACCACCGCCGTTCTCCGGTCGGCA
>VBJR01000146.1:0-3738 GCA_005880175.1 Chloroflexota bacterium
GGGCCAGGTACGTCATCACCTGGCACACCGCGTGCTCCAGGTGGTCGGGCAGGCCCGCCGCCTCGCGCCAGGGCACGTCCCGCGAGGCGTCCCACTGCGCGCCCGTCGCGCCCTCGACCAGGCGGCCCACGTCGTCGGCCCAGACCTGGTCGCGCCGGTGGAGCGCCCACCGGAACGCGGGCGCGCCCGACTCGGCGACGGCCGCCAGCGGCACGAGCCCCTCGGTGGCGTCCGCCGCCTCGGGCGGCGGCCCGGCGGGGGCGCGCCAGTCGCCCGTGCGGAACTCGCCGGAGCGCAGCCGGGCCGGGGCCCCGGGGGGCGGCAGCGGCTCGGCGAGCACGCGGCGGCCGGGCCCGCGGCGGACCCGGACCAGCCAGCGCGGGCCCTCCCGGCGCTCCTCCACCACCAGGTGGCCGGCGACCCGCGCCCAGCCCGGCAGCTCCAGCGCGGCCGAGCGGGACGCGACCGCCACGTCCACCTCGTGGCCGGGCGCCGCAGCGTCCAGGACCGCGGCCAGCAGCACCTCGAGGCCGCCGCCCAGCTCCAGGTCGCCGGCGTCGCAGAGCCGTCGGTTCAGCTCAGGTACCCCTGCTGGCGCATCGCCGCCGTCAGGTCGGCGTACCCGGACTTGTCGCCCGGCAGCCAGCGCTTGACCCCCTCCAGGTCCATGGGGTGCCGCATCGCCGGATCGTCGTAGCTCATGTCCAGCAGGAGCTCCAGCCAGCGGCCGGCCGCCTCGCGGTCCAGGTCGGGCCGGGCCGTGAAGCAGCAGTGGAAGTACGTCGGGCTGCGCCAGACGACGGCCAGGTCGGCGGTCTCGGCGGCGCCCTCGGCGCGGAGCCGGGCCCACGTGGCGTCGCCGATGGCGCCGGCGACCGCGTCCCCGCGCGCCACGGCCTCCAGCACGCGCAGCTCGGAGTCGCCGGTGTCGCCGTGCTTGCCCAGGTCCGTGTCGAAGCGGAGCAGGCGGACGTCGTCGAGCGGGACGCCCTCCGCCCGCAGGTAGTGGAGCGGCAGGATCGCGGCGTGGCCGGAGTCGCGGCTGCCCAGCGCCAGGGTGGCGCCGGGCAGGCCGGCGGGGACCTCGACGCCGCGACGGGCCACCAGCACCGTGGCGTACGCCGCGTCGACGTCGCGCATGCCCAGCACCAGCGCGTCGCCGCCCAGGCGCGCCTCGGCGCTGACGTACGCCGTGTTCGTGTTCCAGGCCAGGTGGACCTGCCCGGACAGCAGCGCGTCCACGAGGCGCTCGTAGTTGGAGTACAGGACGTAGTCCACGTCGAGGCCGCGCTCCGCGAAGTAGGGCCGGAAGCCCTCCCAGACGGTGACCACCCGCGGGTGGTACGCGACGGCGCCGACGAGCAGCGTGCGGCCAGGATCAGGCATGCGGCCCCCTCCACGAGGTGCGAGCGGGGCGTGGCCGCGCTCGGAGTGCTAGGTCTGCGGCTCGGACCGAGCCGGCGGTCCGGCTCATGTGAACGGCGGCCTCAGCGTGAAGAGGACTGCCGTCACCATGGCGTCAGGATATGCGAAAGGCATCACTCTCCCGCAACTGCCGCCGTGGCGGCCTCTCCGCGGGTGCGATAGTTCCGCAGGTCCGGTAGGAGGGCCGCGAGCAGGGCGATGCCGGCGATGCACGCGATCCCGCCGGATACGACGGAGAACAGCGGGTTGACCAGCGCCGCGACCGCGCCGGCCTCCAGGTCGCCCAGGCGGGGGCCGGTGGTGACGACCATCATGTGGAACGCGCTCATCCGGCCGCGCATCCCGTCCGGCACGCTGAGCTGCAGGATGGTGCCCCGGAAGATCGCGCTGACCAGGTCGCCAGCGCCGGCCAGCGCCAGCAGCGGCAGCCCCAGCCACAGCGCCCGGCCGGCCAGGCCGAAGCCCGCGATGGCGGCGCCCCAGACGGCGATCGCGATGATCACGGCCATGCCCTGGCGCTCGACACGCCGGATCCAGCCCGAGACCAGCGAGCCGGCCAGCGCCCCGATCGCCGGGGCCGCATACAGCAGTCCCAGGCCGCTGGCGCCGATGCCGAGGACGCTGAGCGCCAGCGCCGGGAACAGCGCCGTCGGCATCCCGAAGATCATCGCGACCAGGTCGGCCGCGAACAGGCTGGCGACCAGCCGGTTGCGCCACACGTAGCTGATCGCCTGGGCCGGCGCCCGCCAGCCCCTGGCCACCGCCTCGGGCTCGACCGGCGGCTGCGGGGGCAGCGTCCAGATCATCAGGGCCGAGGGCACGAACAGCAGCGCGTCGATGGCGTAGACCCAGGCCACGCCGGCCGTCCCGATGATCAGGCCGGCCAGCGCGGGGCCCACGATCGAGGCGGCCTGGAACAGCACCTGGGTCAGCGACATCGCGGACGGGAGCAGGTGCCGGGGCACCAGCCGGGGCAGCGTGGCCGTGCGCGCCGCCTGGTCGAGCGTCGAGGCGGCCGACGTGAGCACGACGACCGCGTAGACGAACGCCACCGGGGCCCGGTAGCCGATCGCCCCCAGCGTCAGCGTCAGCGAGCCGAGCGCCACGGCCGTCTTGCCGGCGAGCTGGAGCTTGCGGCGGTCCATGCGGTCGGCCAGCGCGCCGCCGTACAGCCCGGCCACGACGATCGGGACCGCCTGGAACACGCCCAGCAGGCCCACCGCCAGCGAGGAGTGAGTGAGGACGTACACCTGGAACGGGACCGCCACCACCACGAACTGGCGGCCGGCGGTGGTGGCGAGCTGGGAGAGCCAGAGGGTGCGGAACGCCCGGGAAGCGCGCAGCGGGCTCACGTCCAGGAAGAGACCGGCCACACTCACCAGGACCCATTGTCGCCGGAGACGGCCGCCGGCCGCGCGGGCGATGGCACCATGAACGCATGGCGGCAGGCACCCCGGTGTGGTTCGACCAGCTCGACGCGGGGGAGCGCGCCGCGCTCCGGCCGGGCGTCCCCGCGCCCCTCGACCGCCGCCCCGACGTGCTCGTCGTGGGGGGCGGGGCGCAGGGGCTGGCCGCGGCGATGGCGTGCCGGGCACGGGGCCTCGGCCGGGTGCTGCTGATCGAGCGGGACCACCTGGCGGCCGGCCCGTCCGGCTCGGCCGCGGGCGTGCTCTGCCCGGACAGCCACCTCGACGTCGAGGGGCCGGTGTTCGTCGAGTTCGCCCGCGCCAGCCTGGCCCGGTACGAGGCGCTGGCGGACGAGGCCGGGCCCGAGCTGCGGCTGCGCTGGCTCGACTGGCTGCTCGTCGGCCCGGGGGCGGCGGGCCCGCTGCTGGCGGCGCTGCCGGGCCTCCGGCGGCTCGACGCGGGCGACGTCCGCCGGCTGGTGCCGGGCCTGGCGCTCGACGGCCCCGGGCTCCTGTTCCCGCGGGGCCAGGCGCACGTGAACCCGCAGCGCCTGGCCGCGGTCCTCGCGGCGCGGGGCGGGCAGGTGGCCACCGGCGTCGAGTACCTCGGGCTCCGCGCCGCCGGCGGCCGGGTCGAGGCGGTCCACACCTCGCACGGCGACCTGCACCCGGGCGCCCTCGTGCTGGCGACCGGCCTCGCCCCGCCGGACGTGCTGCCCGTCGCGCAGCTGCGCGTCAAGGGCCACCTCGCCGCCACCGGGCCGGGCGCGACGCCGCCCCCGGTGGCGATGGCCACGCCCGGCGGGACCATCACGCCGCTGGAGGACGGCCGGCTCCTGGTCGGCGGCGACCGGGCGGCGGACGACGGCTCGGCCGCCGTGGACGAGGCGACGATCGGGTCGTTCCG
>VBJR01000146.1:3912-26693 GCA_005880175.1 Chloroflexota bacterium
TCTCACCCTGCTCTCATCGGCACCTCACGGGCCGCTCACGCCGGCCTCCGAGCATGACCGGCGAGGCGCCCGGGGTGGGCCCGGCGCCACCATTCGATCGGAGGCCGACCAGCATGCTTCGTTCCCTCGCCGCCGCCGGCGCCACGCTCGCCGTCCTCGCCCTCGCCGCCTGCGGCCACCGGGTCGTCGCCACGACGCCGGCGCCGTCGCAGGACGGCGCCACGCTCGGCGCCTACGTCATGGACGCCACGCCGGCCAGCCCGGCCCCGCCCGACCAGGGCGGCGGCCAGCCGCCGGCGGCCGCTCCCGCCCAGGGCTCCGCGTGCGGGAAGGGTCAGGACGCGTACAAGGTGCTCGTCTTCCTGGTCTCCTCGGACACCCGCACGTCCGTCCAGACCATCGTGGCCGACCTCCGCGCCGGCCAGTCGCTGGCGCAGATCGCCGGCGGCAGGACGGACCAGGTGGAGCAGCAGGCGGACCAGCTCGTGGAGGCGTGGCTGCAGTTCGCCGTGGCCAACGGCAAGGCCACGTCCGACCAGGCCGCGTGGTACCGGACCGTGGCCAACGGGATCATCGGCAGCCTGATGACGGCGAACGTCTCGTCCTGCATCCCGAACGTGGGCTGACGCCGGCGCGGAGCGCGAGCGAGCGGGTCAGCCGGCCAGCTGCCTGGACCGCCTGGCCTGCTCGACCGCGTCCGTCAGCCGGACCCGCATGGCGACCACCAGGGCGGCCGCCCCGCCCAGCCCGGTGACCGCGGCGCCGCCCCACGCGATCACCTGGGGCGCCGCGCACAGGAGCATGACCCCGAGCACCAGGCTCTGGGTGCCGAGGACGAGCGCGCCCCGGCCGCCGCCCGCGAGCATCCGGGCCAGGTAGACGGCGCCGACGGCCAGCCCGAACCACCCCATCGCCGACGTCAGCAGGGGCGCGACGAGCAGGGTGGACCAGAGCGGCTCGCGGAGGACGACGGCGCCGGCGCCGATGCCCGCGGCCGTGCCGGCCAGCCGCCACGCCCAGCGCCGGCGGTGGACGGCCAGGTCCACCAGCTCCAGGATGCCGCCCAGCAGCCAGTACCCGCCGAGCAGCGCCAGCATGGCCAGCAGGTTGTCCACCCCTGGCCGGGTCAGCTGCACGAGCGCCACGACCAGCGCGGCGATGCCCTGCACCAGGACGAGCCAGGCCGGGACGCGCGGGGCCAGGGTCCCCTCGGCGAGCGTGCCCACTCCCGCGGCTCAGGTGGTGGCGGAGGCCGACGGCGTGCCCGTGGCCGCCGGCGTCCCGGTCGGTGTGGGCCGGGGCGTGGGGGTTGGCGCCGGCGTCGGGGTGGCCGTGGGGGTGGCGGTCGGCGTTGGCGTCGGCGTCGGCGTGGGGGTCGTGACCAGGCTGGGCGACGGGCTGGGCGCCCCCGCGGTCACCGTCAGCCGGGCGCTGGCCGGGCACTGCTCCTGCCAGCACAGGCTGAGCACGTGGTCGCCGGCCTGCACGTCGTCCGGCACCTTCACGTCCTGCTGGACGTTGCCGTAGCGATCGGCCTGGAACGCGCCGATGTTGCGTGGGCTGCTGGCGAGCTGGATGCTGCCGACCTGGTTGGCGGGCAGGTGGGAGCCGCTCACGGTGACCGTGCGGCCGGCCTGCACCACCGCGCTGGACAGGCTGACGCTGGGCGTCGCCGGCTGGTTCGCGCGCCAGACCAGGAACCCCACGAGCGCGGCCAGCAGCACGGCCGCCCCGGCGACCACCCACGGCCACCGGCGACGCCCCGGCACGGCCGCGGCGGCCGGCTCGGGCGCCTCCAGGCCGCCCAGCGCCTCGTGCAGGGCCGCCACGAGCTGCGCGCTGGTCTGCCAGCGGACGTCCGGCTCCTTGGCCAGGCCGCGCATCAGCACGCGGTCCACGGCCGGCCCCAGGCGGGGGTTGACGCCGGAGGGCACGGGCGGGGTGCCGTGCACCTGGGCGCGCAGCACCTCGTCCGGCTCGCCGGTGAACGGCGGCCGCCCGGTCAGGACGTGGTACGCCAGCGTGGCCAGCGCGTAGCGGTCGCTGGCGGCCGTGGCGCCGGTGCCGGCGGCCTGCTCGGGCGCCAGGTACGCGGCCCGCTCGCCGGTCAGGTCGGGGGGTAGCGCGCCCTGCGGCCGGCGCAGCGGCTCCAGCCCGGAGTCCGCGATCAGGGGCCGCTCGTCGGCGGCCAGCAGGACGCACTCTGGCCGCAGGGCGCCGTGGACGATGCCGGTCCGGTGGTCGTGGTCGAGGCCGGCGGCGACCCCGTCCAGGACCGCGAGCGCCTCGTCCCAGCCCAGCGGGCCGTTCCACAGCCGCGCGGGCAGCGTGCCCAGCGCGGCCGGCTCGGACACGACGTACGGCGTGCCGTCGTGCTCGCCGGAGTCGAGGACGCTGGCCAGGTGGGGGTGACGCAGAGCGACCAGGCGGGGGACCAGCTCGCAGAACGCCGGCCGGGCGTCCTCCGAGAGCTGGACGAGCACCTGGACCCAGACGGTGCCGAGCGTGGCGTCGTACGCCCGGTGCACGGGCCCGAGGGTGCCGGCGCCGACGTACTCATGGACCTCGAAGCGTCCGAGACGAGTTCCCGGGAGGATCGCTGCCATACGCGACGCAGTATCGTGCGGGTCCGCCGTGCCGCGTCCGTTCCGAGTTCGGGACGCTTCTGCAAATCCCTCGCGGTGCTGGCGATCGCGCCAGGGATTTGTCTAGGTTTCGAGTCCGGGGTCGGGCTGTGCGGCGCGACCCGGCGCCCAGACTCAGGAGTGGCGACGTGAAGATCCGCGTGCTGATCGTCGATGACCACGCCGTGGTCCGGCAGGGCCTGCGCATCTTCCTCGACACGGAGCGCGACTTCGACGTGGTCGCCGAGGCGCCCGACGGGGAGGAGGCGGTCCGGCTGGCGCGTGCGCTGCGGCCCGACATCGTCCTGATGGACCTGCTGATGCCCGGTATGGACGGCACCGAGGCGACGCGGCGGATCCGCGCCGAGCTGGACGACGTCGAGGTGGTGGCGCTGACCAGCGTCCTGGACGACGAGTCGGTGGTGGCGGCGGTCCGCGCCGGCGCGATCGGCTACCTGCTCAAGAGCGCCGAGCCCGCCTGGTGCGCGAGGTCCGGGCGCCGCCGCCCGTGGAGACGCTGACCGAGCGGGAGGGCGAGGTGATGCGGCTGCTGGCCAAGGGGATGACCAACAAGGAGATCGGCCGGGACCTCCACATCTCCGAGGACACGGTCAAGACGCACGTGAGCCGGATCCTCGCCAAGCTCGGCGCGCACAGCCGCACGCAGGCGGTGCTCCACGCGATGCGGATGGGCCTGGTGGACGCGGATGCGGGCGGCGGATGACGCGCTCGACGCGGCGCTGGAGGCCGGCGGCGAGGCGGGGCGGCTGGTGCGGGCGTTCGACTGGTCGGGCACGTCCCTGGGCCCGATGGCGGGCTGGTCGCCGCTGCTGCGGGGCATGGTGGCGATGTGCGTGCTGTCGCCGTTCCCGATGGACATCGGCTGGGGGCCGGACCTGATCCTGGTCCACAACGACGCGGCCGGGAGGATGCTGGCCGCGATGCACCCGGCCCCGCTGGGGCAGCCCAAGCAGGTGGTGCTGGCGGAGCTGTGGGACACCGCCGGGCCCCTCCACCGGGCCGTGCTGGAGCGCGGCGAGCCGGCGTGGCGCGAGAACGCGCGCTACGTGCTGAGCCGGCGCGGCTTCCCGGAGGAGCGCTACCTGACGTTCTCGCACAGCCCGATCATGGGCGAGGAGGGGGTGGTTGGGGTCCTGACGGTGATGAGCGAGACCACCCGCTCGGTCGTGGTGGAGCGCCGGCTGCGCACGCTGAGCGCGCTCGGGAACGGCTCGGCCGCCGGCGGTGCCGTGGGTGCCGCGGTGGGCGTGGGCGCCGGGCGTACCTTCGGAGCGGCGCTGGACATCCTGGAGGCGAACCGGTTCGACATCCCGTTCGCGCTGGTCTACCTGGTGGAGTCGGGCGGCAGGCGAGCGCGCCTCGCCGGCGGCACCGGCCTGCGGCCGGGGCGGCCGCTGGCGCCGGAGCACGCCGGCCTGCGGTCGCGGCGGCCCTGGCCGCTCGGCCGGGCCATCGCGCAGGCGCGGACGGTCGTGGTGTCGCTGGGCCCGGTGGCGCTCGCCGGCGCGGGTGACTGGGCGGACGGCCTGGCCCCGGCGGCCGCGCTGGTGGTGCCGCTGCGCGACCGGTCCACGGGCGAGCCGGCCGGCGCGGCGGTCCTCGGCGTCAACCCCGCGCTGCCGCTGGACGACGCTCAGCGCGGGTTCCTCGAGCTGGTGGCCCGGCAGCTCGCGCTGGTGATCGGGGACGCCCGGGCGGACGAGGCCGAGCGGGAGCGGGCCGACCTGCTGGCCGACCCGGCCGGGCCCCCGGCCGCGCAGCGGCGCCGGGTGGAGAGCCGCGCCCGGGACGCGGAGCGCCGGCGCGTGGCCCGGGAGCTGCACGACTCGGTCCTGCAGACGCTGTACGGGATAGCGCTGGGCGCGGAGAGCATCCGCAGCCTGGTCCGGACGGACGTGGAGCGGGTGCCGCCGGTCGCCGAGTACGTCGTCAACCTGGCCCGCAGCGCGCTGAAGGAGATGCGCGCGCTGATCCTCGAGCTGCGTCCGGAGACGCTGGAGCAGGACGGCCTGGTGGCGTCGCTCCGCGGCCTCGCCGCGCCGATGGCGTCGCGGCACGGCGTGCGGGTGGCGCTCGACCTGGGCCAGGAGCCGGCGGCGTCGCTGGAGGTGAAGGAGGCGCTGTTCCGGATCGCGCAGGAGGCGCTCCACAACGTGGCCCGCCACGCCCGGGCGGCGGAGGTGCGGTTGGCGCTGGCCGCGGAGACGGAGGAGGTGGTCGTCCTGCGGGTCGAGGACGACGGCGTGGGCTTCGACGCGGAGGCCGAGTTCGCCGGCCACCTGGGCCAGAAGACGATGCGGGAGCGCGCCGAGCTGGTCGGGGGAACGCTGGTGGTGGCCTCGACCCCGGGCCGGGGAACGGCGGTGACGGCCCGGGTGCCAGCGGCCCCGTGAGGGCCGGCCGTGGGGGCCGGCGGGGCGGCCCGCATCCGCTAAACTTGCGTCCCGACGCGACCGGGGTCGCCCTCGTGCCGAGGTAGCTCAGCCTGGTAGAGCACTTGACTGAAAATCAAGGTGTCCCCAGTTCAAATCTGGGCCTCGGCACCAACCATCTCCTCGCGAGCTGGTCCTCCTCTCGATGACCGGACCGGCTACCGCTCCCCGTGCTCCTCGTGGCCCATCCAGTCGACGGCGACGGTAAGTGCCAGGACGAGGGCGACATCCTCGTCCGGGGCGACGTCGACCGCGTACGTGTCCCGGATCGAGAACCAGCGCTTGGAGATCTCCGCCACCGTCGCGCCGCCGCGCCGCACGTCGTACTCGTGGTCGGTGATGTTGCCCTGGACCACCATCCCGGGACCGCCGGCAACGTCGACATCGAAGCGCTGGCGGAACGGGCTGAACACGGCCCGGCGGACGCGCGCCACCACCTGCCCGTCGTACTCGACGTCCATCGTGTCACGCAGGGCGACCAGCTTCTTGCGGATGGTCGCCACCTCGGCGCCGGACGGGTCCTCCAGCACGAACGTCTGCCGGATGCGCAGGACCTTGCCATCGACCCTGAAGGCGCGCCGGCCGCTCTCGTCCTCGACCCAGAAGTCGTCCCCGATCGCGAAGAGCTGCTTCCGCATGAGGTAGCGCATTGCGCTCCAGCCTACGGCGAACGAGCCTCGGGCTCGTCGATCTCCAGGTCCCGGGCGTCGGCCTCCCAGCCCGGCTTCAGCCTGATCGTCGTCCGGCCCTCGACGGCGGCCACGTGGCGCCAGGGCACCACCTTGACGTGCGTCCGGGCGAACAGGCGGTGGAGCGGGCTGTCGAGCTCCAGCCGTGACAGCCATGCGCTCGGCCCCAGCGCCAGCGCCACCACCTCCGGCCGGGGCAGGCCGGTCATCAGGACGTCCACCACGTGGCCCTGGCTCCGCCCTTCGGCGTCCACGACCCGCCCGCCGACCAGGTCCTCGATCTCCAGGGTTCGCACCATCAGTACCTGAACAGCGACAGGTAGCGGAGCAGGTGCCTGCCGATCCAGCGTTCGGCCGGCTGGCCCACCCCGTACTCGGCCGCGGGCCGGCCCAGCACCACGGTGATTCCCATCTCGCGCACCTCGTCGATCGGGATCTCGTGCTCGAACCGGTCCCTGAGCAGCCGCCGCGCGAGCGGCTGGAGCGGGCTGGAGAGCCGGCCGGCCAGCGCCTGCGGCCCGAACAGCAGGGCGGCCAGCACCAGCCGGCCGTCCGGCCGCCACTCCGCCTTGATGTCCGCCACCCGCCCGACGGGCACCCCGTCACTGCCCACGACCAGGTTGTCGAGCAGGTCCCGGAACGTGCTGTGGTCGGACCGGCCGTTGGCCGCGCTCACGCCTGTCCCCCCGTCACCAGGAACAGCGGCAGCGACACGATCGCGATCAGGAAGGCCAGGACGATCACGGCCACCGCGGCGATGTTGCCGGCCCGGCCGTTCACCTTGTCGCGCAGGTACTTGGGGTTGTTCATCACGACGAGGAACGGGAGCAGCGAGATGGGCAGGACGAGCGCGGTCACCGCCGACGCGTAGATGGTCAGCGTCAGCGGGTCCAGCCCGAGCAGGCCGACGCAGAATGCCAGGGCCAGGAACAGGAGCATCGTCAGCCGGAACCGGGCGGCCGCGCGGTGGGGGCGGTCCACACCCCAGCCCCAGCCGAACCCCTGGCTCAGGTTGTAGGACATCGCCAGCGTGATCTCCAGCGACGCCCCCCAGCACGTGACGAAGAGCGCGGCCGCGAACAGGTAGGCGCCCGGCGCGCCGAACGGCCTGGCCAGCGACAGCGCGACCTCGCCCAGCGTGCCGGCCTGCACGTGCATCGGCCCCAGCGTCATCGCCGACAGCGTCAGGATGCCCAGCGCGGCCACGCAGCCGAACGCCATGCCCACGACCGCCGTCACCCGGTTGACGCCCAGGGACGCCCGCGACCATCCCTCCTCGCGGGCGCCGGACGAGTAGAACACCACCAGGTAGGGGCTGATGATCGCGCCCAGGATGGCCGCGGCGAGGAACAGGTATCCGGGCACCTGGCCGGCCACGTCCGGGTGCCAGAGCGTGGTCAGCAGCTGCGGCCGCGGCCCGCCCAGGGCGATCACGCCGGCGACGAAGGCGAGGGTGACCAGCCCGAGGAGCGCGGGGCCGTTTTCGATCGTCTTGAACGACCCGAACCAGGCGCACAACCAGACGAACACCGCCGCGACGGGGTACAGGACGAACCAGTTGACGCCCAGCACGAGCGACAGCGCGACCGCCATGCCCCCGAGCTCGGCCGGCAGCATCAGCGTGTTGGCGATCAGGCACGCACCCAGCGGCAGCAGGTAGTACTTGAAGCCCAGGTGCTGCCGGATCGCGCCGGAGTACGGCTGCTTGCTGACGGACGCGTACCGGCCCGCCATCTCCAGCAGCACGATGATCGCGAGCGTGCCGAGCAGGAACGGCCAGACCAGGCTGAGCTGGAACTTGGCCCCGGCCTCGGCCGCGGTGGCCAGGGCGGCAACGTCGACGAAGCCGCCGATCGCGGTCAGCAGGCCCAGCGCGATCCCCAGCCACTTCGTCATCCGCCGCCCTCCCGCACCAGCGCCTGGCTGGCCTGACGCAGCGCGCGGACCTGGGAGTCCCAGCCGCAGCCGCCCTCCAGGCAGGGCCGCTGCACCGCCTGCCAGGCCGGCCGATAGACGCCGAGCAGCGCGTCCAGGCGCTGCCCGCGTGGCGCCCCGTCGGCCGTCCGGAGCTGCTCCTCCGTACCGTGCAGCGCCGACCGGTAGTTGACGAAGCTGGACCGCGCGAACGTGACCGGCAGCCGGCCCGTATGCACGTACGCGATCGTCGAGGCCGCCGCCGCCAGCTCGGCGCCCGCGCTGGACGCGGCCTGCTGGAAGCCGGACTGCCCGGCGGCACACCCGGTGAGCAGCAGGAGCGCGCAGACGGGGAGCAGGCCGGTTCCGCACCCACGCGGCGGCGGGAAGTTCGGGTATCCCGTGAGATGGATCATCATAAAAACTGATAGTTATCATATCAGTTTTTCCACGGGATTCTGGCAGTCGGGTCCGCGTCAGTCCAGCTCGACCACGATGCCCGCGTCCAGGAAGACGATGTCCTCGGCCACGTTGACCACGCGGTCGCCGATGCGCTCCAGGCTGTGCGCGACATTGATCAGGGTGACCGTGCGGAGCGAGTCCTCGGGATTCGCCCGGCAGCCGTCCTCGTCGATCAACCGGTCGAACACGCGGTTGTAGAGCCGGTCTATCTCGTCGTCCTTGGCCGCCACCTCGCGGGCTCGAGCCGCGTCCGTCTCCACCAGGGCGTTCAGGACGTCCCGGACCTGCTGCGAAGCCAGCTGGCCCATGAGGACGAACTCCGGGCGCAGCGGCGTGTGGGGCAGGCCGGCCAGCACGGACGTTCGCCTGGCGATGCGAACGGCGTAGTCGCCCATCCGTTCCAGCTCGATGGCGACGAACTGCACGCCCATCAGCAGGCGCAGGTCGCTCGCCACCGGCTGCTGCGTGGCCACGACCTGGAACACCTGCTCCCGGATCAGGCGGAACAGCTCGTTGACCTCCTGGTCCTTGCGCCGCACCTCGTCGGCGGCCGGGCGGTCGAACGCGCCCAACGCGGTCAGGGCGTCGTTGATCTGCGCCTCCACCAGACCGGCCATCCCCAGCAGGCAGGACCGCAGCCTCTCCAGCTCGTGCTGGAACGCCTCCCGAGTCATCCGAGCTCTCCAGGGCTCCGTCGAAGACTCACCCCCTATTTCCCTACGCCTCGATCAGCAAACGGCGCCGCAACAACGTGGCCACGCCGGCGGCCGCCGCACTCGCCGATCGTCGCTCGACGGCGCCACCCCCGCGGGGAGCGGTTACAGCCGGGCGCCCGGCAGCCATCTGCGGCCGGGATCACGGCGGCTCAGGGCCCACGCGGTGCCTGCCAGCTCGATCAGGAAGATGGCCGCCAGTGCGGCCAGGTCGCCGGCCCAGTCGCCGCGCTCGCGCCGCCAGCGAGCTTCCGGCTCGGTCCCGGCGGCCGCGGCGATGTCCCGCCACTGGGCCGGGGTGGCGTGGTCGATGTCGTCGACCTCCCACAGCGCGTCCTGGGCGGGGAGCAGGGGATCGAGGTTGGCCTCGTTCTCGTAGAGGAGCTGGTTCAGGTGCACGCTCGAGCCCAGCGCGTCGTACCCCCAGCGGGCGCTGGCCACGAAGCTGAGCTGGTTCAGCACCGGCTTCTGCTCGATCTTCAGGCCGGGGACGGTGAGCACGAGCTGGGGCACCAGCAGCAGCGGCAGCAGCGTCAGGGCCTTGTCGGCGCGGCTGACCAGCGCCGAGATCAGCAGCCCCGCCCCCATGGCGACCATGCCCGCGGCGGCCAGGTCGATCACCAGCTCCGGTCGCAGGGGGAGGGCGGCTCCCTGGCCGGGGCCGCCCTGGCGGTAGGCCCCGACCAGGACCAGCAGGGCCGCCTGGATCGCGGTCACGACCGCCAGCACCAGCACCTTGGAGCCCAGGTACGAGACGATCGAGAGCCCGGTCGCCCGCTCCCGCAGGTAGATCGGCAGCTCCTTGACGATCTCGCGCACCGCGTTGCCCGCGCCCAGGTACGTCGCGGAGACGACCAGGAAGAGCAGCGCCTGCGAGGCGGCCGGATAGGCGTCCCTGCTGGTCTGCACGAACCCGCCGGCCGCCACCGCCTGGGCCACGATCACGCCCAGGACGGGCGCCTGCAGCAGGAGCAGCGCCAGGTTGAGTCGGTCGCTGCCGAGCACAGCCAGGTAGCGGCGGACCAGGGTGCGGAGCTGGTGCAGCCGCCCCTGGGTGCGCGGGACCGGCACCGGCGCCGCCGGCGGCCCGCCGGCGACCCCCACCGGCTGCTCCACGCGGCGCTGGTAGGCAGGGCTGGCGCGGAACGCGCCCTTCCAGTCCACGTCGCGCTGCTCGTCCAGCCTGGAGAACACCTCGGCGTAGTCCGCGCACCCGAAGTAGGGCAGCGCCTCGGCCGGCGGCCCGACGTACGCCATCCGCCCACCGGGAGCCACGAACATGACCTGGTCGCACACGTCGAGACACAGCACGCTGTGCGTCACCAGCACCACCGTCCGGCCCCCGTCGGCCAGGTCCCGCAGCAGGTGCATCACCTGCCGCTCCATGCCCGGGTCGAGGCCGCTCGTGGGCTCGTCGAGGAACAGGAGTCGGGGCCGCGTCAGCAGCTCGACGCCGATGTTCACTCGCCGGCGCTGGCCCCCGGACAGGGTGCGCACCCGGCGGTGGGCGCTGCCGGTCAGGCCGAGCTCGGCGATCACCTCCTCCACCCGCCGCCGCCGCTCGACGCGCGCGACGCCGGGATCGAAGCGCAGGTCGGCCGCGTAGTCGAGCGCGCTCCGGACCGTGAGCTGGGAGTGGACCACGTCCTCCTGGAGCACGTACCCCACCTGGTGGCGCATGGCGCGGTACTCCGCGTAGAGATCACGACCCCCGAAGCACACGTGGCCGGTCTGGGCCGGCCGCATCCCGCTGAGGGCGCCCAACAGCGTGCTCTTCCCGGAGCCCGACGGCCCCACGGCGGCGAGCAGGCTGCGCCCGGGCAGCGAGAAGCTGACGTCGTCGAGCCGGGTACCCCCACGCGAGTCGCGCACGGTGAGCGAGACCGCCTCGAGACCGGGCTCTGGCTCCCCGCCGCGCACGCCCTGCACGCGGGCAGCGTACGGCATCCGGCCACCGGGCCCGAGCCGGGACCTACCAGGCCGGCGGGAACACCCGGTGCAGGAACTCCCGCGTCTGCCGCGCCGCGGCCTCGCGGGCCTCGGCGTGGTGGAACGCGGAGTCGTCGTTGTCGAACGCGTGCCCGGCACCCGCATGCACCTGGAGCTCCGCTCCCGGGTTGCCGGACGTCGCGGCGCGCATCTGGTCGGCGATGTCGGGCGGCAGGAACCCGTCCGCGTCGCCGAAGTGGAACAGGACCGGGCACTCGATGTCGGCGGCCGCGTCGAGCCGCTCGTCCGAGCCCGACGGGTAGTAGCACACCGCCACGGCCGGCGCATCCGCCGCCGCCACCAGGTACGCCAGCATCCCGCCCAGGCAGTAGCCGAACACGCCCGCGTCGCGCGCCTCCGGCAGGCTCCGCAGGTACGCCACTGCCCGCACGCCGTCCTCCACCACCCGGTCGCGGTCGAGGCGGCCCGCGGCGGCCAGGGCCTGCGGCATCGCGTCGGCGTCGTGCTCGTCCACGTCCAGGCCGGGGTCGCTGCGCCAGTGGGAGTCGACCAGCAGGGTCGTGTAGCCCCACCGGGCGAGCTGCTCGGCGCGCCCGCGCATGTGCCGGTTGGCCCCGAAGATCTCCGGGAACAGCACCAGCCCGGGGCCGCTGCCGGCCTCCGGCACCGCCAGGAACGCTCCCATCGAGCCGCCCTCGACGGGCACCTCCACGAGGCGGGTCGCGATCGTCACCCGCGCATTGTAGGGGCGGCACCGGGGACCGCCCCGGCCGGGCGGGCGGCCAGGGAGGCCAGCACGGCCGCCCAGAGCATGGTCGGGAGCTGCCACGAGGCGAGGTCGACGCCCGGCGACTCGGTGGCATCGACCGCCACCTGGACGAGCGACAGCCCGCCGCCGCTCAGGAGCAGGGCGAGCGCGCCACCGCCGGCGACGGCGGTGCGCCAGGCGTGGCCGCCGCGGCGCAGGAGGGCGGTCGCCACCGCGGCCCACGCCGCCGACTCGGCGACGCTGACGAGCCACACCTGGTGGAACCAGTCGGCCCAGATCCGCGGCACGTTCACGAAGAACGCCAGCTCGACGTCGGTGCATCCCACCAGCACCGCCGCGATCACGAAGCCGCCGGGCCACCCGACGCCCAGCCGGCGGAGGACATGGGCGACCGGCACCGCCGAGGCCGCGACGGCGACGGTCAGGAACGGCCACGCGGACCGGAACGACGCCGGGAGCCACATGGCGGCAGCGGCGGGCCGGAGCGTGTCCAGGAGCGGCGGGCCCGGGCTGCGGGGCGCCCAAGCCTGGCCGCCGCCCAGCGCGATCTGGAGGGCGACGAGGCCGCAGAACCAGGCGCCGGCGCGCCACCCGACGCGCCAGGTGGCCAGCGCCGCGAGCAGCCACCACGCGACCGGCGTGGCCAGGGAGACGCCCAGCGTCCACCAGTCGGTCGGGGTCGGCCGCGCCCGGCTGGCGAACCAGCAGGTGACGAGCCCGAGCAGGACCAGCCCGACCACCTGCCCGATCGGCGGGAACCCGCGCCGGTGCGGGTCGATCGGATGGAGGTGCGCGTCCACCGCGCAGACGGCCAGGTCGAACGCGGTCCGCGGGTCGTATTGCAGGTCGTCGAGCACGGCCGCCATCTCCGCCCCGTACCGGTCGCGCCAGGCTCGCGGGTACAGCGCGAGGAGGCGCTTCACGGACAGGCCAACTCGATCGATGGTCGTTGCATCGCCGCAAGATATACCGGCGGTCGTCATAGAGGCAAACCGTCCGCGCTGGGCTACCATCGGCCGTCGTGGCCAACCGCCTGATGATCCCGGTCGAGTCGGGCGAGCTCGACGTGCTGGTCGCCGGCCGCGATGGCGTGCGCACCGTCGCCACGCTGCACCCGATCGAGTCGATGCACGAGGCGCTGCCGCTGCTGGCCGAGGTCACCGAGGCGCGCGTCGTGTGCGTCAATCCGCGCGGCATCGGCCGCTCGTCGCCGCACCGGGACGTCCGCGACGCCACCATCGACGGCATGGCCGCCGACCTCGACCAGGTCCGGCAGGCGCTCGGCTTTCGGCGGTGGGTGGTCTGGGGCATGTCCGGCGGCAGCATGGTCGCCATGGCCAGCGCCCGCTGGCATCCGGAGGGGATCGAGGCGGTGATCCTCGACAGCGCCGGTCCCTGCTTCGCCGCCGCGCTGGCCGACCCCGCCTGCGCGCTGAGCCCGCTCCACGAGAACTGGGCCGGGAGGGTGCCCGAGGGCACCGGCGACGACGGCACCGGGCACCTGGACTGGACGGAGGTGCCCGACGTCGGGTGGGTGCTGCGGCGGGGCGGGGGGCCGGCGCTGCTCGTCAGCCCGCGCGAGCCACCCGTGCAGATGCGGCAGGTCATGTCGTCGCTGCTCGCGTTCGACGCCCGGCCCTGGCTGGCCGAGATCGCCGTGCCGGCGCTGGTGCTGGCCGGCAGCGCCGACGCGGTCGCGCCGATCGCCCATCTGCGGGCGCTGCACGAGGCGATCCCCGGCGCCAGCCTGGCCGTGATCGACGGCGCCGGCCACGTGCCCATCACGGACCGGCCGGACGACGTCACGCTCCTGGTCCGGCGCTTCCTGGACCAGCGCGTCTGGACCTGACGCGGTCCCGGGCGCGCTTCTGACGAGGAGGTGGGGCTCGCCGAAGCGAGCCCCACGGGTCGGTCGTTCAGAATCCGGCTGCGGAGCACTGGCCCTGCCGGAACCCGGAGACGGTGTTGGGAAGGCCGTCGTTGGTCGGCGGCGGCGTGTTCCCGCTGCAGTTCAGGCTGAACGAGATCTGGTTCGCCTCGATCTCGGAGGTCGGCGTCTCCGCGTCGGGCCCGGAACCGTTGGTGTTGGTCACCGACAACCCGCCCGGCAGGTGGTTGCCGCCGACCTCGACCTGGCCTCCGTTCTTGTCCAGGGAGACCTGGAACGAGTACGTGCTGCCGGCGCAGGCGGGCTGACCGTCGTCGCCGGCGTCGCCGAGCAGGACGAAGCCGGTCGTCCCGTCGATGTCGGTCGAGCCCTTGACGGTGCTGCCGCACACGGTGACGGCCTTCGCGCCACCGCTCTCCAGGCCCGAGATGGTCGATTGGCTGATCGAGACGGCGCCGCCCGGCTTGACCTCGACGTTGCCGAAGATGGTGGCGTTGGTGATGCAGGTCGAGTTGGTCACGTCGACCTCGCCGTTGATCTTGCCAGTGAGGTTCCTGGTGCAGGCGACGACCTGGACCAGGGTCGGCGACGTGCTGGGCAGGAAGTTGCCGTCGCCGTTGTAGGTGGCCGTGATGCTGTTCGCGCCGACCTGGAGCCCGGCGGTCGTCAGCGCGGCGTGGGCGGTGCCGTCGAGCGGCACCGTGGCCAGCGTGATCGCGCCGCGCTTGAACGTGACGGTGCCCGTGGGCGTCCCCGCGCCGGGCGGGTTCGCGGTCACGGCCGCGGTGATCGTCACCGGATCACCGAACGTGGACGGGTTGCTCGACGAGGTGAGCGTCGTCGTCGTCGAGTCCTTGTTCACCGTCTGCGTGATCGTCCCCAGGCTGGAGCGGAAGTTGGGGTCCCCGGCGTAGGCCGCGATGACCGTGTGGGAGCCGACGGCCAGCGCCGCGGTCGTCAGGCTGGTCTGGCCGTTGACCAGGGAGAGGACGGTGGGCGATCCGCCGTCGATCGTGAGCACGGCCTGACCCGTCGGCGTGCCGGCGCCGGGCGGATTGGCGGCGACCGCGACGGTGAACGTCACCGGCTGGCCGAAGACCGACGGGTTCGCTGACGACGTGACCGTGGTGGTCGTCGAGTCCTGGTTGACCGTCTGCGTGGTCAGCGTCCCGGTGCTGGCCAGGAAGCTGGCCGAGCCGCTGTAGGCGGCCGCGATCGTGTGGACGCCCACACCCAGCGCGGACGTGGTGACGGTCGCCTGACCGTTGACCAGGCCGACCGTGGCGAGCGGGTTGCCGTCAGCGGTGACTGCGACGGTGCCCACCGGCGTGTCGGTGGCCGGCGGGTTGGCCGTGACGGTCACCGTGAACGTCACCGGCTGGCCGAACACCGACGGGTTGGAGGACGAGGCCACCGTCGTGGTGGTCGCCGCCACGATCGAGCCGCTGGCGGCGAGCTGGAACGCCGGCCGGAACTGGTCGTCGCTGTTGATCTGGAAGGTGGCCGTCTTGCTGCCCAGGTCGGTGCCCTGGAAGCGGATCGTCCAGTTGAGCTCCTCGCCCGGGCTGATGGTCACGGGCGTGGCCGGTCCCGAGACGATCTTGAAGTCCGCGCTCCCCGACTGCCGGGTGAAGCTGGAGATGTGGAGCGGGCTGGAACCGACGTTGAAGACCTGGACGACGCGGTCCGCCGACGTCCCGGCCACGATCGTGCCGAAGCCCAGGTCGGCGTTGACGGCGAGCAGCGGCCCGCTGGCGGCGGTGAGCTCGAAGACGCTCCGCCCGTACGTGCCGACGCGAAGGAGCGACGGCGAGGCCGTCGAGTCCAGGACCAGGGTCTTGCTGTCCACGGTGGGCAGGCCGACGCCGAGCACCTGCCAGCTCGCCCCCTGGTCGGAGGAGCGCAGGACCCCGGCGTCGCTGGCGACGATGATCGAGTGCGGGGAGACCCCCGGGTCGATCACGACGGAGTGGAGCGGCAGGTCGGGCACGTTCTGCGACGCGTCGCCGCCGTCGGTGCCGCTGATGTCGCTCCACGAGACGCCGTTGTCCGGGGTCTGGAACACGTGCTTCGTCCGGTTGGCCGGCGAGAGCCCGGTGAACCCCGAGAAGGCGACGACGACCTGGTTGGTGTTGGTCGGATCGATCGCGACGCCGCCGACCGGCAGCCCGGGGCCTCCGGTGACGGTGATGGCGGACCACGTCGAGCCGGTACCGGCGAGCGCGTTGGCGGTGCGCTGCGCCGTGCCGTTGGCCAGGCCGACCCAGATCGTGTTCGAGTCGAGCCCGACCGTGGCGAGGGCGCTGATCCCGGACGCGAACGTCTGGATCGCGGTGAACGTGCCGCCGGTGTCGGTGCTCTGGAAGAGCGTGCTCCCGACGGTGGCGTAGACGTCGGCGCTCGAGTTCGGGTCGACGGCGAGCAGCCCGATGCCGGTCGGCAGCCCGGTGCCGCCCGGGAACGACCAGTTGTCGCCGCCGTCCGTGGTGACCATGAACCCGCCGTCGTCGCTGCCGTAGGCCCGATTGGGATTGTTCGGATCGACCGCGACCGGTCCCCCGTCGCCGTCGATGCCGAGGTGCCACTCCGCGCCGGCGAACCCGGGCCGCCGGACCGGGGTGCCGGTGTCCTGGGTCCCGCCGTACGTGAACCCGTTGTTGGTCGCGCTGCCGCGACCGATGTCGATGCCCTGGAAGAGGTTGGTGGCGATGCCCTCGTTCAGGTTGGAGAATGACGAGGCGCCGTCCCCGCTGCTGGAGAGGCCGCCGTCCGTGCCGACGTAGAACCGGGTCGGCGCGGCGCCCCGGTGACCGGCCGGGCTGAAGACCAGCGCGTGGTGGTCGAAGTGGATCTTGCCGCTGGACACGTTGCTGAAGTTGGAGCCGCCGTCCGTGGACGAGTAGAGCTGCTGGAACCCGATGTAGACGTGACTGGCGTCCTGCGGGTCCACGCCCACCGTCTGGTCGTAGCCGCACTGGCAGCCGTTGTCGTTCTGAGCCAGCGCCGTGCCGGCGGCCACGTCGTTGAAGGTGGAGCCGCCGTCGGTGGACTTGCGGAACCGGAAGTTCGCCTTCGACGACCCCATGCTCGCGTAGAACGTCTGGTTGTTCGGGCTCGTGGACTGCGCGAAGCTGATGAACCCGGTGCCGGCCACCAGCGTCGTCGGGAACGTGACGCCGGAGTCGGTCGAGCGCAGGATGCCGGTGCCGCTGACCCCCGCGTAGACGGTGGTCGCGGTGGCGGTGTCGAGGTGGAGGTCGGTGACGAACCCGCCGGCGACGGGGGCGCCGTTGTCGAACGCCGGCGCGTTGCTGCCGAAGTGGAGTCCGCCGTCGATGGACCGGAACAGCCCGTTCCCGGTCGCGACGAGCAGCGTGTTGGCCGACGGCAGCACGATGCGGTTGATGCCGGTGTTCGTGAACAGGTTCGCGCCGACGGTGGACCAGGTGTCGCCGCCGTCGACGGACTTGTAGATCCCGACTCCCTTGGAGAACGTGCCGCCGCCGTCGAAGAGGTTGCCGGTGCCGGCGTAGACGATCGACGGGTTGCCCGGGTCGAGGGCGACGGCGCCCATGGAGAGGGACGCCTGGAAGTCGGTCTTCGGGGCCCAGGTGGTGCCGCCGTCCGTGGACTTCCAGATGCCGCCGTCGTTGGTCGCGATGAAGATCGTCCGGTCGGTCGTGTTGCGCGGGTCGATCGCGATGTCGGTGACCTCGCCGGAATCGGGGCCGGTGCCCTGGAAGACGACCGGGTCGTTGCCGGCCCCCTTGTTGTCGATCCGGAGCGGCGACGGCCCGACCTGCGTCCACTGCACGCCGGTCACGCCGCCGGCGGTCGGTGCGCCCGGCGCCGTCGGCGTGCGCCCGCTCGCGGCCGGACGGGTGCGTACGCCCGCCGCGATCTTCATGTGACGCTGGTGGTCGACCCCCGTCTGCCAGAGGTCGGGGCGGGCCCGACCGCTGCGGTCGCTGTTCGCGTGCAGGAACGCCACCTGAGCCTGCTCCCGCTGCTGTTGCTGACCACCTGGCCCACGCGGCCCGGCGGCGGCGGCGGCGTCGACGGCGCTCCGTGTGATCCCCGAGCTGGCGAGCAGCAGTGTGAACGCGACGAAACACGCGCGGTGAACCATGTCACCCCTCCTTGCCCATGCCTACGTATCCCCGGCTAGCCGACCCCATCGTGGAGGAACGGTCGCCCGGGAACAAGGGACCGATCGCCCATCGCCGGGCGTGGGCAAGTGTCCCGGCAGGTCAGGAACCGCGGCGGCGCAGGACGACGAGCAGTGCCCCGAGGAGCACGAGCAGCGCCGCTGCCGCCGCGACCGGCGCGGCCGTGAAGGGCGCTCGCGAAGCCGTCGGATGGCCGCCGGGTGAGCTGGTGCCAGGCGTCGCCGGCGGCGGGGAGGAGGAGGGGGCCGAGGCCACGCACGGTGTGACGGACGCGGACCTGCCGGCGGGGGGAGCGCCGACCAGGACCGTCCCGGTCATGGAAGGATGCAGCGGATCCCGGAAGGAAAAGATGCCGGGACGGGAGAAGGTCCCGCACACGACGGACGGGACGAGCGTGCCGTCGGCGGCGCGCCGCGCCGGTGGCAGCGCCTGCGGCGCCGGCCAGGGGCAGCCGTCGCTCGACGCGGACCGGACGCATTCGACGGCATGGGCGCTGACGGCATCGTCGTTCTCCCAGCGGACCGTCTCACCGGGCGCGATGGCCGCGCTCGACGGCTGCCAGGCGCCGCTGTCGACCGCCCGGATGGTCGCCACCGCGGCGGGGCTGACGGGCAGAGCGAGGACGGCCGAGGCGAGGACCGTTGAGCCGAGCCACATGCCGGTGAAACGCTCGAGCCGCGAGTGGGGTAATCGTCGATCCCCACCAGCTCGGCACACTCGGCACGGCCCGGCGGGCGAGCGAGCGCAGCGCTCGCGAACGACCCTTGCGGCGGTCCAGGAGGGGGCCTGGCGGCGAACCCTCCGTCGTAAATCTTTACTTGACCCTGCGACTATCCTCCGGTAGCATTGAAACATGCGTTCGGGCAGTGCTGCGGAAGCTCCAACGGCCGTTCTGGACTCCCTCGAAGACGGGATCCAGAACCTCCGCCGCTGCGCCGCCGAGGACCTGCCCACCGATCGGCTGGCGGGGCTCGTCAGCGCCACCCTCGAGCTGCGCAACCGGCTCGACGCCGCCCTGACCGGGCTCGTCGGCACCCTCGACGCCCGCATCCGCGCCGAGCAGGACCCCCACGACCCCTCCCTCTCCTGCGCCGCCTGGCTGCGCGAGGAGCACAGGCTGAGCAACAGCGCCGCCTGGGCCCAGGTCCGCCTCGCCCGCCAGCTCGCCGACCTGCCCCGGACCCGGACCGCCTTCGCCGCCGGCTTCCTCAGCGCCCAGCACGCCATGGCCATCGCCCGCACCGTGGACCGCGTGGTCCAGGGCGGCGGCCGGGCCCACGACGCCGAGCCCCTGCTGGTCCACGAGGCGATGCGGCGCAACCCCCAGGACCTGGTCCGCTGGGGCGTCCACCTCCGCCACCGGCTCGACCCGCAGGAGGTGGCCGAGGAGGAGGAGGAGCAGCGGCGGCGGTCCTGGCTGAACCTGACCCAGAACAGCTGGGACGGCAGCTACGACCTGGAGGCCCGCCTCGACCCCGAGGGCGGGACCCAGCTCAAGGTGGCGCTGCACGCCATCATGGGCCCCCGCCGCAAGGGCGACGAGCGGCCCGCCCACCTGCGCCGGGCCCACGCCTTCGGCGAGCTGGTCGGCCGCGCCCTGGACTCCGGCCAGCTGCCGGCCCGCGGCGGCCAGCGCCCACATCTCACGATCACCGCGACGCTGGAGACCCTTCGCGGCGATCCGGGCGCGCCGGCGGCCGAGCTGGACTTCGGCTGGCCGATCAGCGGCGAGGCCCTGCGCCGGATCGCCTGCGACGCCGAGCTGACCCCGATCCTGCTGGGCGCCAGGGGCAACCCGCTGTGGGTCGGCCGCCGGCGGCGGACGGCCTCACCGCGGATGCGCAGGGCGCTGGCCCAGCGCGACCGGACCTGTACCTGGGAGCGCTGCGACCGCCCGGCGGACTGGTGCGACGGCAACCACCGCCAGCTCTGGGTCGAGGGTGGCAGGACCGACGTGGACGAGATGAACCTGCTGTGCCGCACGCACCACGGCAAGTTCCACCGTGGCTACCGGCTGCGGCGGCTGCCCGACGGCCGGATCGAGGAGGTGCCGCCCGGGCGCGCTTGCCCCGTCTTCGGCCCCGCCATCCACGCCCCGCCGCCCGCGGCGTGAGCCCAGCCCGCCGCACGGTGATGCGGCCTTCGTGGGAGCGCTCACATCACCGGGGCTCGTGGTTTGCAATTGGACGGCAAGGCCCGGATGTGCCACCATCGGAGCAGCGCCTGTTAGCGCTCACAACCGGAGGACCGGGCGGCCGCTCGGCACGCCCGGGCGGCGCTGGAGGACAGCAAATGCTGGGTATCGGTTCACGCCACGCGGGCGGCGGGCGCTCCCGGAGCACCGTGCTCGAGGTGGGCGCCATGCTCGTGTCGGTGCTCGTTGCCGTCGTCGCGGTCGGCCTGCGCCCGGCTCCGGCCCAGGCCGCGTCGCTGACGATGCTGGGCGCCGACGTGTCGTCGGTGCAGCGCAGCCTGGACCTGGGCGCGAAGTACTTCAATGCCAGCGGCGCGCAGCAGGACCCGCTGGACATCCTGGAGGGGATCGGCGTCAACTTCGTCCGCCTGCGCGTCTGGGTGAACCCCGTCAGCGGCTACAACAACAAGGCGAAGGTCCTGGCCTACGCGAAGACGGTCAAGAGCAAGGGCCTCAAGCTGCTGATCGACTTCCACTACTCGGACACGTGGGCCGACCCCGGCAAGCAGTTCAAGCCCGCCGCCTGGTCGGGCCACGGGATCTCCCAGCTGCAGACCGACGTCTACAACCACACGTTCGACGTGTGCAGCAGCCTGAAGGCGCAGGGGACGACGCCGGACAGCGTGCAGATCGGGAACGAGATCAACGTCGGCATGCTGTGGAACGACGGCAAGGTCATCAACAACGACTTCACGAATCTCTCGCTCCTGCTGAAGCAGGGCTACAACGCGGTCAAGGCGTGCAACAGCGGCACGCAGGTCATCATCCACACGGCCGACGCGGACAGCGACGCGCACGCGCGCTGGTTCTATGACGGCATCAAGGCCAAGGGCGTGACCTGGGACGAGACCGGCCTGTCGTACTACTGCTTCTGGCACGGCTCGCTGGCGAACATGACGAGCGTCGTGTCCGACGTCAGGTCGCGATACGGGAAGCCGGTCGTGATCGCCGAGACCGCCTACCCGTTCACCGCCGCCAACGCGGACAGCGAGCCGAACTCGGTGAGCGGCTCGGCGCCCTGCTCGGGCTATCCCGCGACATGGGCCGGCCAGGCGAGCAACTTCACGGCCGTGCAGAACGCGGCGCGGTCGGGCGGCGCGATCGGCGTCTTCTACTGGGAGCCGACCTGGTACGCGATCCCGGGCAACGGCTGGGACCCCGCCAACATCAACGGCACGGGCGACCAGTGGGACAACATGGCGCTGTTCGACTGGACGGGCCACATCAACCCGAACATCCGCTGGACGCCGTAGGCCCGCGGGTCACCCGCCCAGCACCGACCGCACCTGGCGCGCGATCTCCACGTCCTCCCGGGCCCGGACGACCAGCGTTCGGACCCGGGCGTCCGGGGCGCTCACGTCCGCGTCGCCCTCCACCGCGCCGTTGCGCCCAGCGTCCACCGCCACGCCCAGGAAGGCCAGGCCGTCCGCGGCTCCCGCCCGCACCTCTGCCGCGTGCTCGCCCACGCCGCCCGTGAACACCAGCGCGTCCAGCCCGTTCATCGCCGCGGCCATGGCGGCCACGCCGGCCCGCAGCCGGTGGACGTACACCTCCAGCGCCAGCCGGGCGTCCGCGTGGCCCGACCCCGACGCCGCCCGGCGCAGCACCTCGCGCATGTCCGCCGTGCCCGCCAGCGCCAGCACGCCCGACCGCCGGTCCAGCGCGTCCGACGTCGCCGCCGCCGTCAGGCCCGCGTGGTCCTGCAGCCACAGCAGCATCCCCGGGTCCACCGAACCCGAGCGCGTTGCCATCACGACCCCCTCCATCGGGGTGAAGCCCATCGTCGTGTCCACCGACACGCCCGCCCGCACCGCCGCCAGCGACGCGCCCGCTCCCAGGTGGCACGTGACCGTCCGCAGCCGGTCCACCGGCTCACGCAGCAGCTCCGCGGCGCGCCTGGCCGCATAGGCGTGCGACAGGCCGTGGAAGCCGTACCGGCGCACGCCGTACCGCTCCCGCCACTCGCGGGGCACGGCGTACGTCGAGGCGGCCGCCGGCAGCGTCGCGTGAAACGCCGTGTCCACGCACACCACAGCCGGGGCCCGGGGCAGCAGCCGCCGCATCAGCTCCACGCCCGCCAGCGC
Organism: Chloroflexota bacterium; assembly: GCA_005880175.1. Next base: position 25,822 of record VBJR01000146.1, read on the forward strand.
CCGCGGCTGGTGGAGCGGCGCCAGGTCGATCAGCGAGCGCAGGTACTCCTCCAGCGGCGCGTCCAGCCGGGCCGGCCCGCGCAGGCGCGGGCCCCCGTGCACGAACCGGTGGCCGACCGCGTCCACGCCGCGCACGCGCTCCACGATCGACCGGGCCTCCGACTCCTCGAAGCCGTGCTCCGCCGCCGGCAGGTCCTCGTCGGCCAGCAGCTCGTCGCGGTGGTCGAGCAGCCGCAGCTTCAGGCTGCTCGACCCCGCGTTGACGACCAGGACCCTCACTCCGCGGGCGCGGGCGCGGGCGCGCCAGCACTGACGCTCCAGGTCCAGGACCGCACGTCCGGCGCGTCCTCGCCCTGCTCCCGCGTGTAGATCCGGTGCCGCACCCGCTCGTCGACCATCCGCTGGCGGAGCAGCGCCGCGCGCGAGCCGAGGCCGGGCACCCGGTCGATCACGTCCATGACCAGGTGGAACCGGTCCAGGTCGTTGAGCATGACCATGTCGAACGGCGTCGTGGTCGTGCCCTCCTCCTTGTAGCCCCGCACGTGCAGGTTGGCGTGGTTGGTGCGGCGGTACGTCAGCCGGTGGATCAGCCACGGGTACCCGTGGTACGCGAAGATCACCGGCCGGTCCGCGGTGAACAGCGCGTCGAACTCCGCGTCGGACAGCCCGTGCGGGTGCTCCTCCTTCGGCTGCAGCTTCATCAGGTCCACGACGTTGATGACCCGGACCCGCAGCTCGGGCAGGTGCCGCCGGAGCATGTCGGCCGCCGCCACCGTCTCCAGCGTCGGGATGTCGCCCGCGCACGCCAGCACCACGTCCGGCTCCTCGCCCGGCCCGCTGCTCGCCCACTCCCAGATGCCGATGCCGCGCGT
>VBJR01000299.1 GCA_005880175.1 Chloroflexota bacterium
GGCGAACTTGCCCCTGGTGGTGGTGTGGAGGTAGTTGGCGGCACTGCCCATGAGCAGGATCCCGAAGAGGCCCGCCGGCCACGCTAGAGCGGCCCAGCGCCCGGGCCGCCGACGGGCCAATGCCGCGCCGGCGAGGCAAACTGCGCCGAAACCGGCGTTCAGCGCCGGCCAGCGTGGCTCGTCGATGCCGTAGTTGCCACGGCGGCTGATCCGTGCCATCGAAGTCCCCGCCATTGTCCTCATTTCCGCCTTACCGGCGCGTTCGTGCGAGCGAGGAGAGCCCAGCCTGCCCCTCACGAACGGCGCCCACGCCTCGGATACGGCGGCTGCCGAGTAGCAGCGTGACCCACCGCGCGCCCAGCCCGCTGGACGCCGCCTCCCAGCTCGGCGTCCGCCCGGTCCAGCTGGCGCAGGCAGCCGGTTAGCCGGAAGTTCCTGACGGCCGGCGAGTTCGGCTGAACTCGAAGGAGGCGTGCAGGTTCTGGCTACAAGCCGGGTTGCAGGCCGAGGAGGGCGAGTGCGCGCTGCTGAGGTCGCGAGTTCGTTGAGCAGGGTCTTGAAGCTGGCGGGACACGAAGATCGTCGACCGACCACGTCTTCATCTCGTTCCGGTCCTTCCGGCGCGAGTAGTTGAACGCACCCCTCGGAGCCTGTCGGCTGGAGGATCGAGGGGTGGTCGTGCTCCAACGTGGTGGCGCGCCGGACCCCGACGAGAGGTCCAGCTGGGCGAGCTGCTGCGCCGCGACCAGCAGCAACTGCGCGACGCGCTCGCCGAGCCCGACGTTGCATTCATCGTGACGCCGGTTGAGGCCGAGGCGGACTTCGTCCGCGACCACGATGGGATCGTGAAGCCGGCCAGCGGAGGTGGAGCGTCGGCGGGCGTGGATGCGGCGCGAGTTCGGGGTGGACGTGGTGTAGGCGTGACGCTGCCTGCGGGCTCGCCGAAGCAGCACTACGCGCCTGTAGGCGCGACTACAGGGTCACTCGCCATGCACGAATCGCGGCTGGCGTGATCGGCAGACCTACGCGAAGAACTCGTCTTGAGCGTAAGGGTCCTCGTTGACGACCCACGACTCGGTGACCTTGCCGTTGCTCAGGTGGAACACGTGCGTGTAGTTACCCTCCAGATGCTGGCCCCGGCGGTCGCCGCTCGCGCGTGCCAGTACGACCACGTGATCGTCGCTCGCCAGCACGTCATGGATCTCCACCCGGAAGGTGCCGTCGGTCTCCGCCGCCAGCCGGCCGAACTGCCCCAGGGTGGCGTCGATGCCCTCCCTGGTACCTGATACCCAGTTGCGCCCGTTGGTGTGCCACCTGACGTCCGGCGCGAAGAGGTCGCGTAGCGCCGCCAGGTCCCCACCCTGGAAGGCGGCGTAGCCGCGGCGGACGATGTCGGCGTTCTCGGTTGCAGTCATGCCAGTCAACTTAGTTGCTCAGATGTTCAGTTGAATAGTCTTGATCTGCAACTTCGGTTCGCCTGCCACGGCTCGCCGCCGCCCGGCATGCTTCCCTCCACCCGCCGAAGTGCCGCGTGAGCGTCCGCGCCGACGGCCGCCGGCCGGCGCCATCCCACTCCGCCGCGGTCGGCCATCGCCCGAGCTCGCCGCGAGCACCCCGGAGCGCGGCGAGCATCGCCTGAGCGCGGTCGTCGAGGATGGCGTCCCAGGACACGTCCACATGCCCCGGCCGGACGCCGATCGTTTCGGCGAGCAGCTCGCGCCAGCCCCAGCGTCGCTCGATCGTCTTCGCGCACGGCCGCGACGCCGTCGCCAGCTCCCACTCGCGCCAGCGCGGCAGGCGCCCATGCTCGGCATGGAACGCGCGAACAGCGGCGAGGGCCTGGTCGTGGTACTCGCGCGAGAGGGGTGGGTGAGACCCGGCGGTGGCGTCAGCGAGGCGCGGGACTCAGCTCAGATCAGGCGCGGTTGCGCATCGACCGGCCGGGAACTGTTGGCGCGCGCTCGGTGTACTAGCGACATGGGCTGGAGACCATCCCGGCTCGCCACGGGGGCGACGATCGTGGTGCTGCTGCTGGTGACGACATCGTGCAGCGCCGTCCGCTCGCCCGCCTCGCCGTCGAGTGCCTCGACCAGCCCTGGCCCCGCCGCGACGGGTACATCGGCGATTGGGGGCTGCTCCGGCACCGCGATATCAACCGCGGAACCGCCTGCCTGGGCTCAGGGTGGCTTCTCCATCGCTGACGGTAGCCCGTGGGTGCCGTGGGCGCTGGGAGAGCCAGGCGATGCGATCGCCTACCTCTTCGCCGGGGAGCTCGTGGCCGATGGCCAACGGCGCAACGGGACCAGCAACAAGATCCTGTGGGTGGTTCGGGACGGTGCCGCCCGGCCCCACGTGGAGGGACATCCGCTCGGCCGGTCGCAACCAGTGGTGTCGTTCGACGGCGGACCCAGCATCGTGGATGTCCCCGCGGCCGGCTGTTGGACCTTCCAGGTCTCCTGGGGGTCCCATCCGACCAGCAGGAGCGTCATCAACCTGGAGGTGCTGCCGGCGGGATCGCTTCCCTCACCCCCCGGCGTGGCCGCAGCCGGTTAGGTTAGCCGCGATCTTCCCCCGCCAGCTCTGCCAGGGCGCGCCTGGTCGCGACGGTGTCGGGGTGATCGGGGCCGAGGACGCGCTCGAAGAGGGGGCGGGCGGCATCCAGCTCGCCCTGATCCCAATGCATGAGCGCCAAGTCGCCGAGGCTGATGGCAGTGTGGGGGTGGTCGGAGCCCAAGACCCTTTCCCGGATGGCCACGGCGCGCTCGAAGAGGGGCCTGGCGGCCTGTAGCTCGCCCTGAGCGCGAAGCAAGCGGGCCAGACCGTGGAGTCTGAATGCCAAGTCGAGGTGGTCGGGCCCCACCACCCGCTCCCAGATGGCCAGGGCGCGCTCGGCGTCGGCGCCAACTCGACGAGCGCCTGGTAGACCGCGAGCTCGAGGGCGGCCGGCGTGCTGACGCGGACGCTGACCAACCCGGAGCCCGCAGCCGGCGCCGGAACGCGTCCTGTCGGGCCCGGCGCTCAGGCGGCTCGTCGGTGGTCGGCAGTTGCCGGAATCCTCGCTAATGAGGAAGATGAGGCATGGCTGGCCAAGATCGCCGGCCGCCTTGAACTCCAGCTCCGTGTACGAGAGGTCGGGCCGATCGCGCACCGGCGACCCATACTGCAGCCCGATGATGCCCACGTACAAGTCGGACTGCGCCACCATGTCCACGCACACGGCGGCCGGCGAGGAGTCGCGCGCCGCGAAATAGGCCATGTCGGTCACGGCGTGGCGCGCGCGGAGGACCGCCTCGACCGCGGCCGCCACGAACGACCCCGGCTCGTCAGGCTTGCCGAGGTCGGAGGTGTGGCTCAGGAAGACTCGCAGCGGCGTGGCGCCGGTGATGCCGCCCGTTCCCGCGGTGCCGATTGCGCCCATGCTGCCTCCGTTCCCACGTGCTGCTGCGGGGTTCAGGATAGCCGGGCGGAACGGCGGCCGCGGTGGCCGGTACGGGTCGCGTAGCGCAGGGTCCGCCCGCTGGTATATCTCCCGGTATGAATTCCGCGCGATCCCGGCGTGGTGTCGCGGGCGGCGAAGTAGGCCATGTCATCGACCACGACGAGTGAGCCGGTCACGTTCTTACGAAGGAGTCCCCATGTCACGCGTCCGCGTCCACAACTTCTCGATCTCGCTCGACGGATACGGCACCGGCGACGGTCAGAGCCTCGAAGCGCCCTTCGGACACGCCGGTGTGCGGCTCCACGAGTGGTTCTTTGCGACGAGAACCTTTCGCGAAATGCAGGGCGAACCGGGTGGAAGTGTCGGAGTCGATGACGCCTTCGCCAGCCAATGGGCGTCCGGCGTCGGCGCCGAGATCATGGGACGGAACAAGTTCGGACCCCAGCGTGGTCCGTGGGTCGATGAGGAGTGGCGGGGTTGGTGGGGTGACGATCCGCCCTTCCATACCCCGGTGTTCGTGCTCACCCATCACCCTCGTCCCTCGATCGAGATGGCCGGCAGCACCACGTTCCACTTCATCGACGCAACCCCCGACGCAGCCCTTGAGGCGGCTCGGGAGGCAGCCAGTGGCCTTGACGTCCGCATCGGCGGAGGACCCTCGACAATCCGGCAGTTCCTCGCCGCGGACCTCATCGACCACCTGCATGTCGTCGTCGTGCCGGTCCTCCTTGGACGCGGAGAACGGCTCTGGGACGGGTTCACGGAGCTCGAAGCGCGCTTCCATGTGGAGTCGGTCAGCTCCCCGAGCGGCGTCACGCATGTGACGTTCGCCCGTCGCGCAGCGTCGCCATATCCCGGCTCCGAAACGGCTGATTGAGGTAGGACAACGCGTCTCCTCGGGATCCTGTTCAAGCACCACCTGGTCGGCCACGCCTGCCTCGTGCCGGCCCATGACATCGACCGAATCACGGAGCGGGCGGTGTACCTCTCCGTCGACGCGGCGGCGGAGAGCACCCCCTCGGGCACACCTCCTACGGCCTGTCTCGCGCCTCCGCCAGCCAGTCCACCCAGCGCCTCGACCCTGCTCCTGTCCAGATCGCCTCCGAGTTCGCCGCCGCCTAACCTGGTAGCGTCGGCGGCCTCAAGCACGCAGTGGCCGACCTGTCGAGGAGAGATTGATCGACGTCGTCGGCGTGTACCTCAACCCACCGAAGCGGGCGGTGGTGCTCTGCGTTGACGAGAAGAGCCAGATCCAGGCCCTGGATCGCACGCAGCCCAGCCTGCCGCTCAAGCCAGGGCGTGCCGGAACAATGACGCACGACTACAAACGTCATGGAACAACCACTCTGTTCGCGGCGCTCGAAGTGCTGACCGGGAGGGTGATCGCGGAGTGCCTACCCCGACACCGCAACGGTGAGTTCCTAGCCTTCCTGCGCAGGATCGACCGCGAAGTGCCGAAAGGGCTTGGTACCCACCTCATTCTCGACATCTACGGCTCCCACAGCTGACACAGCACTCGCCTCGACCCACGCCGACACTCCGCCCGTGCCTCGAAGCAGCGGCTCAGCCCTCACCCAGTCACCTGCGACGGCCTTTCGGGATACCACGAGAGGTCCTCCCGTCGCGACCACCACGCCTCAGCAGCGGCCAGCGCGCGCTCAGCTTCGGGCACACCCCCGATGAAGCCGGCGGTCGCCACCCAGTGCAGCGGTATCCACGTGAGCGCAGTCGGGAGGAGCCGAGTCTCGTCAGCCGTCAGCGGCTCCGGTGCGGTTCGATCGTATGCCTCGAGCAGTACGGGACGGTCGAGCTCAGCCCCGCTCTCGACGGCCCAGTACAGGCTGCCGGCGACGTCGTAGATACGCTCCCGAACGCGAACAAAGTCCAGGTCCAGGTTGGCCCACGACCCGTTCTCAAGCGCCACCGCATTGCCCAGCTTGTAGTCACCGTGGATCGGTGCGCGCGGAAGCTCAACTCCCTTGCGAGCAGCGGCCAGTTGATCGAGAAGATGGCCGGCACGGGTCACTACAGCATCAGCCGCTGTGCCCAGGCGGCGACGGGTGAAGCCGAGCCAATATCGCAGCTGACGGACGGTCCTGTGGTCGTCGAGCGGCTCGGGAGGCCCAGGCTCCCACGCCGCCCGAAGCCCCGCGTGCAGTCGCCCGAGCTCCTCGAACAGCCGCACGTACGATTCCTGGCTCGCGGCCGGCTGTATGTGCGGGACGAAATCCTCGAGCTCGGCCCACCGATCGCCGACCCGGACGACGTCGTGACCGAGCATCGCGATCGGCCGCGCCACGTGGACTCCAGCACGCAGCAGCCGTTCGCGCAGGCGACGCAGCCCGGCCACGCGTCGGCGTGTGGGCCATGGTCGGTGCACGCGCAGCACCGTCGGCGGGACGGTGTCGATGCGAACGTTGAGATTGAACCCGCCGCCGATGTCGGCCCACTCGGCCTCGACCGCGAGCCGGTCGATCAGCGCCGCGACAGCCGGGTCATCCGTGCTGGCGCGCGGCCCGAACCAGCGGGGTGGTGGAGGTGATTGTGTCAATGGCCTCCACTGACGCTACCACGTTTCCAGTTACTTGCTGACACTACGCTAGCAAGTCAGTCACGGTCAAGAGGCGGGATGTCGAGTCCATCATGGCGTGCGTGCCACTTCTTCTCTTGCGCCCTTGCCGAAGCTGAACGCAATGATGTAGCCTCGATCGTGGCGAGCACGCCTGATAGCGGTCTCACAGTTGTCTACAACGTTGCGACCTATCCTCTGGCTCTGCTTGATCTGAGCAGGATGCTTCAGGACGAATGTCCAGCCATCGATTCCC
>VBJR01000147.1 GCA_005880175.1 Chloroflexota bacterium
TACGCGGAGGACGTGGTGCGCGGCCTCCTGCCCGCCAGCTACGATCCCCAGATCGTGCTGGTGCCGGCCCCGCCGGCGCCCGACGCGGTGCGCGAAGCGGTGGCCGACGCGGACCTCGTTCTGGCTGACAAGCGCCACAAGCACCGCCTGGACCGCGACACGCTCGCCGCGATGCGGCGCTGCCAGCTGATCCAGCAGCCAGCGGTCGGTTTCGACGCGATCGACCACCGCGCCGCCGCCGACCTCGGCATTCCCGTCGCCAACGCGGCCGGCTACAACCGCGACTCGGTCGCCGACTGGACCGTCATGGCGATCCTGAACCTGGTCCGCCACGGCGCCGAGGGCGACCACCGCATGCGCGACGGCGGCTGGCCAGTCGGGCGCCTGCGGGGCCACGCGCTCGGCGCCCTGACCGTCGGGATCATCGGCCTGGGCAACGTCGGCAACGCCGTCGCCTGGCGGCTGCGCGCGTTCGGCTCGCGCCTGCTGTTCACCGACATCGTGCCGCGCAGCTTCTCCGGCGCGGCCGCGGTCTCGCTGGACGAGCTGCTGGCCGGGTCCGACGTCGTCTGCGTGCACGTGCCGCTGGACCACGACACCCGGGGCCAGCCGGGGCCCGGTCGTGGACGAGGCAGCGCTCGTCCGTGCCCTGGATTCCGGACACCTGGGCGGCGCCGGCCTCGACGTCTTCGAGGTCGAGCCGCTGGCTGGCGACTCTCCGCTGCGGGCCTTCGAGAACGTCCTCCTCTCGCCCCACGCCGCGGCGTGGACCGACGAGGCGGAGGCGAGGCTGCTCGACGTGTGCGGCGCCAACCTGCGCCGGGCGCTCGACGGCCAGGAACCCTTCAACGTGGTGAACGGAGTGACCCGAAGACGATGAGTACCCTGCGCGAGCTCTGGGACGGCGGCGACGTGATGATCGGCGGCTGGTGCGCGATCCCGAGCGCGTTCTCCGCCGAGCTGATGGGGCGCGCCGGCTTCGACTGGGTGTGCGTGGACACCCAGCACGGACTGGTCGGCTACGACCAGATGGCCGTCATGCTCCAGGCCCTCTCCATCACCGGCACGCCGGCGTTCGTGCGCGTGCCCTGGAACGACCCGGGCGACATCATGAAGGCCCTGGACGCGGGCGCCCAGGGCGTCATCGTGCCGATGGTCAACTCGGCCGCGGAGGCCAGGCAGGCGGTCGGCGCGTGCCGCTACCCGCCGGACGGCTTCCGGAGCTGGGGTCCGATCCGGGCCGCGCTGGGCGTGGACGGCTACTCGCCCGCCACTGGCAACCGGCGCGTCGTGGTGGCGGTGATGATCGAGACGGTGGCCGGGGTGGACGCGGCCGACGAGATCGCCGCCGTGCCCGGCGTGGACGCGGTCTACGTGGGTCCGAACGACCTGGCCGTGACGCACGGCATGTCGCCCTCGGCGGACACGTTCGACGAGCGCCACGCGCAGGTCATCGAGCGCATCCTGGCCGCCTGCCAGCGCCAGGGCGTCGTCCCCGGCATCCACTGCGGCAGCGTGGACACGGCGCTGCGCTGGCGGGAGCGAGGCTTCAGGATGTTCAACGTGACCTCAGACGCCATCTTCATGAGAACCGGGGCCACGCAGGTGGTCAGGACGATGCGCGACGCGCCGGCGCCGGCCCGGCCGTCGTCCTCGGGGTACGCCTGATGGCCGGCGACGGGCTGAGCCGCGAGACGCTCGACGCGCTGCGCCGGTACGACTCGCCGACGCTGTCCAACGCGATCGAGACGTTCGACATCCGGCCCCGCGACGAGGGCTTCGCCAACATGGAGATCCAGTGCCTGTTCCCGGACCTGGCGCCGATGGTCGGCTACGCGGCCACGGCGACGATCCGGGCGGCCGGCCCGGGCGCCGGCGACAGCGACCACTCCCCGCTCTGGGCGCTGGTCCGCAGCCTGCCCGAGCCCCGCGTGGTCGTGATCGAGGACCTGGACGACCCGCCCGGCCGCGGCGCGTTCTGGGGCGAGGTCCAGTCCACGATCTACAAGGCGCTGGGCTGCGCCGGGACCGTGACCGACGGCTGCGTGCGCGACCTGAAGGAGGTCCGCGAGATGGGCTTCCAGTTCTTCGCGCGCGGGCCGGGCGTGTCCCACGCGTACGTGCGGTTGGAGTCGGTCGGCGACCCCGTGCGCGTCGGCGGGCTGACCGTCCGGCCGGGCGACCTGGTCCACGCGGACCAGCACGGCGTGCTGCTGATCCCGCAGGCGATCGCGGCCGAGCTGCCGGCGGCGGCGGACCGCATCGTCGAGCGCGAGCAGGAGTTCATCCGCTGGGTGCGGTCGGCCGAGTTCGACCCGGACCGCCTGGCGGAGATGCGCCGGGTCCGGCACTAGGCAGCCCTTCGGGGACCGGGCCGGGCCGGTTGACGGGTCGGGAGGCCGCGCTGCCGCGCCGGGAGGCACATTCGCCGGCGGCTGGCCCCGTCCGGCCCGCCGGCACGGCCAGGTCGTACGCTCGACAGCATGTCACTCACCCTCGGTCCCGGTCCGCTCGGCACCCAGCCCGGTGGGGACGCCAACTACGCGATCGAAGGTCCGAAGCACCGGATCTGGTTCCAGGAGCACCCCCGCCGCATGCGCGCCGAGGTCGGCGGCCGCGTCGTCCTGGACACGGTCCGCGGGCACCTGCTCCACGAGAGCAACATCCCACCCCGGCTCTACGTCCCGCTCGACGACTTCGACCGCGAGGTGCTCGAGCCCACCGACCACACGTCGCACTGCCCGTTCAAGGGCGACGCCAGCTACTACACCGTCCGCGCCGGCGACGTCGTGCGGGAGAACGCGGTCTGGGCCTATCCCCGGCCGAAGCCGGAGGCCGCCTGGCTGGCGCCGTACGCGTCGCTCTACTGGGACCTGGCCGACGCCTGGTTCGAGGAGGACGAGGCGCTGCCGGGACTCCGCGACCCCTACCACCGGGTCGACGTCCGCCGGACCAGCCGGCCGGTGCACGTCGTGGCCGATGGTGGGACGGACGTCGCCCGGAGCGAGCGGGCGACCCTCGTGTTCGAGACCGGCGCCCCACCCCGCTTCTACCTGCCGCGGGAGGACGTCACCGCCGAGCTCGTGCCGTCCAGCAAGCGTTCGCGGTGCCCGTACAAGGGCCAGGCGACGTACCTCTCCCTGCGGCTCGGCGACCGCCTGGTCGAGGACGCGGCCTGGAGCTACGAGCGAGGACCTGGACGTCCGGACGTAGCGGCGCGCCAGGCCCGCCAGCCGGACGGCCAGGTACGTCCCGAACGCCAGGCTCGTGATGAAGAAGCTCACCGGGTGCGGTGAGTAGAACGCGATCGCCAGCCCGGCCCACGTGAACAGCAGGGCCAGCCCGGCCGCGGCCGCGATCGCAGCCGCCGGCCGCTGCGTCAAGCGGACCGCGGTGGCGGCCGGGGTGACGATCAGGGCGAAGATCAGCAGCACGCCCACCACCTGCACCGCCTCGGTGACCGCCAGCGCCAGCACCACCATGAACGCGATCGACAGCGCCGTCACCGGCACGCCCCGGGCGGCGGCCAGGTTCTCGTCCACCGAGCTGAACAGCAGCGGCCGGTAGAGCGCGGCCAGCGCCAGCAGCGTCGGGACGGCCGCCACCACCACGAACTGGACGTCGCGGTCGCTGATGCCCAGGATCTCCCCGAACAGCAGCGCGTACGCCTCCGTCGCGTAGCCCGTGTACAGCGAGATGAACAGGACGCCCAGGCCCAGCGTCCAGGCCAGCACGATGCCGATCGTCACGTCGCGGCCCCGGATCCGGCTGCCCAGCGCGCCGATCGCGGCGCCGCTGCCGACCGTGAACACGAGCAGCCCGACCACGGGGCTGAGGCCGATCGCCACCGCCCCGGTGGCGCCCGCGAACCCGATGTGCGACAGCGCGTGCGCGGCGAACGAGGTGCCGCGGACCACCACGAAGTAGCCGATCACGCCGGCCACGACCGCGACCACCGTCCCGGCCTGGAACGCGTGGACCATGAACTCGTACTGGAGCATCGCGGCCAGGTCGTCCAGCGGGTTCCAGCTCAGCGGCGGCGTCGTGTCGGCGATCTTGAGCAGGACCGACAGCTCAACCGGCATGGGGGTGCGCCACCTCCTCGTCCAGGCCGACCACGAAGACGCGGCCGCGCCGGTCGCGGATGACCTCGACCGGCGCCGAGTAGATCCGGCTCAGCGACTCGCTGGTGATGATCTCCCCGGGCGCGCCGGCGGCCACCCGGCCCCGCGCGACGTACACGACCAGGTCCAGGAGCGGCAGCAGCGGGTTGACGTCGTGGGCGACCATCACCACGGTCAGGCCGCCGACCCGCGCCACCTCCCCGATCAGGCCCACGATCGCGGCCTGGTTGCGGACGTCCAGGTTGGACAGCGGCTCGTCCAGGAGCAGGATCCGCGGCCGCCCGACCAGCGCCTGGGCCAGCAGCAGGCGCTGCTGCTCCCCGCCGGACAGCTGGCCCATCGGCCGGCCGGCATACGCCTGAGCGCCGACCGCCTCGATCGCGGCCGCGATCGCCTCGCCCCGGTCCGCCCGGGTCCAGCCCGGCAGGGGCATTCCCCACCGGTGGCCGTCCAGGCCCAGCCCGACGAAGTCGGCGCCGCGGATCGAGAACTCGGCGTCGAACGTCACGCCCTGGGGGACGTAGCCGATGAGCGGGCTGCCGCGGCGCGGCCGCCGCCCGAGCACCTCCAGGCCGCCGGCGGCCGGCTGCTGCAGGCCGAGCAGGAGCCGCAGCAGGGTGGACTTGCCGGCGCCGTTCGGCCCCAGCACGGCGGCGAAGGCGCCGGCCGGGACCGAGAACGTGGCTCCCGACCAGATGGTCCGGGCGCCGTAGCCGACCGCCAGGCCGGCGGCCGCCACGGCCGCCGGCCCGGCGACCGTCAGCGGGGACACCTGCACGCCGGCCGCCACCCGGCTACCTCGCCAGCGCGTCCGCGTTCAGCGCGTTCTCCAGCGCGAGCAGCTGGCTGACCTGCCACTCCTGGAACGTCGCGCTCTCCGGCTGCAGGGTCTCCGAGACGCCGACCACGGGGATGTCCGCCGCCGCGGCCAGGTGCTTGAGGTTGGTGGTCACGCTGCTGAAGGCCTGGACGTTGTAGACGAGGACCCTGGCCTCCTTCGCCTGCAGCTGGTTCTGGAACTGGATGACCGTGGCGGCCGGCGGCTCGGTGCCCTCGGCGACCGCCGTCATGAACGCGGGCGGCGAGATCAGGTCGAGGCCCAGGGCGGACGCCATGTAGGCGAAGACGCTCTCGGTCGCGGCGATCTTCACGCCGCCGAACCGGTGCTTGATCTCGGCGATGCGGTCGCGGTACGGCTTCAGCGCCGCGTCCAGCGCGGCCCGCCGCTGGTCGAAGTACGACGCGCCGGCCGGGTCCGCGGTCTTGAACGTCGCGGTGATCTGGTCGGCAACCCGTGCGACGAACGCGGGGTCGTACCAGAAGTGCGGGTTGTCGCCCTCCTTCTTGCCCACCAGGTCGGCGACGGTGATCACCCTCCGGCTGGCGCGCTTGCTCGCGCCCAGCATGGCCTGGGCCCACGTGTCGTACCCGGCACCGTTGACGATGACCACGTCCGCCATCGCGATGGCGCGCGAGTCGTTCGTGCTGCTGGCGTACTCGTGGGGGTCGGCGTTCGGGTCGGTGACCACGCTCTGGACGTCCGCGTGGCTGCCGCCGATCTGGGCGGCGATGCTGCCCCAGAAGTTCTCGGCGGCGACGACCCGCAGGACCGACCCGCCGGAGCCGCCCGGCGCGGCCCCGCTGCATGCCGCGACCACCGCCAGCACGGCGACCGCGACGACCATCCTCGCTCTCATAGCCAAGAGTATTGCACAAGTAACTTGCTCAAGTCCGATGCGCGTCCCGGGCAGTAGACTCAAGCTGTGCCCCGCCCCAGCCCCGTCACCGACGCGGTCAAAGCGATCCTGGCGGCCGAGGACCGGCACGCGTGGGGCCTCGACGAACTGCTCGAGGCCGTGCGCCGCCAGATCCCGAGCGCCGACTTCTCCACCGTCTTCCGCGCGATGCACACCCTCGAGCGGGAGGGGGTCGTGGAGCAGGTGGACCTCGGCGACGGCAAGGCGCGCTACGAGACGCGCCGCGACCACCACGAGCACATCCGGTGCACCGTCTGCGGCCTCGTCTCCGAGGTCCCGGGCTGCGTCGTGGAGGACGTCGTCGCCCAGGTCCAGCGCCGCACCGGGTTCGTGGTGGACAGCCACCAGGTCGTCTTCGCGGGCGTCTGCCGGCCGTGCCGGGCGACGGCGCGACGGCAGCGCGCGGCCGCGCGGGCCGTGCGGACGGCATGAGCGCCGTGCGGATCGGCTTCAGCATCGACCCCCGCCAGGAGCTGTCCGAGGCGGACGAGCTCCGGCTGGTCGAGCTCGGCGCCCGGCTCGGCTACGACTCGGCCTGGACCCCCTCCGGACCCGATCGCTCCGCGTTCGACCGCTGCCTGCGCTGGCACGCGGCGTCCGGCCTGCCCACCGGCATCTCCGTCGTGCCTGCCTCGGGCCAGCCGCCGGAGTTCTACGCGGAGCACGCGGCCCGCGCCTGGGAGGGCACCGGGCACCGGTTCACGTTCGGCGTCGGCAGCGGGCGCATGGACCGCGCCGGCGAGGGGATGCGCGCGTACCTCGGCGAGCTGCGGCGGCTGCTCCCCGAGGGCCAGGCGATCGGGCTCGCGGCGCTGGGGCCGGTGATGCTGCGGGCCGCCGGCGAGCTGGCCGACGGCGCCCTGCTCAACTGGTGCTCGCCCGAGTGGGTGGGCTGGTCGCGGGAGCGGGTGAAGCGGGCGGCGGCGGCCGCGGGCCGGCCGGCGCCCGAGCTGATCGAGTACATCCGCACCAGCGTCGATCCCGACCCGGCGCTCGCGCGCTCGACGCTGGCGTCCGCGATGCTGCAGTACGCGCTGGGGCCCGGGGCCTATCGGAAGCACTTCGAGCGGATGGGCTTCGGCGCCGAGCTCGACCGCCTGGAGCGGGACGGGGGCGACCCGAGCGACGAGCTGCTGGCGGCGGCGGGCGCCGCCGGCGCGCCCGGCGCGGTGCGGGCCCAGTTCGAGCGCCTGGCCGGGGGCCTCGACCTGGCGATCGTGCGCGTGCTCGTCACCCGCCCGGGGGACGCGGAGTCGGCTCGCCGGATCCTGGAGGAGTGCCGGCCCGGCTGACGGCGGCGAGGAACCAACGGCGGCCCGATTGACGCGACGCGGCCGGATTCCGCAGACTGACACGCCTATCCCCAGCCACTGGAGCTCCCCATGACCGATCCTCGCAGGTACAGCCGGAACCTCTACGACGGGCTCTCACGCGCGTCCGCCCGCTCCTACCTCCTCAACATCGGCTTCAGCCACGAGGACCTGGAGCGGCCGATCATCGGCGTCAACCACGCCTGGATCGGCACGATGCCGTGCAACTTCAACCATCGCCAGCTCGCCGCCTGGGCGGCCGAGGGCGTCCGCGAGGCGGGCGCCACGCCGATGGAGGTCAACACGATCTCGATCTCCGACGGCATCACGATGGGGACCGAGGGCATGAAGACCTCGCTCGTCTCCCGCGAGCTGGTCGCCGACTCGGTCGAGCTGGTCGGCCGCGGCCACTACTTCGACGGCCTGCTCTGCATCACCGGCTGCGACAAGACCGTGCCGGCGATGGCGATGGCGATGGCCCGTCTGGACCGCCCCGGCGTGCTCGTCTACTCCGGCTCGATCGCGGCCGGCTCGTACCGCGGCCGCCAGGTGGCGGTGGGCGAGCTGTTCGAGGCGATCGGCGCCGTGTCCGCCGGCCGCATGTCGGAGCCCGACCTGCGCGAGCTCGAGATGGCGGTCTGCCCGGGCCCGGGCGCGTGCGGCGGCCAGTACACCGCCAACACGATGTCGATGGTGATGGAGGTGATCGGCCTCTCCCCCGTCGGCTACAACTCCCTGCCGGCGGTGGACCCGGCCCGCGAGCCGGCGACGCGCGATCTCGGCGCCATCGTCATGCGCGCGCTGGAGGCCGACCTGCGGCCGTCGCAGATCCTGACCCGGACCGCGTTCGAGAACGCGGCCGCCGCGGTCGCCGCGTCCGGCGGCTCGACGAACGCCGTGCTGCACCTGGTCGCGCTGGCCCGCGAGGTCGGCGTCGATCTGACCGTGGACGACATCGACCGGGTCTCGCGGCGCACCCCGCTGCTGTGCGACCTGAAGCCGGGCGGCCGGTTCGCCGCGCCCGAGCTGCACCGGGCCGGCGGCATCGCGCTGCTGACCAGCCGGCTGATCGAGGGCGGCTTCGTGGACGGCTCGGCGCTGACGGTGACGGGCCGGACGCTGGCCGAGGAGTGCGCCGGCGTCCGCGAGACGCCGGGCCAGGAGGTCGTCCGGCCGCTCGCCGAGCCGTTCAGCGCCCACGGCGGCCTGTACATCCTCAAGGGCAGCCTGGCCCCGGAGGGCTGCGTCATCAAGGTCGCCCACCACGCCCCGCAGCGGCACCGCGGCCCGGCCCGCGTGTTCAACCGCGAGGAGGACGCGCTGGCGGCGGTGCTGGCCAATCAAGTCCAGGGGGGCGACACGGTCGTGATCCGGTACGAGGGGCCGAAGGGCGGCCCGGGCATGCGCGAGATGCTCCAGGTCACGGGCGCGCTGGTCGGCCAGGGCCTGGGCGAGTCCGTGTGCCTGATCACGGACGGCCGCTTCTCCGGCGCCACCCAGGGCCTGATGATCGGGCACGTCGCCCCCGAGGCGGCGGTCGGCGGACCCCTCGCGGCGCTGCGCGACGGCGACGTGATCTCGGTCGACGTCTCGGCGGGCCGGATCGACGTCGAGGGCGTGGACGTCGCCGAGCGCCTGCGCGACTGGTCGCCGCCCGAGCCGCGCTACCGGACCGGCGTGTTCGCGAAGTACGTCGCGCAGGTCACGTCCGCGTCCGACGGGGCGGTGACGCGACCGTAGACGGCGCGGGGATCGACCCCGGGGTCCTCGGGTTCTGGTACGACACCGAGGTCCTCACGCTGCCGCGCGTCCCCGCGCCCGCGGGGCACGGCCTGCCGGCGGCGCCGGGCGACGAGCCGGGTCTCGCCGGCCTGCTGCCGGGCCAGGCGCCGCCGTGGCCGGTGGCCGGCGTCGAGGACGAGCGGGGCGTCCGCTGGGTCGCCCACCACTACGTCTACCTCGGCCTGTTCCGGCACGACGACGCGGTCGCCGAGCTGCTGCGGCTGCTGGAGGCGGGCCGGGACGACCCCGAGCGGGTCGAGACCCGGGTCCCCGCGGAGCGCGAACGGTCGCTGGCCGAGGGCTGTCTGGTCGGGTTCGCCCTGGACCACCGCGGGGTGCCCGTGGCGCGGACGTTCACCCTGGCCAGCTTCCCGTGGGCGCTGGGCCGGCTCCGCGAGGGCCAGCCGCTGCGCGGGTTCCAGGCCGCCAGCGGCGAGGCGGCGGCCGGGTTCGCCCGGCGCTGGCGGCCCGAGTCGTCCGAGGAGGAGGGCGAGGCCCCCGCGATGGGCGCCGCCGACCTGGCGGCCGAGGTCGAGGAGATCGTGGCCGAGATCGGCTGGCGGCCGGCCCGGGCGTCCACGCTGGCCGCGGTCGTCCGGCGCTCCTGGCGGCACGAGACGACCGACACGGCCGACGACGACATCGTGAACAGCTTCTACCTGGACGACCTGGACCGTGTGCGGGCCGCCGTCGCCGGCGGCGACGTCGGCGCCGCGCTGGGCCGGTTCCTGCGGCGGGCCGATCCGGAGACCCGCACCGACATCTGGCGCGACGCCGGCACGGCCCGGTCGGCGGTGCGCCCGGCCGCCGTGCCGGTGGCCCGCTGGCCGGCGCCCGGGCTGCCGCCGCAGTCGCTGATGCAGCAGGCCGCGATCGACCTGGCGCTGGAACGGCTCCTGCCGGCCGCCGGTGGCCTGTTCTCGATCAACGGACCGCCGGGGACCGGCAAGACGACGCTGCTGCGCGACGTGGTCGCGGCGGTCGTCACCGAGCGGGCGCGCCGGCTCGCCGAGCTGGACCGCCCGGAGGCGGCGTTCCGGCCCGGCGAGCGGGTGACCGTGGGCGGCACGTCGCGGCCCGCCTGGGAGGTGCGGCCGGAGCTGCGCGGGTTCGAGATGGTGGTCGCCTCGTCGATCAACGGGGCGGTCGAGAACGTGACGCGCGAGATCCCGGGGCTCGACACCGTGGACGAGTCCGTGCGGCCCGCCCTCGACTACTACCGCGAGGTGGCCACCGCGCTGGCCGGCGCGCCCGCCTGGGGCCTGGTCGCCGCCGTGCTCGGCAACTCGCGCAACCGGCGCCGGTTCGCCCGCGGCGCGTGGTTCCGCGAGCCCAACCTGCGCGAGGCGATGGCGGCGAGCAGGCCGCCGGACTGGACGGAGGCGCGGAAGGCGTTCCTCGCGGCGCTGAAGCGCGAGCGGCAGCGGCGGCCGCCCGGCGAGGACGCCGGGTTCTGGGAGCGGCCCGAGGCGGAGCGCCAGCTCGGCCTGCCGGGGACGTCGCCCGAGCACGAGCGGGCCCGGGCCGAGGTCTTCGTCGCGGCCATGCGCCTGCACCGGGCGCTGGCCGCGGCGCGGCCGCTGCGCGAGAACCTGGCGGCGGCGATCGACCTGGTGGTCGGCCGGCTCGACCCGGAGGGCTCGAAGGCCAACGAGAAGATGGTGGCGCACCTGTGGTCGTCGTTCTTCCTGGTCGTGCCGGTCGTCTCGACCACGTTCGCCTCGTTCGCCCGGCTGTTCCGGGGGCTGGGCCGCGAGGAGCTGGGCTGGCTGTTCGTGGACGAGGCCGGCCAGGCCCAGCCGCCGCACGCGGCCGGGGCGCTGTGGCGGGCGCGGCGGGCGCTGGTCATCGGCGACCCCCGGCAGATCCCGCCCGTGGTCACGCTGCCGGTGCGGGCGTACGAGCGCCTGCGCGAGCGGGCGGGCGTGGACCGCTTCTGGGACCCGGCCGAGACGTCCGTCCAGGTGATCGCCGACCAGGCCAACCCGGTCGGGACGCGGCTGCACGACGGCACGTGGCTCGGCTGCCCCCTGCGCGTGCACCGTCGCTGCGCCAGCCCGATGTTCGACATCTCCAACGCGATCGCCTACGACGGGCTGATGGTCCCGGCGACGGCCGAGCGGCCCTCGCCGGTGGGCGACCTGCTGGGGCCGACGCGGTGGCTGGACCTGCGCGGCGCCACGGTCGAGGAGCACTGGATCCCGGAGGAGGGCGAGGAGGTCGCCACCCTGCTCGACGCGCTGCTGCGGGAGGCGTTCGTGCACGGCCGGCGGCCGGACGTGTTCGTGATCTCGCCGTTCCGCAGCGTGGCGGCGCGGGCTCGGCGCCTGTTCCGGCAGCGGTTCCGGGATCCCCGAACCAACCGGGTGGCGCCGGTGATCGCGGACTGGATCGAGAAGGGCATCGGCACGATCCACACGTTCCAGGGCAAGGAGGCGGAGGCGGTCGTCCTGCTGCTCGGCGGGAACCCGGGCCGCCCCCGGGCGCTGCAGTGGGCCGGCCAGACGCCGAACATCCTCAACGTGGCGGTGACGCGGGCGCAGCTGCGCCTGTACGTGGTCGGCAACCGGGCGGCGTGGCGCACGGCCGGCTTCTTCTCCGACCTGGACCGCCGGCTGGGCTGATCAGCCGACCGCGAGCAGGGCGGCGCCGGCCAGCACCGCCGCCGCACCGGTCAGCTTCAGAGGGGCGCGCTCGCGCTCGCCCAGCCGGAGCACGCCCCAGAGCGCCACGACGACCACGCCGGACTCGCGGAGCGGGGCGACGAGCGCCAGCGGGGCCAGGCTGAGGGCGGCCAGCGCCAGGCCGTACGCGCCGATGGTGAGGACGCCGACCGGGAGCGCCTGGGCCGTCGTGCCCCGCCGCGCCCAGGGCAGCAGCCACAGCGAGGTGGCTGCGAAGACCGCCCACGCGTACAGCCAGAACGGGCCGAGGCGGACGCCCAGCCGGTCGATCGTGGTGTACGTGGCGATCAGGACGCCGGTCAGGAGGGCGGGCGCCAGCGCCGCGCGGCCGCTCACCGGCGGCCGGGCCAGCCAGATGCCGGCCAGGAGGGCGACGACGCCGGCGACCTGGAGCGGCGCCAGACGCTCGCCCAGGAGCAGGACGCCGGCGAGGGCGGCCAGCACGGGCGCCGTGCCTCGCGCCACGGGGTAGACGGACGACACGTCGCCGCGCCGGTAGGCGGCCGACAGCGTGTGGAAGTAGGCGAGCTCGACGAGGCCGGACACCGCCGCCAGGGCCCAGGCCTGCCAGGGCAGGCCCGGGCGACCGCCGGCCAGCCAGGCGGCGGCAGCGACGGGCGTCGCCAGCAGCGTGCCGAGCGGCAGGGCGACGGCCGCCACCCGGAGCGGGTCCGCCGCCGCCTTGAGGCGCAGGTTCCAGGCCGCGTGCAGGACGGCGGACCCGAAGGCCAGCGCGACGGCGGCGGCGGCGGTGGTCAGCGGTCTAGAGGACCGCCTTCTCGGTCTCCGAGTCGAACAGGTGCAGCCGGCGCATGTTGATGCCGAGCTGGACCTTGTCCCCGACGAACACCTTGAAGTGCGGGTCCACGCGGGCGACCAGGTCGTCGCCGCCGACCTTGCCGTACAGGTACTGGTCGGAGCCCAGCACCTCGAGCACCTCGACGCTCATCTCGATCACCTTGACGCCTTCGCGGGTGTCCTCGCTCAGGTCCTCTGGGCGAAGGCCCAGGGTGCCCTTCTCGATGCCGGGGGCGCGGGGCAGCTCGATGTCGAAGCCGGAGGCTTTGGCGGTCTGGCCCTGCAGCGTGACCGGGACGAAGTTCATCTTGGGGCTGCCGATGAAGCCGGCCACGTACATGTTCGCGGGCTGCTCGTAGATCTCGCGCGGGGAGGCGACCTGCTGGAGGAGGCCGTCGCGCAGGACGGCGATGCGGTCGCCCATCGTCATGGCCTCGACCTGGTCGTGGGTGACGTAGATGAACGTCGAGCCCAGGTCGCGGTGCAGCTTCTGGAGGTTGATGCGGGTCTCGACGCGGAGCTGGGCGTCCAGGTTGGACAGCGGCTCGTCGAGGAGGAACACCTGGGGGTTGCGCACGATGGCGCGGCCCAGGGCCACGCGCTGGCGCTGGCCGCCGGAGAGCTGGCGGGGCTTGCGCTGCAGGAAGGGGTCGAGGCCGAGCATCCTGGCCGCCTCGGACACCTTGCTCGTGATCTCGGCCTTGGGCGTCCCCCGCATCTTGAGGCCGAACGCCATGTTGTCGTAGACGCTCATGTGCGGGTAGAGGGCGTACGACTGGAACACCATGGCGATGTCCCGCTCCCGGGCGGGGACGTCGTTGACGATGCGCTCCCCGATCTTGATCTCGCCATCGGTGATCTCCTCGAGACCGGCGAGCATCCGTAGCGCGGTCGACTTGCCGCAGCCGGACGGACCGACGAGGACCATGAACTCCGTGTCGCGAATCTGGAGGTTCAGGTCGTTCACCGCGGCCGTGTCCGCCTGGTAGCGCTTGGTGACGTGTTCGTAAGTGACGGAGGCCATGGCGGCCATGCTAGCCCCAAATGACAACCTTGTCTATGGCCCGGGGCCGGCTCCGCCCGGGCGCCGAGACGTCGCATTGCCGGCAATCGCACGCCTCGATCCGGCGTGAGACGTCGCATTGCCGGCAATGCGACGTCACCCCTCTCAGGCCGCCGCCCCGGCGTTCCGCCGCCACCCAGGCGCCCGACCCCGAGACCGCGGCGCCCCCTCCCGCCCAGGGGGGCGGGCCCAACGTACGCCGGCCGCCGGGGGACGTCAACCTAACCTGTTCAGGCCGGCACACGGGAATCTCCCGGCGCGATCTGGCGCCAGATCGCCCGTTCGCGGACGCCCGACAGGGCGATTCGGCGCCAAACCCCCGGCCGCGGGCGCGGCCGGCGGCCGGGGGCCGGCGGCCGGCGTCAGCCCTTCACCGCGCCCGCCGTCATCCCCGCTACGAAGTAGTCCACGAAGAACGAGTACAGCAGCGCCACCGGCACCGAGCCCAGCAGTGCCGCCGCCATCAGCTCGCCCCAGAAGAACTCGTCGCCCTTGATCAGCTCGTTCACCACGCCGACCGGCACCGTCTTCACGACCGTGTCGTTCATGAACACCAGCGCGTACAGGAACTCGCCCCAGGACAGCGTGAACGCGAACATGCCGGCCGACAGGATGCCCGGCAGGGCCAGCGGGATCACGACCCGGACCATCGCCTGCACCCGGCTCGCGCCATCCACCAGCGCGGCCTCCTCCAGCTCGCGCGGGATGCCCCGGAAGTATCCCATCAGCAGCCACGTGCAGAACGGGATCAGGAACGTCGGGTACGTCAGGATCAGGGACAGGTAGTTGTTGAACAGGTGCAGCTGCGCGATCACGTACGCCATCGGCAGGAACAGCAGCGTCGGCGGCACCAGGTACGTGACAAACACGCCCCAGCCGATCGCGCTGGCGCCCCGGTAGCGCAGGCGCGCCAGCGAGTAGCCGGCCAGGACGCTGCACACCAGCGAGATCGACGTCGACAGCACCGCCACCACCGCGCTGTTGATCGTCCAGCGGATGAAATTCGTGCGAGTGAACAGGTCGATGTAGTTCTGGAGGTTCGGCTCCAGGACGAACAGCGGGTTCTTCGTGTGGTCGAGCAGCTCCGAGTTCGACTTGATGGACGTGATCGCCATCCAGTAGAACGGGAACAGCGTGACGAACGTGAAGATGGCGACCGGGATGTAGACCCGGAACAGGCGGCCGCGGAACCGCTCCCCGACCTGGCGCCGGGACCTGCGGAACCGGACCGGGCGGGCGACGTCGCTCGCGGCCACCTACTCCTGCCTCCGCAGGACGACCATCACGCCGAACACGATCGCGGACAGCAGCGGGAACAGCACCAGCGAGATCGCCGCGCCGATGCTGATGTAGCCGCCCCCCACCCCGATCGCGAACGCCCACGTCGAGAGCACATGCGTGCTGTTGAACGGCGCGCCGTTGGTGAGCACGTACGGGAGCGTGAAGTCCCCGAACGTGAGGATCGTGGACAGCAGCAGGACGACCAGCAGGACCGGCCGCAGCATCGGCACGGTGATGCGCCGGAACTGCTGCCAGCGGCTGGCGCCGTCCACCCGGGCCGCCTCGTACAGGTCCACCGGGATCGTCTGGAGCCCGGCCAGGAGCGCGATCCCGTAGAACGGCGTCCCTCGCCACACGTTGACGATCATCAGGGACGTCAGCGCCGTGCCCGTCTTGCCCAGCCAGTCCACCCCGGTGGCGGACAGGTGGGAGTGGATGATGACCCAGTTCACGACGCTGAACGTGGGGTCGAACATCCACCGCCACGCCAGCGTGCTGAGCACGCTCGGGATGATCCACGGCAGCAGCAGGGCCGCCCGCACGAAGCGCTGGGCCGGGAACACCTGGTTCAGGAGCAGCGCCATGACCATGCCCAGCGCCAGCTTGAGGACGGTCGTGATGCCCGTGTACGAGACGGTGTTCACGAACGACTGGATGAACACCGAGTCGCCCTGCTCGAACTGGAAGTTGGCGAGGCCGACGAAGTGGCCGTTGACGCCGATCTGGGAGTTCGTGATCGACAGCCAGATCCCGAACAGGAACGGGTAGGCCACGAACACCAGCAGCAGGAGCAGCGCCGGGATCAAGAGCAGGTAGCCGAGGCGCGCCTCGTGCTCGAAGATGCGGACCCGGGGCCCGGCGAGCCGCCCGAGCGAGGCGCGAGGCGTGGTGGTGGAGGCCATCCTCAGCTCGGCAGCTCGTAGATCCGCTTCAGCTTCTGCTCCGCGTCGCTGATCGCGCTCCTGGCGTCGCCCGACGTCACCGCCTTGGCGAACATGTCCACGATCACGAACTGGACCTGCGACTGGGCCGTGGCCTTGCTCGGCTGCGCCGGCCAGCCCGGCCACTTGCCGGCCCCGACCACGTCCAGGAACGGCTTCAGCTTGGCGTCCTGCTGGAAGACGTCGGCGTTGGTGAGCGCGTGGAACGGCCCCGCGTTGTACCCCACCGACGCGTTCAGCCACTTCGTGTAGTTGGTCTGGTCCATCAGGTAGAGCAGGAAGGCCTTGGCCGTCTCCGCCTCGTTGCTCCACTTCATGACCGCGTGGTTGAAGATCAGGTTGAGCGTGGACGCGCCCTGCCGGCCCTTGGGCATCGCCGCGTTGCTGGTCACCGGCGCGAACTTGTGGTTCGTGGCGGTCGTGTAGACCTCCTTGATGTAGATGCTGGCCCCGTTCAGGGTGCCCGTGATGAGGCCGGAGTGGTAGGCCTGGTTGTTGTCGGGATCCAGCCAGCTGAGCGTGTTCTGGGAGATCGCGCCGCTCTTCCACAGGTCGACGGCCCAGTTGACGGCGTCCAGCGTCTCCTTGCTGTTGATCGTCACGTGCTTGCCGTCGGAGCTGACCTCGCGGCCGCCGAAATCCCAGAGCACCGGGTACCACATCGTGATCGCGTCGCCGTACGCGTGGCCCAGGCTCACGGCGATCGGCGGCAGGTTCTTGCTCTTGAGCTGCTTGCCGTTGGAGGCCAGCTCGTCCCAGGTCGAGAAGAAGTTGGTCAGGCCGGCCTGCTGCCACAGGTCCGTCCGGTAGGTCCACGCGTTGGGCACCTGGCAGTACGGCACGGCCAGGTACCTGCCGTTGACCTTGCTGAACGCGTCGTTGACCTGGTTGACCGACCCCAGCTTGCCCTTGAGCATGTCCACCAGGTCGGTGACATCCATGCACGCGGTGTCATACAGGTGCGGCCAGCCGTACTGCATCTGGATGATGTCGGGGCCGCTGCCCGCTTCCACCGCTGCCGCCGTCTTGGGCTGCAGCTGGTCGCCCGTCACGGTCTCGATCGTGACCTGGACGTTGTTGGCGTCCGAGAACTCCTTGGCCTGGCGCCGGATCTCGTCGTCCGCGGCCGGTACGAAGCTGACCCACTGCAGCAGGCGGATCTGCGCCCCGGGCCTCGGCTTCGGGATCGCGCCCGCCGTCGCCGGCGTGGGGTTGGCGGCGGGGCTGCCGCCGCAGGCCGCGATGATCGGTCCGGCCGCCAGTCCGGCGGCCGCGATGCCGGTCGTCTTGAGGAAGTCACGGCGGCTCCAAGCCGGTTCGGTGTGGCCCATTTCTCCTCCCGTTCCGGGCGACGTTCACAGCAGCGATGGAACGTCGCGATCCCTGCTCTCTCGCTCTCTCCGGCATCGTACCACCGGCCTGTCAGATACCCTTCAGTCGCGATGGCCCCGGCGATCGCCTTTCGTTCCGTGACCAAGCGCTTTCCCAACGGCACGCTCGGGCTGGCCGACGCCACCTGGTTGGTGGCGGAGGGCGCGCACGCGTGCCTGTTGGGGTCGAGCGGCTCGGGCAAGACGACCGCTGTCCGGATGCTCCAGGCCGCGCTCCGGCCGACCGGCGGCAGCGTGCTGCTGCTCGGCGTGCCGGTGGACGGGCCCGCGTTCCGGCAGGCGCGCAGCCGGCTGGGCATCGTCCCCCAGCTGCCCGGCATGTACCCGGACCTGACGGCCGGCGAGTACATGACGCTGGCGGCCCGCCTGTACGGGGACGAGATCCGGCCCGACCGCGCGATCGACGCGCTGGACCTCGGCGAGTACCTGCAGACGCGCATGACGTACCTGTCGCCCAACTTCCAGCGCCGGCTGGCGCTGGCCGCCGCGCTCGTCGCCGACCCCGACGTCCTGGTGCTCGACGAGCCGACCGCCGGCCTCGAGCCCGACGACGCGCACGACCTGCAGCCGTTCCTGCGCGAGGCGATGCGGGGCCGCACCGCGGTGCTCTGCACGCACCGCGAGCAGGAGGCGCGGGCGCTGTGCCAGGAGGTCGCGATCCTGCGCGCCGGCCGGGTGGTGGCCCAGGGCACCTGGGAGGACCTGACCCGGCACATCCGGCCGCGGCTGCGCGTGGCCGCCCGGCAGGGCGCCGACCGCGTGCTGGCCGAGCTGGAGCGGCTGAACCTGCACGCCGAGGCCGCGGACGGCGCCGTCCTCGTCTCCACGGCCGATCCCCAGCAGGACGGCGCCGCGGTCCTCCGCCAGCTCCTGGACGCCGGTGTGGACGTCTACGAGTGCGCGCCGGTCGCGCCCGAGGTGAAGGACATCGTCCTGGAGGCGTACCAGTGATCATCGCCGAGGTCCGCCTGCTCTTCTGGAAGGAGGTCCGGCAGCTCACCCGGAACACCGCGGCCATGCTGAGCAGCCTGTTCATGCCGGCCGTGCTGATGGTGCTGGCGCCGGTGCTCGCCCTGCTCGCCGGCCGCACCGAGCCATACCGCGGCCTGCGGGTGCCGTCGCTGAGCTCCACCCTGCCCGGGTTCGACCTGGTCCACGACGGCGAGGGCTACTTCCTCTACATCACGCTGCCGTTCCTGTTCGTCATCGCGGCCCTGCTCACGCCGATGCTGGCCGGCATCCACACCCTGATCGTCGAGCGCGAGCGCCGCTCGCTCGAGCTGCTGATGGCGCTGCCGGTCGTGGTGGGCGACATCCTCGCCGCCAAGCTGGCCGCGATCCTGGCGACGGCGGTGGCGACGATCGTGCCGATGTTCCTGGTGGACGCGGTGGTGATCGTGTCGCTGACCGGGGCGGGCAGCGCGTACGTGGTCGCGGCGCTGTTCCTCATCGTGACCACCCTCATCGCGTCGGTCAGCGCCAGCCTGCTGATGGCCCTGATGGCGCGCGACCTGCGCAGCGCGACCGCGCTCGGCGGGATGCTCTCGGTGCCGCCGCTGTTCCTGACCGGGCTCTGCGTGGTGTTCGTGCCCGGGCTGGGCCGGTTCGTCGTGCTCGGCCTGCTGATGCTCGCCCTGGGCTGCGGGGCGCTGTACGGCGGGCTCCGCTGGCTGACCTCCGAACGCTACGTGGCCTGAGCCGGAGCCGGTTGCCGCCGGCCCGATCGGGGAACAATTCCCTGTGGCGACCGCACGGGCGGGACGGGACGTTACTGTTCATGGCGACCCCGGAAGACAAGCCACCAGGAGTAAGTCGAGAGCGATGGGAATCTTCGGTGAGATGCGGCGCGAGTTCATCGCGCGGCCGGATCAGGCCAAGGGCCAGATCCTCTACAAGTGGCCGGACACCAACGTCCGGAAGTGGACGCAGCTCACGGTCCAGCAGGACGAGCTGGCCGTGTTCTTCCGCGACGGCCGCGTCCAGGGCACGATCAACCCCGGCCGGTGCACGCTCGACAGCTCCGAGATCCCGTTCCTCGGCATGCTGGTGGACGCGGCGTCGGGCGGCAACCTGTTCAAGACGGAGATCTACTTCGTCTCCACGCGCGAGTTCCCGAACCTGCCGTTCGGCGGCGTGATCGACAACGTGGTGGACCCCGAGACCAGCCTGGCGGTGGGCCTCCGCGTGTTCGGCGAGTACTCGCTCCGGGTGGTCGAGCCGCAGTCGCTGATCCTGAACCTGGTGGGGACGCAGAACATCTCCACCAACGACCAGGTCACCGACTGGATGCGCGAGCAGCTGCTCAAGGTCCTCCGGACGGACGTGACCAGCCACATCGTCCAGCAGAACTGGCCGATCCTCGGCATCGCGGCGCACACGTACGACATCGAGCAGGCCACTCTGGAGCGGGTCCAGGGCTACATCAACAGCTACGGGCTCCAGATCGTCCGCCTCGGCAACTTCACGATCTCCATCAAGGAGGACGACGAGGAGGCGCTCAAGCGCTACCGCCGCGACGTCCAGTACACGAAGCTGGCCGGCGGCTACCAGCAGTACAGCGTCGGCCAGGCGCTGCAGGGCGTCGGCGAGGGCGCGGCCCAGGGCGGCGGCGCCGGCAACCCGGCCATCCTCGGCATCGGGCTCGGCCTGGGCCAGACGGTGGCGGGCGCCGGTCAGACCGTGGCCGCGGGCAACCAGGTGCAGGTCCGCTGCGGCGGCTGCGGCACGCTGAACGCCGAGAACGCCAAGTTCTGCTCGAGCTGCGGCCAGGCGCTGGCGCCGGCCCCGGCGCCCGCGGGAGCGGTCGTGAGCTGCCCCAAGTGCGGCACCGGCAACGCCGCCACGGCGAAGTTCTGCGGCAACTGCGGCCAGTCGCTCCAGGCGCCGACGACGTTGACGTGCCCGCAGTGCAGCACGGAGAGCCCGGCGGGCACGAAGTTCTGCCCGAACTGCGGCACCGGCCTCCAGGCGCCGGCCGCCGGAGGCTGATCCAGGTGCGTTCGGGGCGGGCGCTTCGCGCCCTGCGTTGGGGGGCGGCGCTCGCCCTGGTCCTGGCCGGCCTGCTGGGCCTGCCGACGGCCGCCTTCGCCCGCGGCGGGGGCGGGAGCCACGGCGGCGGCGGGCACTCGTCGAGCGGCGGCGGCGGGTTCGGCGGCAGCCACTCGTCCGGCGGCGGCGGCGGGCTCTCCGGCGGCATCGGCCCCGGTGGCAGCGTCCACTCGGGCGGGGTCGGCGGCGGAGGCGTGGGCGGCGGCTTCGACCTCATCGGGATGGTCGTGCTCGGCGGGATCGTGCTCCTCGTGGTCGTGGCCATCCTGATCTTCGCCCGGCGCAACGCGGGGGCGGCGACGGACACGCAGCCCTCCGAGCCGTGGCCGGTGGCGGGGCCAGACCCGGCGGTGCTGGCCGGCGTCGCCGCGATCCGCGAGGTCGACCCCGACTTCGAGCCGGAGACGTTCCTCCAGCGCGCCGAGATGGCGTTCCTGCTGGTGAAACGCGCGTACCAGGACCGCAACGTGCACGAGGCGCGCGCCTTCATGAGCCACGAGCTGTGGCCGGCCTGGTCGCAGGACGTTCAGGCGATGGTCGCCGCGCGCCAGCGGGCGGTGCTCGAGAACCTCAACGTGCGCGGGATGCAGGTGCCGTTCGTGTCCCACGCCGACTCGGGCGACACCGTCCAGGTGCACTTCGACTACGTGGCGGCGATCCGCACGGTGGCCGAGGACGGCGGCAAGACGGTCGCCGGCACGACCGACGACCAGCGCCTGGGCGAGCTGTGGACGTTCCAGCGGGCCGCGGGCGCGAAGACCGTCCTGTCGGGCGGCGCGACCGCGTTCAAGTGCCCCAACTGCGGCGGCCTGCCGAAGCTCGACGACGACGGCGTCTGCGACTACTGCAAGGCCGACATCACGAGCGGCCGCTACGACTGGGTGGCGACCCGCATCGACGAGGACTGGTTCCGGGGGTCCCGGACCGCGGCCGCGTTCGGCGCGGCGGAGCTGGACCCGGACTCGGGCATGGCGGCGATCAAGGCGGAGGACCCGCAGTTCGACCCGGAGGCGTTCCGGGGCCGGGCCCAGCAGGCGTTCTTCGCGCTGCAGCAGGCGTGGCAGGAGCGCGACCTGTCGGCCAGCCGCCCGTTCATGAGTCCCGGCCTGTACCTCGGCTGGAGCAGCCAGGTGCAGCAGCTCGTCGACCTGCACAAGAAGAACGTGCTGGACGGGCTGCGGGTGGACGGCATCGACGTCGTGAAGGTCGTGCACGGAGGCGCGCTCGACAACGTGACGGTTCGGATGACGGCCACCTGTGCCGACTACGAGGTCGACGAGCAGACGGGACGAATGATCTTCGGCAGCAAGTCCCCGTCGCAGTTCGTCGAATACTGGACGTTCCAGCGCTCCACCGGCGTGCAGACGACGGACCGGAGCATCCTGGACAGGGTGTGCCCCAACTGCGGCGCGCCGCTGGAGATCAACCAGGTCGGCGAGTGCCGCTACTGCAAGGCGGCGGTGACCAGCGGCCGCTTCGATTGGGTGCTGTCGAGGATCGAGCAGGAAGATGAGTACGCAGGATGACGACCTGAAGCTGGAGCCGCCGCAGGCTCCGCTCCCCCCTCCCCCACCCGCGCCCGTTCCGGCCCCCGAGCCCGAGCCGCCGGCGCCGTCCGCCCCGCAGGGCGAGCGGAAGCCGGAGAGCGACCTCGAGCCCGGCCGGGGCCGGCCGATGGTCGAGGGCCCGCCGATGTCGGTGGACGAGCCGATCTCTGAGCAGGCGATCAACCGCACGGCGGCGTTCGCGGGCATCGGCCTCCTGGGCCTGGGCCTGATCGCCGTGCTGATCGTGCTGCTGGTGATCGTGTTCGCGGTGTGCTCGCACCACTGAGCGGCCGCGCGGGGGTGGAGCTGGTCTACGAGACGCACTCCACGACGACCGACAACGAGAACGGCATCGCGACCGGCTGGCTGGGCGGCCGGCTGTCCGAGGAGGGCCGCCGCCAGGCCGCCGAGCTGGGCGAACGCCGCCGCGACGACGGACTGGCGGCGGCGTTCGTCTCGGACCTGGCGCGGGCCGTCGAGACGGCCGAGATCGCGCTCGCGGGCAGCGGCGTTCCGTGCTTCGAGGACGCCCGCCTCCGCGAGTGCGACTACGGCGAGCTGAACGGCATGCCGGTCGCCCGCCTGGCGGCCGACCGGGCCCGCCGCGTGGAGGAGCCGTGGCCGGGCGGCGAGAGCTACCAGCAGGTGGTCGAGCGGACGCGCGAGTTCCTGCGCGAGGTGGCCGCGGGCTGGTCGGGCCAGCGGGTCCTGGTCATCTCGCACTCGGCGAACCGGTGGGCGCTGCAGAGCCTGCTGGAGGGCGCCGACCTGCGGGAGCTGGTCGCCGCCCCGTTCGACTGGCGCCCGGGGTGGGAGTTCGAGGTGCCCGCCGGCTGGCCGGGCTGACAGCGCGGCGGGCCGGCGAATCATGTAGGGACAATGCGGGCGGTTTCCTTTCCTCGTCGTGGTCGAGGACGGCATGGCCACGACCGTCGGACTTGACGTGCCGCTGGACACCAGCCGGGGCGGTGTGCTGCGATGGCCTCGGCCCCGGCTGGTCCGGGGGGTGGCGACGAGCT
>VBJR01000300.1 GCA_005880175.1 Chloroflexota bacterium
CCCCTCTTCCACCTCCAGCTCCGCCTCAGCCGGCGCTCGATGGATCAGCAGAAGAAGATCGCGCCCCAGCTCGCCGAGCTGCGCAAGAAGTACAAGAACGACCCCCAGAAGCAGCAGCAGGAGATGATGGCGCTCTACCGCGAGCACGGCATCAACCCGCTCGGCGGCCTCAGCGGCTGTCTCCCGGCCCTGCTCCAGTTCCCGATCCTGACGGGCCTCTACTACGTCTTCTACGGCAACGCAAAGAACCACACGTTCGCCGACCACTTCCTGTTCATCCCGCACCTGAACGACCTGCCCTCGACGCACCCGCTGATCCCGGGCCTGCCGATCCCGACGCTGGTCTACCTGATCGTGCCCCTGCTGGCCGCCGGGACGACGTTCGTGCAGTCGCGCATGATGCAGCAGCCTTTGAGCGCGACCCCGACCGAGCAGGAGCAGCAGACGCAGCAGATGACCCGCACGATGCAGGTCATGATGCCGCTGATGATCGCCTACTTCGCGATCATCACCCCGGCCGGCCTGGGCCTGTACTGGTTCGTCTCCAACACCGTCGCGATCATCCAGCAGTACTTCGTCACCGGTTGGGGCGGCCTCCGCCGGCAGCCCGCCGCGGCGACCGTCACCCCGGCCCCGGCGCCGAAGGCCGTCAGCTCGTCCTCGGGCAGCCGGCCGCCCGCGCCCACCGCCACCAACAAGCCGGCGCCGGCGCCCAGCACCGTGGACGGCCGCGGGAACGCGGCGAGCCGGCCGCAGACCCGAGGCCAGAAGCGCCGCAAAGCCCGCCGCTAGCGCGCCAGACCCCGACGGGGCACCGCACTCAGGTAACGGCCACGCGCAGGATCGGCCCGACGATCGCGTTCAGCAGCGCAGACGCGATCGACAGCACGAACGCGCCGACCACCGCCGTGAGGACGTTGTCCACCGTGAGCGCCGGGACGAAGTGGGCGACGACCAGCAGCAGCACCGCGTTGAGCACGAACGCGAACATGCCCAGCGTCAGGATGCGCAGGGGCAGGGTGGCGATGCGCATGATCGGCCCCAGGACCGAGTTGACCAGGCCGAACACCACCGCCGTGATCAGGTAGGCGGCGCCGCCGCCGGTCACGCGGATGCCGGGCACGGCCTGGGTGGTCACGTAGAACGCGACCGCGAGCAGGCCCCAGCTGATCAGAACTCCCCACATGACAGCTACCTCCGGTGACCCGGCAGGCTAGCACAGGTCGCCAGCCCGATCAGCCCTCGCGGTAGTCCCCCTGGATGCTCGTGAACTCCAACAGGTTCCCGAACGGGTCGCGGCAGAAGAACCGCGGCCGGTTGGGGATCGGCGTGTCGTCGTACGGCTCGAACCCGGCCTCGATCAGCCGCCCTCGGACCTGCGCCAGGTCCCCCACGTCCAGGCAGAAATGGCGCGCGGAGCCAGGTGCCAGGTCGCCCGTGTAGAAGTGGAGCTCCATGCCGGCGCCGGACGAGTACCAGACGAGCCGGCCCGCGTCCAGCGTGCGGGGCACCACCACCTCGGTGAGCCCCAGGACGTCGCCGTAGAAGCGGCGGACGTCCGCCTGGCGGCCGGCCGGGAACGGAGACGAGACGTGCTGCAGCTTCATGGCTACCTCCTGCCCGACAGCGTAGCCTGTCCTGGCTATGGGCAGACCAGTCACGCTGTTCACCGGCCAGTGGGCCGACCTCCCGCTGGAGGAGCTCGCCGCCAAGGCGAAGGCCTGGGGGTTCGACGGCCTCGAGCTCGCCACCTGGGGCGACCACTTCGAGGTCGACAAGGCGCTCGCCGACCCGGCGTACGTGAAGGGCCGGCGGGAGCTGCTCCAGCGGCACGGCCTGGAGTGCTGGGCCATCTCCACCCATCTGGTCGGGCAGTGCGTCTGCGACCCGATCGACGCCCGCCACCAGGCGATCCTGCCGCCCGAGGTCTGGGGCGACGGCGACCCGGAGGGCGTGCGCAGGCGCGCGGCGCAGCGCGTGGCAGACGTCGCCCGGGTGGCGGCCGCGTTCGGCGTCGACCGCGTCACCGGCTTCACGGGCAGTAGCGTGTGGAGCCGCCTGTACTCCTTCCCGCCCAACGACTTCAGCGACATCGAGCGCGGGTACCAGGACTTCGCCGAGCGGTTCGGCCCGATCCTCGACGTGTACGGGCAGGAGGGCGTCCGCTACTGCCTGGAGGTCCACCCGACCGAGATCGCGTACGACTTCGTCACCACCCGCAGGACGCTGGCCGCGATCGACCGCCGGCCGGAGTTCGGTATCAACTTCGACCCCAGCCACCTGGTCCCGCAGTTCCTGGACTCCGCCGCGTTCATCGAGGAGTTCGGGGACCGCGTCTACCACGTGCACGTAAAGGACTCACGGCGGCGGCTCGACGGCCGGCGCTCGATCCTGGGCTCGCACCTGGAGTTCGGCGAGGGCGACCGCGGCTGGGACTTCGTGTCGGCCGGCCGCGGCGACGTGGACTTCGACGCGATGATCCGCGCGCTCAACCGGATCGAGTACGGCGGCCCGCTCTCGATCGAGTGGGAGGACTCGGCGATGGACCGTGAGTACGGGGCCCAGGAGGCGCTGGCCTTCGTCCGCCGCACCGACTTCGAGCCGTCGGCCCTGCTGCCGTTCGCCCAGCTCCAGAGGTCCGAGCCGTAATGAGCGACGGCGTGCAAGAGGGGGCAGGCCCCCTCTTCCGGAAAACCCCCGCTTGCCCGGGACATTGGGGGCGCCTTCGGCGCATCGCTTCGCGTCTGAAGCCGAGGGCGCAGGGATATGGGGAAGACGGACTCACACGCTCGGGCCAAGCCCTTGCTTACGGCTACTTTGACTCCTCTCCAACTGTGCGAGGTGACGCCAGATGAGCGACGTCGGCTTCGTGACCATGGGCTCCTCGGCCTCCGCCGGCGACATCCCCGAGATCGGCGTCGGCATGCTCGGCTACGCGTTCATGGGCAAGGCCCACTCCAACGCGTACCACAAGATCAGGTACATGACCTGGCCGCCGCCGCTGATGCCGCGGCTGGTCACGATCTGCGGCCGCAACGAGCAGGCGGTGGCGGAGGCGGCGCGCCGGTATGGCTACGAAAGCTACGCCACGGACTGGCGAGCCCTCGTGGACGACGACCGCGTGCAGCTGTTCGACAACGGCGGGCCCAACGACCTCCACGCCGAGCCCACCGCCACGGCCGCGGAGGCCGGCAAGCACGTGGTCTGCGAGAAGCCGCTGGGCCGCACGGCCGCCGAGAGCCACGAGCTGTGGCGGCGCGTGGACCGGACCGGCGTCAAGCACCTCTGCGCGTTCAACTACCGGTTCGTGCCCGCCATCCGGCTGGCCCGCGAGATGCTCGAGGCCGGCGAGCTCGGCGAGATCTACCACTTCCGCGGCCGCTACCTCCAGGAGTGGATCGCCGACCCGTCGTTCCCCATGGTGTGGCGGCTCGACCGCGCCGTCGCCGGCTCCGGCGCCCTCGGCGACCTCGGTGCCCATGTCATCGACCTGGCGCGGTACCTGGTGGGCGACGTGACGTCCGTGATGGGCATGACCCGCACGTTCGTCGAGGACCGCGACGGCGGCCACGTGGACGTGGACGACGCCGTGGAGGCCGTGGTCGAGTTCGAGAACGGCGCCGTCGGCACGATCGAGGCGTCCCGCTTCTGCCCCGGCCGCAAGAACGGCATGGCGTTCGAGATCAACGGCTCGAAGGGCTCGATCGCGTTCGAGCTGGAGCGCATGAACGAGCTCCAGGTCAACCTGACCGGCTCGACGCCCGGCGCCCGCGCCCAGGGGTTCCGGACCGTGCTGGTCTCCGAGGCCGACCACCCGTTCTGGCAGCACTGGTGGCCGCACGGCCACATCATCGGGTGGGAGCACACGTTCGTCCACGAGCTGCACCACCTGCTCTCCTGCATCGCGAACGACACCCCGGTCGGGCCGCACGGCGCCACGTTCGAGGACGGCTACCGCACGGCCGAGATCTGCGACGCGATCCTCCGCTCGGCCGAGTCCGGCCGCCGCGAGGCCGTCGCGTACCGCGCGTCAGACGAGGTCGGCTGAGCTCACGGCCGCCACCAGCTCGCGGAGCGCGCGCGTGATGCGCGCGCGCTCCTGCGGGCTGATCCGCTCCACCGCTCGCTCCACCAGCGTGTCGCGCAGCGGCTCGACGTCTTCCAGCGCCTGCCTGCCTGCGTCGGTGAGCCGGACCTCGACGATGCGCCGGTCCGCCTCCCGCCGGCTGGCGACGACCAGGCCGCGGTCCTGGAGGCGGTCCACGACGCGGCTGACGCCCGCCGGCGACAGGTCGATCAGCTCCACGAGCTCGCTCTGCGTCCGCGGGGCGGCGCGCAGGTAGCGCAGCGCGCGGAACTGCGGCATCGTCAGGCCGGTCGTATGCCGAACGCGGAGCCGCGGCATTTCGACGATGGCCACCGCGTCGAGGAGGGCGCGGAGCACGGCGCTCACGTCGCCCTCCACGGGGGGATCGACTGCCACCTGGGCGGGATGATAGACGCGCGGCCGGCGCAGCGGCGCGGTCAGTTGAGCGCCGCGTCGACCATCGCCTCGGCCTCCCCGAGGATGCGGTCGAGGTGGGCCTCGCCCAGGAAGCTCTCCGCGTAGATCTTGTACACGTCCTCGGTGCCTGAGGGTCGGGCCGCGAACCAGCCGTTCTCGGCGACGACCTTGACGCCGCCGATCGGCGCGCCGTTGCCCGGGGCCCGGTCGAGGACCTGCCGCACCGGCTCGCCCGCCAGCTCCCTGGCGCGCACGCGGTCCGGCGTCAGCCGGCCGAGCGCCTGCTTCTGGGCCGGCGTCGCCGCGGCGTCCACGCGCCGGTAGACGGGCCGCCCGTACCGCTCGGCCAGCGCGTCGTAGCGCTCGCCGGGGTCGCGGCCGGTCCGGGCGGTGATCTCGGCGGCGAGCAGGGCCATGATGAGCCCGTCCTTGTCGGTGGACCAGGGGCCGCCGTCGTGGCGCAGGAACGAGGCGCCCGCGCTCTCCTCGCCGCCGAACCCGAGCGACGCGTCCAGCAGGCCGTCCACGAACCACTTGAAGCCGACCGGGACCTCGACCAGCCGGCGTCCCGCGCCGCCCACGACCCGGTCGATGAGCGAGCTGCTCACCAGCGTCTTGCCCACGCCGGTTTCGCCGGTCCAGCCGCGCGCGCCGCCGAAGAGGTAGGAGATGGCCACGGCC
Source organism: Chloroflexota bacterium (assembly GCA_005880175.1). The sequence continues at coordinate 5,186 of VBJR01000300.1, forward strand.
AGGTAGTGGTTGGGGTTGAGCAGGCCGGCGCTCCGGGTCACGATGCCGTGGCGGTCGGCGTCCGGGTCGTTGCCGAACGCGACGTCGAACCGGTCCTTCAGGCCGATCAGGTTGGCCATCGCCTGGGGCGAGGAGCAGTCCATGCGGATCTTGCCGTCGTGGTCGGGCGGCATGAACGCGAACGTCGGGTCCACGCGGTCGTTCACGACCTCGAGCCGGAGCCCCCAGCGCTCGGCGATGACCGGCCAGTACGCCACGCTGGAGCCGCCGAGCGGGTCCACGCCCAGCTTCAGGCCCGATGCGCCGATCGCGTCCATGTCGAGGACCGCGGCCAGGCCGCCGCAGTACTGGCCGAGGTAGTCGTGCGGCCCGACGGCCGGCGCCGAGCGCCGGACCTCGCCGAGGGTGCGCTGCCTCGGCCGCTCCGACGGCGCCGCCCTGGAGCACGAGCCGGCCTTCGCGGATGTCCAGCCGGTGGCTCAGCCGAACGGCGGCAGCGTGCCGGTCCCCGTCTGAAACAAACCCCCGGCCGGCGGGGGTTGCTGCACTCGTGATCGACTTCAGCCCCGTACGCAGCAAGGAGAAGACGACAGGGCGTGGGTGTCGCGGCCGATGAACAGGGGGCCGTCCACGCCCTCCCGCTTGCGGTGGCGGCAGATGGCCTCGGTGATGGCCAGGATGTGCGCCTCGGTGAACGTCGCGTCGAGCGACGTGCCGCGGTGGCCGGACGTGCCGAACGCGACCCGCTGCTCGGGCACGGAGGGGTCGGGCCGCTGGTCGTGGTATGCGGCCGTCAGCCGGTCCACGTCCACGAGCGGCCGTGTCGGTGGTGCGGTACCCATTTGCCACCACCCTACCCGCCCGCGGGGGCGGGCAGGGTGGGTCCGGATCAGGCCGACGCGGCTCCGGTCCGGGCGGCCGTAGCCTGGTCGAGCACCTTCCTCACCTGCTCGCGGTGCGAGTCGGCGTGCGAGAGCCCGCCGAGGAAGCGGCCGATCGCGTTGACGGGAGTCGCGCCCTCGCGCGCCGTGTACGTCACCTCGAGGTGCGTGCGGGCCGGCCACGCCTCCAGCATGGCCAGCTGCATGCGCCGGCTCTCCTCGATCCGGTCGCGCAGGAACTGGACGTTGTTCGCCTCCGGCCAGTCCACCTCCCAGCGGGAGCGGCCAGTGATCTCGACGCCCCGGGCCAGCGTCAGGGCATGCGCCCCCGCCTCCTCGGACGAGGCGGTCCAGTGGACGATGACGTGGCCCAGCGTCCAGGCCAGTTCGACGTCCTCGGGCCTCGCCGCGAACGTGTCCTTGGCGTCGGGGTCCCGGGGAACGAACGTGGTGTCCGGGTCCTCGGCCGTGGCGATCAGCTCCTGGAAGATGTCGCACATCTCGTTGGCCAGACGGACCAGGTCGTCGCGCGTCAGGCCCTCCGCGAGATCCTGGAGGGTCTTCTCCTTGCTGCGTACGGGGCTGAAGTCGATCACGAGTGCAGCAACCCCCGCCGGCCGGGGGTTTGTTTCAGACGGGGACCGGCACGCTGCCGCCGTTCGGCTGAGCCACCGGCTGGACATCCGCGAAGGCCGGCTCGTGCTCCAGGGCGGCGCCGTCGGAGCGGCCGAGGCAGCGCACCCTCGGCGAGGTCCGGCCGCAGGAGCAGCGCGTCGCGGTCACCTCGAGGAGCTCGGCCGAGCGGTAGCGCAGGACCGGGGTCGCGTCGCGCTCGAACGTCGTGTAGACGGCCTCGCCGCGCGCGCCCTCCGTCCACTGGACGCGCTCGCCGGTGGCCGGGTCGACCAGCTCGACGATCACGTACTTGGCGGCGTTGAAGTGCATGCCCGCGCCCTCGCCGCACTCGGACCACATGCCGGCCATCACCTCGGCCAGGCCCATCGTGTCGCGGACGTGCGCGACGCCCCAGCCGCCGGCGATGCGCCCCCGCACCTCCGGCCGGTCCAGGCCCGGCTCGCCGCCGGCCAGCACCTTGCGCACGCCCAGCCCGCGGGTCCCGGCCGCCGCGAGCGCCTCGTCGGCGAGCTCGGCGGCGGTGGAGGTGCCGGCGACGAGGGCGGTGACCTGGAGCTGCGCCAGGTGCGCCAGCACCTGGTCGGGCGTGCTCCCGCCCGGCCACGTCACCGTGGCGCCGAGGCGGCGCAGGCCGTCAGCGTACGCCCAGCCGTTGGGGGCGGCGGGGAGGTCGACCAGGTGCGCGACGACGTCGTCCGGCCGGATGCCCGCGGTCCACAGCGAGTTGGCGATCGCGTCGCTCCACGTCTCCTGGTCGCGGCGGGTCAGGCCCCCGAACACCGGCGGGCCGGTGGTGCCCGACGACGAGACGACCTGGACGATGTACTGCTGGGGGACGGCCTGCTGGAGCCCGAGCGGCCGGCCCGGCGGCGCCCCGTCCTGGGCCCCGCGGAGCTGCGCGCGGCACGTGAAGGGCAGCAGGTCCAGCATGTCCAGGGTGGGCAGGCGGCCCCGGGTGACCCAGTACCCGCGCAGCCCGACCCGGCGTCCGGCGGCGGCGAGGACGCCCCGGTACAGCTCGGAGCGCTGGGGCAGCGTCTCCAGCATCATGGCCAGCTGCTGCGCCTGCCATGCCTCGATCCAGGCCCACGGCCGCGTCTCGAACTCCCGATCCCAGTACCGGCCGTCCAGGCCCACCAGCGGCAGTGTAGACGGACGGCGTCAGGCTACGTTTTCCCAGTAATGCCCTCGCAGCGCGAGCTCATTCGCATGACCGACGAGGAGGTCGCCGGGTTCCTCGCCGAGCGGCGCAAGCTGCATGTCGCCACGCTCGGCCGCGATGGCGCCCCGCACCTGATGCCGATGTACTTCATCGTGGTGGACGGCGCCGTGACGTTCTGGACGTACACGTCCTCACAGAAGATCGTGAACCTCCGGCGCGACCCCCGCATCACCGTGATGGCCGAGGACGGCGAGGCGTACGTCGACCTCCGCGGCGTGCAGATCGCGGGCCTGGCCCGGCTGACCGACGACCCCACGCTGGTGACGGCGTTCGGGGAGCGGCTGTTCGAGCGGTACTTCGGGCCGCTCGACGAGAACGGCCGGATCTACGTGGCGCGTTCGGCGGCCAAGCGGACGCGGGTCACCGTGGAGCCGCTCCGCGTCGTCTCCTGGGACCACCGCAAGCTCGGCTCCACCTGACCTGCAACCCGGGACGGGCCCTCGCGCGTAGTAATGACATGAGGGTCGAGCTCACGGCGGCGGAGCGGTCGCGGCTCCGGGAGCTCAGCGTCGAGCGCTCGCTCGGTGAGCGATCGGGCTTCGTCCGGCCCGAGCTCCGCTCGCGCTGGCAGCAGCTGCAGGACGACATCGCGCGCGCGCACGGCGTCCATCCGGCCGATGCCCGGTTCCGGGCGGACGGCGCGAGCGGGCGGGCCTGGATCGAGGTCTCGCCCCGGTCGGCCGAGGCGCACGCGGCGGCGGCGGTGCGCTTCGCCAGGGCGGTGGAGGCCTTCGCCGTCGAGGACCTGCCGATGGACGTGGACGCCGCGTCGGCCGTGCGGCTCCGCGCCAAGCTGGAGGCAGGCGGGCCGATCCTGGTGGGGGAGCGCCACGGCGTCGAGCAGAACCCGCTCGTCGCGTAGACGCTCGCGCGCCGGTT
>VBJR01000301.1 GCA_005880175.1 Chloroflexota bacterium
CTCCTGCACGATGACGGTCTTGCCGACGCCGGCGCCGCCGAACAGGCCGATCTTCGAGCCCTTGACGAACGTGCACATCAGGTCGATGACCTTGATGCCCGTCTCCAGGACCTCGATCTCGGTCTGCTGCTCCTCGAGCGGAGGCGCCGGCCGGTGGATCGGCCAGACCTCGGTGCCCTCGGGCGCCGGCTCGTCGTCGATGGCGTTGCCGATGACGTTGAACATGCGGCCGAGCGTCTCCACGCCGACCGGCACCCGGATCGGGCCGCCCGTCGCACGCACGGCGTCGCCGCGGCGGAAGCCGTCGGTCGAGTCCATGGCGATGCAGCGGACGGCGTTGTCGCCCACCTCCAGCTGCACCTCCAGGACGACCTGGCGGCCGTCGCGGGTCTCCACCACGAGCGCGTCGAAGAGGCTCGGCAGGTTGCCGGGCGCGAACTGGACGTCCACGACCGCGCCGATGACCTGGCTGATCCGGCCCGCCGTGTCCTGGGCGGCCCCCGCCTCCGCGGGCTTCTCGATGACCTCTGCCATCCTTTACTCCTTAACCGCGCAGGGCCTCCGCCCCGCCGACGATGTCCAGCAACTCGGTCGTGATGCTCGCCTGGCGGACCTTGTTGGCGGTCAGCGTCAACGAGTCGATCAGGTCGCCGGCCGCGTTGGTCGCGTTCTGCATCGCGATCATCTGGGCCGAGTAGAAACTGGCCTGGTTCTCGAGCACGGCCTCGTAGACCTGCGACTCGATGTAGCGCGGCAGCAGCGCGTCCAGCACCTCCTCGGGCCCGGGCTCGTAGAGGTAGTCGGCGCCGGCGCCGTCCCGGCGCTCGGGGATCTCGAGCGGCAGCAGCGTCCGGACGACCGGTTCCTGCCGCAGCGTGGAGACCCAGCGGGCGTACGCCAGCACGACGGTGTCGGCGCGGCCCTCGTCGTACTCGTCCAGGGCTGCCCGGATCGCCGGCAGCACCGGCGCGACGCCGGGCCGGTCGGGCAGCCCGCTGACGTCCGCGATCACGTCGCGGCCGTAGCGGATCAGGAAGTCGCGGCCCTTGCGCCCGATGGTCACGTACCGGGACTGGCCGGGATGGTGCTCGTTCACGTGCCGGTTCACGGCCCTGAGCGTGTTCGAGTTGAGCGCGCCGCAGAGGCCGCGGTCGGCGGTGATCACGATCAGGACGGCGCGGTTGCCCTCCCGCCGCTCCAGGTACGGGTGCCGGTACTCGGTGGCCAGGTCGGCCGTCGTCTGCAGCACCTCGATCATCTTCTCTGCGTACGGCCGGGTGGCCTGCACCGCGCTCTGCGCGCGGCGCAGCCGGGTCGCGGCGACCACCTGCATCGCCTTGGTGATCTTCTGCGTGTTCTGCATGCTGCGGATGCGCCGCCGGACGTCACGGAGGGAGGGCAAGGGCTACGCGTCCTCCACGCCGAACTGCTTGTTGAACGTCGCGATGGCCTCCTTGACCTTGGCCTCGGCGTCGTCGTCCCACTTGCGCTCGGACTCGATCGAGTCGATCAGGGTCTTGCGCTCGGCGTGCAGGAAGCGGCCGAACGCCTCCTTCCACTCGCCCACGCGGTCCACCGCCACCCGGTCCAGGGCGCCGCGCGTGCCCGCGTAGATCGTGCAGACCTGCACGCCCACGTGCACCGGCTCGAACTGGCGCTGGATCAGGAGCTGCGTCAGGCGCTGGCCGCGCTCCAGCTGGCGCCGGGTCGCGGGGTCCAGGTCGGACGCGAACTGGGCGAACGCCTGCAGGTCGCGCGCCTGCGCCAGGTCGGACTTCATGCGCCCGGCGACCTTGTTCATCGGCCGGATCTGGGCGTCGCCGCCGACGCGCGAGACCGACAGGCCGACCGAGATGGCCGGCCGGACGCCGGCGTTGAACAGGTCCGCCTCCAGGTAGATCTGGCCGTCGGTGATCGAGATCACGTTGGTCGGGATGTACGCGGAGACGTCGTTCGCCTGCGTCTCGATGACCGGCAGGGCCGTCAGCGAGCCGCCGCCGTGCGCGTCGTTCAGCTTCGCCGCGCGCTCCAGCAGGCGGGAGTGCAGGTAGAAGACGTCGCCGGGGTACGCCTCGCGGCCCGGCGGCCGGCGCAGCGTGAGCGACAGCTCGCGGTACGCCCAGGCGTGCTTGGTGAGGTCGTCGTAGCACACCAGCGCGTGCTGGCCCTTGTCGCGGAAGTACTCGCCCATCGCGCACCCGGCGTACGGAGCGATGTAGTTCACGGCCGCCGGCTGCGACGCCGTCGCCGCGACGATGATCGTGTACTCCATCGCGCCGTGCTCTTCCAGCGTGGCGCGCACCCGCGCGATGTTGGCGGCGTTCTGCCCGATCGCGACGTACACGCAGAAGAGGTCCTTGCCCTTCTGGTTGATGATCGTGTCCAGGAGCACCGCCGTCTTGCCGGTCTGGCGGTCGCCGATGACCAGCTCGCGCTGCCCGCGGCCAATCGGGATCATGGCGTCGATCGACATGATGCCGGTCTGCACCGGCTCGTCCACGCGCGTGCGGGTGATCACGCCGGGGGCGATGACCTCGATCGGCGCCCGCTGCTTCGCCGCGATGGGCCCGAGACCGTCGATCGGCTCGCCGAGCGGGTTGACGGTCCGGCCCAGCAGCTCCGGACCGACGGGCACCTCAAGGGTGCTGCCGGTCGTCCGGACCTCGTCGCCCTCCTTGATGTGCTCGTATTTACCCAGGACGACCGCGCGGACCTGGTCCTCCTCGAGGTTGAGGGCGAGGCCCTCGACGTCGCCGGGGAACTGCACGATCTCGCTGGCCATGACCCCGGTCAGGCCGAAGATCTGGACGATCCCGTCGCCCACGCTGATGACGCGCCCGACGTCCGCCGACACCGTCTCGGCGTCGAAGTCCTTCAGGCGCTGCTTGATGACCTCGCTGATCTCGTTGGAGCTGATGGCCAACTCAGTTCGTTCCTCTGTTCATGTGCTACGCGCCCGCCAACTGGTGGCGCAGCTGCTGCAGCCGCGTCGAGACGCTGGCGTCGACCACCCGGTCGCCGATCCGGAGGACCAGGCCGCCGATGATGGCGGCGTCCACCAGGTTCTCGAGCCGGACCTCGCGGCCCAGCTGTCGCGACAGGCTCGCCTCCAGCTTATCGGCGTCCGATCGGCTGAGTGGGACCGCCGTCGTCGCGGTCGCGCGCACGCGGCCGGCCTCCTCGTCGGCCAGCAGCCGGTACTGCTCGACGATCCCGTCCAGCTCGCCGATCCGGTTGGCTGCCACCAGGAGCCGGGCGAGGTTCACGACCTCGGGGCCGCCGCTGCCCGCGAGCAGCGAGACGGCCGCCTCCTGGCGGCGCTGGGCGGAGATCGTGGGGTTGGCGAGGACACGCGTCACCTCGGGCCGGCCGAGGACGTCGCGGACCGTCTCCAGCCGCTGCGCCCATTCCCCGACCTGGCCGTCCTCTCTCGCCAGCTCGAAGACGGCGCGTGCGTAGCGCTTCGCCGCGGCGCCGGCCATCAGTTCCTCGAGTCCTCCCCCACCTGCGCGATCGCGCGATCGATCAGGGATCGGTGGAGCCGGTCGTCGAGCGTCTCGCCCACGACCTTCTCCGTCGCCGCCACGACCAGGTCGGCGACCTGGCCGCGAACCGCGTCCACCGCCTTCTGGCGCTCCGCGTCGATCTCGCGCGTGGCGTTGTCGACGATCCGCTTGGCCTCCTCCTGGGCGCGGCCCCGCAGCTCCGTGCGCAGCTGCTCGGCCGAGCGGCCGGCGCCCTCGACGATCTCGGCCCCGCGCTGGCGGGCCTCGTTGAGGTGGCCCTCCGCGTCCGCCAGGCGCTGCTCGGCCTCCTGGCGCGCGCGCTCGGCCGCCGCGAGCTGCTCGCTGATCTGGCGCTGACGGCCCTCGGCCGCCCGCATGACCGGCGGGTACACCCACCGCGCGAGGATGAGGATCATCAGGATGAACGCGATGACCTCGACCACGAAGGAGAGGCTGAGGTCGAGGAGCCCTGCTTCCACCTAGGAGACTCCGTTCGCCACCGCGGTGATGAAGTAGAAGCCGAGGGCGAGGTTGATGAAGTACATCGCCTCGACCAGGCCGATGATGATGAACATGATGACCGCCGCGCCGATGGCGCCTCCACCCAGCGCGAGCCCGGCGCCGATCAGCGCTCCCGCGACCGCGATTGCATGGTTCATAGAGGGGTCCTCCTGGCTCTCAGTGTGACTCCAGGCCTTCGCGGGCCTGGCCGAAGTAGATGATCGTGAGCAGCATGAAGATGAAGGCCTGGATGGTGCCGACGAAGAAGACGTCGAAGAACTTCCAGGCGATCAGCGCGATCGCCGACAGCGGCAGTGCCGCTGGGATCGAGTCGACGACCAGCGTGATCAGGTACACCATCAGCAGACCGGCGAAGATGTTGCCGAACAGCCGCAGCGAGAGCGTGACTGGCTTGACGATCTCCTCGATGATCGTGAGCGGGGGGAACGGCGGACGCATGAAGTGCTTCAGATATCCGCCGATGCCGCGCACCCGGATCGCGTAGCCCTCGACGACGAGGAACACGACGAGCGCCATCGCCAGCGTCTGGTTCAGGTCCGAGTTCGCCGGCTTCAGCACGGTGATGCCCCCGAGCGGGAAGAAGTCCAGCCAGTTGGCGACGAAGATGTACAGGCCGGCCGTCGCCGCGATCGGGAGGATGAAGCCGACGTCCGCGCCGACCGTCTCACCGATGAGGTCCCTGACATAGCTGACCAGGAACTCCAGCACCATCTGCAGCTTGCTGGGAACGCCCGGCCGCAGCCGGCTGGCGACGAAGAACCCGATGGCCAGCGTGACGATGATCGCCACGGCGCTCGACACCAGGGTGTCCACCGTGACCGCGCAGTAGTAGAACTTGATGACCTGGAGGTTGAGGTAGCCGTCGCCGCAGATCGGCGTCAGCGGGTGCGTGCCGGGCGGGGAGGCGGCGAGGAACGTCACGACGCGCGCACCGCCGTCACGCTGGCGACGACCGCCAGCACGAGCTGGGCGCCGGCGATCCCGAGCAGGACCAGCGGCACGTAGGGCAGGCCCAGCAGCGCGCCCAGAGCGAGGCCGATCACGCTGAGCAGCGCCAGGCGGCCCATCGCGGTGAAGCCGAAGTTGGCCTCGATGCCGAGCGCCCGGCGGGCCAGGAAGCCGTTGGCCGCGCCGACCAGCAGGCCGAGGGCGACGCCGGCGCCGGCGCGCCAGTGGCCGGCGGCCAGACCCGCCGCCAGTGAGAGCAGCGCCGCGGCCGCGCAGACCGCCGCCGTCATCTTCAGTGGCTCAATCCTTCCGTTCACAAATAGCGCTTGAACCTCGTATAGACCGTCGCGACCGCCGCGACCACACCAAGAAACAGTCCGATGAAGAAAAAGGTGGGCCCGCTGTGCGCGGCCGAGTCGATCACGAGACCGAGCACCAGCGGCACGACGACCGCCGCCGCTAACAGCACTGCCAGGCCCAGAAGCTCCATGCCTGAGGGACCCTGGCCCGTGCTGCCTCGATCGCCGGCGGGCGACATTCCGCGAGAAGTCTACCCGACTGCTATGTCGCGCCGCGTCGAGGGGGGCACGCGTGCTAGTGGGCGGTTGAACTTCGCAGGCGGCCTGCAGCGGGCGGGAAGAAGGCGGTTCGGGGCGGCTGACGGGCCGGGGCTCCGCCCGCGCCGTGCTTCCAGGCTCCGCCCTCATCACCCGTCCCGGCTTGCCATGAGATAGGCAGGACGCTGGCACCCCGGCACCCCGAGGAGGGAAAGGGTTGAAGTGTCGATACTTGCACGCCTCCAGAGGTGGGGAGACGTTGAAGTTCTGACACTTCAACCTCTCCCCGGCCTGCATCCCGACGCCAGCGGCCCGGGTCCCGGCGCCCGCGAGCTCTGCGAGCGGGTGCAGGGTGGCCGCGGTGTCAGCCACTCCCTCCTCATGCCCAAGCCGGGACGGCCTATGGGGGCGGAGCCTGGAATAGCTAGTGGGCGGTCTGCCGGCCGACCAGGAGCTCGTGCAGGAACGCGCCGAACGGCACCGGGATGCGCGCCGGTGCGCTGCGCAGGCGCTCGCCGAGCACCGTGGACAGCACGACGACCATGAGCACGATGACCACCGCCAGGATCTTGCGGTGGCCGAACACCGTCAGCCCGGCCGCGCCCAGGATGCCCGACGCGCAGTAGAACAGGATGCACGTCTGGCGCGGCGTCAGCCCCGCCTGCAGCAGCAGGTGGTGGATGTGCTTGGCGTCGGCGTGGAACGCCTTCTGCCCGTTGAGCCGGCGGCGCAGGATGGACAGCGCCGTGTCCGCGATCGGGATGCCCATCGCCAGCAGTGGCACCGCCACCGACGCCGCGATCGCCACCTTGGCCACGCCCGCGACCGAGAGCAGCGCGACCGCCAGGCCGAGCCAGTACGCGCCCGAGTCGCCCATGAAGATGCGCGCCGGGTTGAAGTTGAACACCAGGTAGCCGATGCACGCGCCGGCCAGGGCCGCGGCGAGGATCACGATCTCCTGCTGCCGCCCGGCCGCCGCCACCAGCAGCACGATGGCCGTCACCGCGACGACCCCGGCCGCCAGGCCGTCCACGCCGTCCAGCAGGTTGACCGTGTTCTGCATGCCCAGGATCCAGAAGACGGTCACCGGCAGGACCAGCAGGCCCAGGTCGTGGACCTGGAGCGGGCCCAGCAGGACGAACTGGATCTGGAAGCCGAAGAGCAGGACCGCGGCCACCGCTATGACCGCCTGGATCGCGAGCTTGACGAACGCGTTGATGCCCCAGCGGTCGTCGATCGTGAACACCACGGCGGTCACGCCGCTGAGGATCAGCAGGCCCGGGATGCTCACGGTCACGTCGCTGCGGTGGTAGAGCAGCGTGGCCAGCGCGAAGGCCCCGAACATCGCCAGGCCGCCGCCGAACGGGATCGCGCGGGTGTGGATGTCGCGGTCGCGTCCCGGGTGCGCGACGAAGCCGACCCGCCGCGAGACCACGATCGCGATGGCGGTCAGGACGAGACCTGCCACGAGCGCGACCAGGCCCGGGCCCACGCCGGGCCCCACGTTGCTGGCGACGATCTTGACGAACTGCCAGCTGAAGAACTGGTCGGGCTCGGCCGTGGTGTCGACGTTGATGATGCTGGTGAGCGCAAGCAAGACGAGTACCCCTGGATATGAACGGAACGAGCCGGCTCGCGGTTACCCCGCTACGCGAACGCGTACGGTAGCGGGTGGCGCCGGCAGAGGTCCAGGGTGCGCTCGCGGACCGCGTCGAGGGCCGCCTGGCCCCGCTCCTCGGCCAGGGCTTCCAGCAGGTCGGCCACGCAGTCGCCGACCTCCCGCATCTCGGCCGGGCCCATCCCCCGCGTGGTCACGCTCGGGCTGCCCAGGCGGACGCCGCTGGGGTTGAAGCGCGAGGCCTCGTCGAAGGGGATCGCGTTGGAGTTGACCGTCAGGCCCACCCCGTCGGCCGCGTTCTGCACCGTCCGGCCCTTGAGGCCCAGCGGGCGCAGGTCGATCAGCATGAGGTGGTTGTCGGTGCCGCCGGTCGTCAGGCGCAGGCCCCGCTCCAGCAGGCGGGCGGCCATCGCGGAGGCGTTCTCGACCACGCGCCGGGCGTAGTCGCGGAACTCGGGCTTGAGCGCCTCGCCGAAGCAGACGGCCTTGGCGGCGATCGCGTGCATCAGCGGACCGCCCTGGGTGCCGGGGAAGACGGCCGAGTCCAGGGGCTTCTGCCAGCGCTCGGCGTCGGTGGCCAGGATCAGGCCGCCCCAGGCCCCGCGCAGGGTCTTCTGCGTCGTCGAGCTGACCACGTGCGAGTCGGCCACCGGCGACGGGTAGGCGCCCCCGGCCGCCAGGCCGGCGAAGTGGGCCATGTCGGTCACCATCACGGCGCCGACCGAGTCGGCGATCTCCCGCATCCGGGCGAAGTCGATGCGCCGGGGGTAGGCGGAGTAGCCGACCAGGAGCATCTTGGGCCGGACCTCCTCGGCCGCGGTCCGGACGGCGTCGTAGTCGATGAGCTCGGTCTCCCGGTCCACGCTGTAGGAGTGGATCTCGTACAGCTTGCCGCTGAAGTTGGCGGGGCTGCCGTGCGTGAGGTGGCCGCCCACGCCCAGGTCCATGCCCATGACCCGATCGCCTGGCTGGCAGATGGCCGCGTAGACCGCCGCGTTGGCCTGGCTGCCGGCGTGCGGCTGGACGTTCACGTAGGCCGCGCCGAAGAGCTGGCGCGCCCGCTCCTGGGCCAGGGTCTCGATCTCGTCCATCACCTCGCAGCCGCCGTAGTAGCGGCGGCCGGGGTAGCCCTCGGCGTACTTGTTGGTGAGCAGGGTGCCCAGCGCCTCCAGGATGGCGGGGCTGGCGAGGTTCTCGGACGGGATCAGCTCCAGCGTCTGGCTCTGGCGCCGGTACTCGCGGCGGATCAGCTCCGCCACGGCGGGATCGGCGTCGTCGAGCGCGCGGAACGTGAGCGTGGTCTGGGTCTGGGGGGCCATCTCGCGAATGCTATCGGGGGCCGCCCCCCGACGGCCGGGCCGGCGGCAGCCGACGACGAGCGGCAGGTACTCGACGTGGCCGCCGGCCTGCTCCGGCGGCTTGTCCTCCGAGCGCAGCATGAGCGGAACTCGGCCCTGATCCGCGACTGCGCCGCCATCTCGAACCCCATCATCCGGATCATTCTCCTCTGCCCACCTGTTCCCATCCCAGCTTCTCGAGCGCTCGCCGCACCTGCCGTGCCTTCGCCACGCGCCCATCCTGACCGCCCTGACCGCCCCGGGCGGACAAAACGCGGACAATGCCACCGTGACGGAACCGATCTCGATCCGGCGGGTCGGCGGCGGCGGCGACGCGCTCGCCGCCGGGCTGGCCGGCGTGCTCATCGACTGCGTCGAGGGCGGCGCCTCGGTCGGCTTCATGCTCCCGCTCGACCGGGAGCGGGCAGAGGCATTCTGGTCCGGTGTGCTCGACGACGCCGCGCGCGGGGAGCGGATCGTCCTCGTCGCCGAGGAGCGGGACACCGGGGTCGTGGTCGGCACCGTGCAGGTGGCCCTGCGCACGCCCGAGAACCAGCCCCACCGGGGCGACCTCGCCAAGATGCTGGTCCTCCGCCGGGCCCGGCGGCGCGGGCTGGGCGCGGCCCTCCTGCGGGCGGCCGAGGCCGCCGCCCTCGATGCCGGCAAGACGGTCCTGGTCCTCGACACCGCCAGCGCGGACGCCGAGCGCCTCTACGAACGCGAGCGGTGGCAGCGCGTCGGCACGATCCCCCGCTATGCCCTGTGGCCGGAGGGCGGCTTCTCCCCCACCGTCCTCTTCTACAAGGACCTCGACGGCCGATGAGAACCGGGCTGCTGCTGGCGGCGGCCGGGGCGGCCGCCGGCGGCGCCGCGCTGCTGCTCGTGGCGACGCTCGGCGACCCCTCGCGCACCGACCTCGGCGGCCTCTGCCTGGCGGCGTCGCCGCTCCACGCTGTCGCCGCGCCCGGGCAGCCCTGCCAGCGGCTGGCGCTGAATCTCGTGACCCTGCCGTACCTGACCGGCTGTGCCCTTCTCCTGCCCCGCCTGCCCGCGCGGCTCGCGGTGCGGCTGGCCCACGTGCTGGCGGCCGCCGCGCCGGCCGCGGTGCTGCTCGCGATCCTCGCGGCGCGGCCGGCCCTGGCCGCCGACTGGAGCACGCTGCTCGGCGTCGCGGCGCTGGCGGCCACGCTCCTGACCGGCGCCGCGCACCTGGCCCGGCCGCGCGCGGCGAACGCCGTCCACCTGGGCCTGGGCGCTGACGGCCGTTGGGTAGCATCCGGGACGTCATGGTCGTGCCCGCCACCGCGGTCGAGGTCAGGTCGCTGGACCTGGTCACGCGGTCCGCCGCCGCCACCGCGGACGTTGGCGCGGCGCTCGTGCACGGGCTGCGCCGGGGCGACATCGTGCTCCTGACCGGCGGCATCGGCTCCGGCAAGACCGCGTTCGCGAAAGGGGTCGCCCGCGGGCTCGGGATCGAGGAGACGGTCGTCAGCCCCTCCTTCCTGCTGCACGGGATCTACCGGGGCCGGCTGACGCTCAACCACTTCGACTTCTACCGGCTGAACGACCCGGCCGAGGCCGCCGAGCTCGGGATCGAGGAGGTCGCGGAGTCCGGGGTGACGCTCATCGAGTGGGGCGACCGCTTCCCCGGCCTGATCGAGCCGCCGTTCCTCGAGGTCCACTTCGAGCTCGGCGACGGGCCCGACGACCGCGGCCTCACGTTCCGGTTCATCGGCGACGAGTGGTGGCAGCGCCTGCCCCGGCTGTTCGCGGCATGACTGCCGACGGGCGCCCGATCATCGCGCTCGAGGCGTCGACCTCGTTGGTGAGCTGCAGCATCCACGGCGAGTTCGACGTGGACGTGTCGACGGTGGCGGCGGCGCGGCAGGTCGAGCTGTTCCCCGAGATCGTCGCCCGCGCGCTGGCCGCGGCCCGGATCACCGTGTCGCAGCTGGGGATGGTCGTCGTGGGCGCGGGGCCGGGGTCGTACATCGGCCTCCGCAGCGCGCTGGCGTTCGGCAACGCCCTCTCCCACGCCGTCGGCAGCCCCATCGCCGGCGTGTCGACGCTGGACTCGATCGCGATCGACGTCGCCCGGGACGGGCGCGTCGCCGTCGTCGCGCTGGAGGCGGGTCGGGACCGCCTCAACGTCGCCGCGTACCGGTCGGCCGGCGGCGCCGTGGACCGGAACCTCGAGCCCTGCCTGATGTCGCACGCCGAGCTGGACCAGTACGTGGCGGCGTGCCCGGAGCCGGTCGACGTCTACCGGCCCCGCGTCGCCGGCGCGCCCGCCCCCACCGCGCGGGGCCACCTGAAGCTCGCCCTGCTGCGGCCGGATTGGCTCGCGGTGGCGCCGCCCGGCGGCGCCGTGCCCGTCTACAGCTTGCCAGCGGCCGCCGAGCCGGTCAGGCCGCCGTCGCCGCTTCCAGGAGCCTGAGGTCGGGCTTCGGGCCCATGCCGGCGTCCGACGGACCGGCGTGCTCGAGCTGCCACCACCCCGCCGCGCCGATCATCGCCGCGTTGTCGGTCGCGTACTTCGTCGGGGGCAGGAGCAGCCGGGCCCCGGTCGGCGGGACGTCCACCTGCAGGCGGGCGCGGATGATCGGGCTGGCCGCGACGCCGCCGACCACGACCGCGCTGCGCGGCTGCCACTCCTCGATCGCCCGTACCAGCTTGCCGGCCAGGACGTCCGTGCACGCGGCGGCGAACGAGGCGGCGACGTCGGCCACCTCGTACGGCCGCTCGGCCAGCAGCCGGCGGACGGCGGTCTTCAGGCCCGAGAACGAGAAGTCCAGGCCCTCGCGCAGCATCGGCCGGGGCAGGTCGTACCGGTCCCGGCCCTCCCTGGCCAGCCGGTCCACGACCGGGCCGCCGGGATAGCCGAGCCCGAGCTCCCGGGCCACCTTGTCGTACGCCTCGCCGACGGAGTCGTCGCGGGTCTGGCCCAGCACCCGGTACACGCCGCGCGCCCGCGCGTGCACCAGCATCGTGTGCCCGCCGGAGACCAGCAGGACGACGGCCGGGTACTGGATCGGCTCGGCCTCCAGCTCGGCTGAGAAGAAGTGCCCCTCCAGGTGGTTGACGCCGACCAGGGGCTTCGCCCACGCCAGCGACAGCGCCTTCGCCGTGGACAGCCCAACGGCGAGGCAGCCGATCAGGCCCGGGCCCTGCGTCACGGCGATGGCGGCGAGGTCGGCCGGGCTGGACCCGGAACCGCGCATCGCCTCGTCTACGATCGGCAGGACGAACCGCACGTGCTCGCGGCTGGCGATCTCGGGCACGACGCCGCCGAACGCCCGGTGCGACTCGATCTGGCTGCGCACGACCGACGAGAGCACGGTGAAGTCGGGCGCGACGACCGCCGCGGCCGTCTCGTCGCACGACGTCTCGATCGCGAGGATCCGGTCGCTAGGCACGGGCCAGCACGGCCTCGATGTCCGCCGCCGGGATCGCCCCCTCGCGCTCGATCAGTGGCTCGGGCAGGTTCGTGTTCACCAGGGTCGAGGAGACGGCGCCGAGCTCGCCCCCGTCGATCGCCACGTCGGGGCTCCCGTTCAGCCGGACCAGCACGTCGGCGAGCACCGGGTGCGTCGCCTGGCCGCTCAGGTTCGCGCTCGTCATCAGGAACGGGCCGGTCGCCCGGGCGATCGCGAGCGCCAGCTCGCTGGCCGGCGCCC
>VBJR01000302.1 GCA_005880175.1 Chloroflexota bacterium
AGATGCGGCTCCTGCCGGACCGGCTGGAGGGCGCGGACCTGCCCTACATGTCATCGCGCAAGGCGGAGCGCCTGCTCGGCTGGTCCGCCACGCCGCTCGAGGAGGCGCTGGCCGCGCTGGCGGCGCTCCGCGCGCCGGCAGCCGCCGCCGAGGTGGGCCCGTGAGGCCGCGGATCCTGCTGGTCACGCCGGAGTTCCCGCCCCGGCGGGGCGGCATCGGCACGCACAGCTACGAGATGGCGCGGCACTGGTCGGAGCACGCCGACGTGACGGTGCTCGCGCCCGCGGCCGGGCGGGCCGGCGTGCCGGTGGAGCATCCGTTCCGCCTCGTCGAGGTGGACGCGACCCCGAGCCGGCTCCTGCGCGGCGCCCGGACGGCGTGGGCGATCCACCGGCAGCTCGCCGCCGGCAGCTACGACGTGGTCTACCTCGCCCACTGGCGGGCGTGCGGCGTCGCCTACCACGTGGCGACGGCCGGACGCCGGCACCGGCCCCGCTGCGTGCTGGCGGTGCACGGCGGCGAGCTGCTGTACCTCCTGGTCGAGTCCGGCCCGGCCACGCGGCTGGCGCGGAGGCTGTTCCGGTGGACGGCGTCGCGCGCGGCCACGGTGGTGGCGCTGGGCGAGCACCAGGTGCGGCTGCTGGAGCGCCTCGGCGTCGGCCGGGAGCGGGTGTTCGTGCGCCCGGAGGGGGTGCGCGTCGCCGCGTTCGACCGGCCGCCGGCGGCCGGTCGGCTGGCCGGCCTGCGCCGGCGCTACGGGCTGGATGGCGCCCGGGTCCTGCTGACGGTCGCGCGCCTCGTCCCGCACAAGGGCCACGACATGGTCATCCGGGCCCTGCCCCGGATCGTGGAGCGGGTGCCGGACGCCGCCTACCTGGTCGTCGGCACGGGCCCGAACGAGGCGGCGCTGCGCGACCTCGCCCGCCGCACCGGCGTGGCCGGCCACGTGCGCTTCGCGGGCGGGGTGCCGGACGAGGAGCTGGCGGACCACTACCACCTGTGCGACGCGTTCGTCATGCCCTCGCGGCAGGAACGGGGCGACGTCGAGGGCTTCGGCATCGTGTTCGCCGAGGCCGCCGCCTGCGCCCGGCCCGCGATCGGCGGCCGCGCGGGCGGCGTCGTGGACGTCATCGAGGACGGCCGGACCGGCCTGCTGGTGGACCCGACCTCCCCGGACGAGATCGCCGCGGCGGCCGTCCGCCTGCTGACCGACGAGGAGCTCGCGGCCCGGCTGGGCAAGGCGGCCAGGGTCCGCGTCGAGCGCGAGTTCCGCTACGAGGACGTCGCCGCGCGCATCCTGGCCGCCTCGCTGGGAGGGGTGGTCGCTTCGCCCGCCGTGCGGCGGCCTCCCCTCCCGGCCGTCGCCGAGGTGCCTCCCCCGAGGGGCGGCTCCTGACATGCGGGTGCTCCACGTCACCGGCGCGCTGGCGTCCCGCCTGGGCGGTCCGACCCGGGCCGCGATCGGGATGTGCGAGGGGCTGGCGGCTCGGGGCGTCGAGGTGACCCTGTTCAGCACCGATCTCGACGAGCAGGGCGGCTGGTCGCCGCTGCGGCCGCCGGTGCTGCTCGACGTGCCGACCGACGGCCCGGTCCACGTGCGCGGGGTGGAGCGCCGGCACTTCCGGGCCCGGTGGCCGTCCCGGGTCGCGTTCAGCCCCGACCTGGCCCGCGCCCTGCGCGAGCGGATGCCCGCGTTCGACGTGGTGCACGTCCACTCCCTCTACCTGTTCACGACACTGGCCGCCTGCCACTACGCGGGCCGCCGCCTGGTGCCGTACGTCGTCCGCCCGCACGGGACGCTCGACCCGTACCTGCGCCGCCGGCACGCGCTGCGCAAGGCGGTCTGGGACGGCCTGCTCCAGCGCCGGCAGCTGGACCGGGCCGCCGCCGTCCAGTACACGAGCGAGGACGAGCGGGAGCTGGCGCGGCCGTTCGGCATCCGCGCGCCGGCCGTGGTCGTGCCGCTGGGCGTGGACCTCGCCGAGTTCGAGGCCCTCCCGGCCCGCGGCTCGTTCCGCGCGCTGCACCCGCAGCTCCGGGGCCGGCGCCTGGTGGTCTTTCTCGGCCGCGTCACGCCCAAGAAGGGCCTGGACGTGCTGGTCGCCGCCTTCGCCCGCGTGGCGGCGGAGGTGCCGGACGCCCACCTGGTCATCGCCGGCCCCGACGACGGCCACGGCCAGGCGGTCGGCCGGATGATCGACGCGCTGGGCCTGCGCGCGCGCACGACCACGACCGGCATGGTGGCCGGCCGCGAGCGGCTGGCGCTGCTCGCGGACGCGGACGCCTGGGTCCTGCCCTCGTACACCGAGAACTTCGCGATCGCGGCGGTCGAGGCGCTGGCCTGCGGCGTGCCCGTCGTCATCAGCGACCGGGTGAACATCCACCGCGACGTGTCCGCCGCCGGCGCCGGCCTCGTCACGCCGTGCGACCCGGCGGCGGTCGCCGGCGCGATCTCCCGCGTGCTCGGCGACGACGGCCTCCGGGAGCGCCTGCGCGCGGCGGGGCCGGCGCTCGTCCGGCGCTCGTTCACCTGGGACGTGGCCGTGGGCCGGCTGCTCTCGCTCTACGCGGAGCTGGCCGCATGACCGCGGCCGGCACGATCCCGGTGAGCGTCCTGCTGCCGGTGCGCAACGAGGAGCGCAACCTGCCCGAGGCGCTGGACAGCGTCCGCTGGTCCGGCGACGTGTGGGTCGTGGACTCCGGGAGCACCGACCGCACCGTCGAGGTCGCGGGTGGCTCGGGGGCGCGGGTGGTCCAGTTCGACTATCCCGGGCGCGGCCCCAAGAAGAAGAACTGGGCGCTGGGAACGCTGCCGTTCGCCCACGAGTGGGTGCTCATCCTGGACGCCGACGAGCGGATCCCGGCCGCGCTCGCGGACGAGATCCGGGCCGCCGTCGCGGCGGACCGGGCGGACGGCTACGAGCTGGACCGCGAGTACCTCTTCATGGGCCGGTCGCTGCGCAGCTTCCGCCCGAACTGGAACCTGCGCCTGTTCAAGCACCGCCGGGGCCGATACGAGCTGCTCGGGACGGAGGTCCCGGCCACCGGCGACAACGAGGTCCACGAGCACGTCCGGCTCGACGGCCGGGTCGGCCGCCTGCGCACGCCGCTGCGCCACGAGGACCGCCGGCCCCTGCGGGCGTGGGTGGACAACCCGGACGCTGCTCTCCGGCGGACCCGGCGGGTGGCGCCACAACGGGCTCAAGCGCCTGTGGGTCCGGCTCCCGGGCCGGCCGCTGGCGCGGTTCGCCGCCTTCTACCTCCTGCGGCGCGGCTTCCTCGACGGCCGGGCCGGCTTTCGATACGGAGTCCTCATGGCCTTCTACGAGTACCTGATCGGACTGAAGCTTCTCGAGGTCGAGCCCCGATGAGCGCCGGAGGCGCCTCGATCGCCGGGGCTCGGAGCCACGCCGGGTACGAGGCCGCCAGCCGCGCGCTGGACGTGCTGGTCGCCGCGGCCGCGCTGGTCCTGCTCGGCCCGCTCTGGCTGGCCATCGCGGTGCTGGTCCGCGCGACCAGCCCGGGGCCGGCCCTCTTCCGGGCCAGCGTCATCGGCCGGGACGGGGAGCCGTTCACGTACCTGAAGTTCCGCACGATGGTGGTGAACGGCGACGACCGCGACCACCGCCGCTGGCTGCACGAGTTCGTGACCCGCGACGCGCCGTACCGCGACGGCGTGTTCAAGGTCGTGGGGGACGGCCGGGTGACGCCCGTCGGCCGGGTCCTGCGCCGGTTCAGCCTGGACGAGGTGCCGCAGCTCGTCAACGTCCTGCGGGGCGAGATGAGCGTCGTGGGACCGCGCCCGCCGCTGCCCTGCGAGTGGGCGCTGTACGACGCCACCGCCCGGCGCCGGCTGGCCGTGCGGCCGGGCATCACCGGCCTGTACCAGGTGACGGCGCGCAGCCGGGTCCCCTTCTCCGGCATGCTCGCGATCGACCTCGACTACATCCGCCGGCGGTCGCTCGTGCTGGACGTGAGCATCATGGTGCGCACGGCCTGGGTCATGCTGACCGGGAGCGGCGCGGCGTGAGCGATCGCGGCCGGCCCTCGGCGGCCGAGGAGGGGACCGTCTGCCGGCGAATGGCCCTCGTCGGAGCCCGTGAGAGGGCCATCCGCCGGCGGATGCCCAGCGCGGGCCCGCGGGAGGCGCTCCGGTGAGCCGCGGGCTCGTGCTCATCACCGGCGGGGCCGGGTTCATCGCCAGCCACACCGCCCTCGCGCTGCTGGAGCGCGGCTGGCGGGTCCGGGCGCTGGACCACCTCGGCCCGCCCGCCCACGAGGCGGGGGTCAGGCCGCCGTGGCTCCCGGGCGACGTCGAGCTGATGGTCGGCGACGTCCGCGGCCGGGGCTCGGTGGCGCGGGCGCTGCGGGGGGCCGACACGGTGCTCCACCTGGCCGCCTATCAGGACTACCTGCCCGACTTCTCGACGTTCTTCTCGGTGAACGTCACCGGCACCGCCCTGCTCTACGAGCTGATCGTGGAAGGGCGGCTCCCGGTGCGCAAGGTCGTCGTCGCCAGCTCACAGGCCGTGTACGGCGAGGGTCGGTACCGCTGCGCCGAGCACGGCGACGTGTTCCCCGACCACCGGCCGGACAGCCAGCTCCGCGCCGGCGCCTGGGAGGCCCGGTGCCCCGTGTGCGGAGGCGAGGCGGCGGCCCGCACCACCGATGAGGCCGAGGTCCGGCCGCAGAACCCGTACGCGCTGTCCAAGCACACCCAGGAGCTCGTCGCGTTCAGCCTCGGCCGGCGCTACGGGGTCGCGACCACCTGCCTCCGCTACAGCATCGCGCAGGGCCGGTGGCAGAGCCCGCGCAACCCGTACTCCGGGGTCTGCCGGATCTTCACGCTGCGGGCCCGCGCCGGCAAGCCGCTGGTCGTGTACGAGGACGGCCGGCAGCGCCGCGACTACGTGCACGTCAGCGACGTGGCGGCCGCCAACGTGCTGGCCCTGGAGGACGGCAGGACCGACTTCCAGGCGTACAACGTCGGCGGCGCGGGGGCGACGAGCGTGCTGGAGTACGCCGACGTCGTGCGCCAGGTGGTGAACCCGAACGTCCACGTCTCCCTGCCCGGCTACTACCGGTTCGGGGACACCAGGCACGTCGTGTCGGACAGCGGCCGGCTGCGGGCGCTCGGCTGGCGGCCGACCCGGTGCGTCCAGGACATCGTCCGCGAGTACGCGGAGTGGGCGGACCAGGCCGGTTGGAGGGACGAGACCACCGACCGGGGCATGGAGCGCATGCTCAGCCTGGGCACGCTGCGCCTGGCCGGGGCGCCTGCCTGATGCGCCTGCTGATCGCCGGGATGAACTACCGCCCGGAGGCGACCGGCATCGGCCCCTACACGACCGGCCTGGCCGAGCACCTCGCCGGGCTGGGCCACGACGTGGTCGTCAGCACCACGTACCCGCACTATCCCCACTGGCGCTGGCAGACCGGCGCGCATCCGCCGGTCGAGCGGCGGAACGGGGTGGAGGTCCGCCGCGGCCGGGTCGTCCTGCCCCGGCGCCGCAGCCTGGGCTGGCGCGTCCTCTACGACAGCTCGCTCGCCGGCGTGACCGTCGCCAACGCGTTCGGCCTCCGGCCGGCGGACCTGGTGCTGTGCGTCTCGCCCCCGATCCAGGTCGCGTTCGCCGGGGCCCTCGTCGCGCGCAGCTGGCGCGCGCCGCTGGTCCTGCTGGTCCAGGACCTGCCCCTCGACGCGGCCCTGTCGGTCGGCATGCTGCGGCCGGGCGCGGCGCACCGCGCCGGCCGCTGGCTGGAGCGGCGGGCCTATGCCCTCGCGCACCGGATCGTGGTCATCAGCCGGCGCTTCGAGCCCAGCCTGAGCCAGCAGGGGGTCCCGGACGGCAAGGTCGTGGAGATCCCCGGCTGGGCGGACCTGGAGCGCGTCCGCCCGCGTCCCGCCGAGCCGGACGTCCGCGCCCTCCTCGGCGCGACCGGCGACGACCTCGTCGTCCTGCACGCGGGGAGCATGGGCGCCAAGCAGGCGCTGGACAGCGCGGTCCGCGCCGCCCGCCTGGCGATGGACGACTCGGTCCGGCTCGCGCTGGTCGGCGACGGCCCGGAGCGCCCGGGCCTGGAGGCGCTCGCCGGCGGGGCGGTGCGACTGCTGCCGCTGCAGCCGGACGCAGTCTTCGTGCGGATGCTCGCCGCCGCCGACGTGCTGCTGCTCAGCCAGCGTGCGGACGTGCGGGACAGCGTCGCGCCCTCGAAGCTGCTCACGTACATGGCCGCCGGGCGGCCCGTCGTCGCCGCCGCCCACCCCGGGAGCGCCGCCGCCCACCTGGTCCGGGAGGCGGGCTGCGGCGTCGTGGTGGCGCCGGAGGACCCCGAGGCGCTGGCGGCCGCGCTGCGCGGCCTGCGCCGGGACGCGGACCGCCGGCGGGAGCTCGGCCGGGCCGGCCGGCGGTTCGCCGAGGCCCGCTTCGACCGGGGGAGGGTGCTGGCCCACTGGGAGTCGCTGCTGGCGCTGGTGCGGCAGGCGCACTCCTGACACCGACTGGAGGAAGCACACCGAGCATGGATTGGAACGGTCGAACAGCGCTGGTGGAGCGCTGACGGCGATGGCCGGCACGACCGAGCCGCGGCGGCGGCTCTACGACTCCTACTTCGCGACGTACTACGGCGCGGACCACGCCTGCCCGGGTGAGCTCTCGGCCAGCGTCCGCGCGTACTTCGACCAGCACCTCGGCGCCCACCTGCCGGCCGACCGGGGCGCGGCGATCCTCGACGTCGGCTGCGGGTTCGGCGGGCTGCTGATGCACCTGCGCGACCGCGGCTACACCAACGTCAGCGGCGTGGACGTCAGCCCCGAGCAGGTGGCCATGGCGCACCGCCTGGGCCTGACCGGGGTGACGCTGAGCGAGGCCGCCGGGCACCTGGCGGACCGCCGCGACGAGCTCGACCTGGTGTGCGCGATCGACGTGCTCGAGCACCTCGAGCGCGACGAGCTGCTGGGGCTGCTCGACGCGGTCCACGCCGCGCTGCGGCCGGGGGGGCGGATGCTGCTCCAGGTCCCCAACGCGGACGGGCCGTTCGCCAGCCGCATGCGGTACTTCGACCTGACGCACGAGCGGGCGTTCACCGGCAAGTCCATCGCGCAGGCGCTCCGGGCCGCGGGCTTCTCGAGCGTGAGCATCCACCCGGTCCGCCCGGCGGTGCACGGCGTCCCGAGCGCGGTCCGGTGGGCGCTGTGGCAGGTGATCCGGCTGGGCCTCGCCGGCTACCTGGCCGTCGAGACCGGCGTGCTCCGCGGCCACGTGCTCAGCCAGAACCTCGTCGCGGTGGCGGAACGATGATGGATGCAAGAGGGGGCGGGCCCCCTCTTCCGGAACACCCCCTCTTGTCCAGGACGTTCGGGGCGCCTGCGGCGCATCGCTCCGCGTCTGAAGTGAATGCCGGGGGATCACGGGATCACGGACTCACACGCTCGGGCCAAGCCCTTGCTCACGGCGCCGCCTGGCCTTCGTCTCATCGGGAGGCCACGCCATGAAGCAGCTGCTCCGGGCCGCGCTGCCTGCGGCCATGCGCTCCCACCGCATCTGGTCCGGGCCGCTGCGGGGCTGCCAGCTCGTCACCTCGTGGCGGGACTACCCGGCCGCGATCCTCGGCTACACGGAGCGGCCCCTGCTGCGCTGGCTGGCCGCCAACGTGGGCCCGGGGGAGACGTGGCTCGACATCGGGGCGCACTACGGCTACACGGCCGTGGCGCTGAGCCGGCTCGTCGGCGGGGACGGGCGGGTGTTCGCGTTCGAGCCGGTGCCGGAGACCGCCGGCTGCCTCGCCGTCACGCGCTGCCGGAACGAGCTGGCGCACCTCACCGTCCTGCCGATCGGCCTGTCGGACGCTCCCGGCGTCTCGGTGCTGGACGTGCCGGTCGTGCGGGGCATGGCCGAGCACGCCCGGCCGCCCGCCGGGGAGCGGGTGGCGATCGTGACGATGCCGCTGGACGGCATCTGGGACGCCGTGTCGCGCGGCTGCCGGGCGGTCCACGGCGTGAAGGTGGACGTCCAGGGCATGGAGAACCAGGTCCTGGCCGGCATGCGGGGCCTGCTGCACGAGTTCCGCCCTCGCGTGGTGGTCGAGTTCCACTCCGGCGTCGATCCCCACCCGACGTTCGAGGTCCTCGACGGGCTCGGGTACGGCCTGCCCGGCGTGCCGCTGGGCGGGCACGGGCCGGACGTCAGCCTGGCGTTCGTGGCCGGGCCCCCGGAGAGCGTCCGCGCGAGGGCCGCGACGTGACCGCCGGCGGCTTCCACGCGCCGGGCTACTGGGACCTGCGGGCGTCGGCGCACCTGGGCACGGACACCGAGATGGCGGCGGTGTGCGACGCCCTGCAGCTGGTCCGCGGGAACGCCGCTCCGCTCGAGGAGCGGGGCGCGCGGCGCGTGGCGGCGCACCTCCCCGGCGGCCGCGTCCTCGAGGTCGGCTGCGGCTACGGGCGCTGGTTCGACCTGATGGGGCCGGGGCGGCAGCTGATCGGCATGGACTTCTCGACGGTGATGGGCCACGCCGCGCACCGCCGGGGCAGGGCGCCGGTGCTGCTCGGCGACGCCCGCCGGCTGCCCGTGGCCGCCGGCGCCCTGGACGCCGCGTACACGATGAAGGTCCTCCAGTGCCTGCCGGACGAGGACCGCGCCGCCGCCGTGGCGGGCATCCTCCGATCGATCCGCCCGCGGGGCAGGCTGGTCCTCTACGAGAAGATCGCCGGCCCCGGCGGCAGTCCGCCCGAGCGCTGGATCGACTGGGGCGAGCGGGCCGGCGGGCGGCTCCTCCGCTGGGAGGGCAACCAGTTCTCGCCGCTGGAGCGACTCCTGGCCGCGATCGTCGGCACCCCGGCTGGTACCGCCTCTACGCCGGGGTCCACGGGCTGTCGATGCGCCTGTCGCTGCCCGCCGAGCCGCTCCTGGAGCGCGTGCTGCCCGGGCGCTGGGCGGAGCACGCGATCTTCGTGTTCGAGAAGCGGGCCGGATGACGCGGCTCGCCGGCGCGCTGCGCTGGTGCCGGTTCGTCCGCGAGTACGTCCTGGGCCACCCCTGCAACCGCGGCCGGCCGGTCCGGTCGGCGGCCCGCGCGCTCGCCTGGCAGGTCCGCAAGCGGCTCTCCGGCCGGGCGCTCGTCACCCCGCTCGCGGACGGGACCTCGCTGCGGGTGAGCCGCGACCACACCTGCTCGGCGCTGGTCCGCTACGTCCGCCTCCCGGAGTACGACGACCTGTGCCTGGTCCGAGACCTGCTCGGCGAGTACGACTGGTTCGTGGACGTCGGCGCCAACGTCGGCGTCTACACGGTGCTCGCGGCGGCCCGGGCGCGGGCCGGCGGCGTCATCGCGTTCGAGCCGGACCCGCTGGCGCGGGACGAGCTGGAGCGGAACGTCCGGCTGAACGGCCTGCGCAACGTGGTCGTGCGCGGCGAGGTCGCCGGGGAGGCGGCGGGCGAGGTCTGGTTCACGCGGGACCTCGACTCGCGCAACCACGTCGTGGTCGAGCCCTTCGCGGGAGCCCGGCGGCAGGCCCGGATGGTCACGCTGGACTCGGTCTGCCTGCCGGCCACGGTCCCGGCGATCGTCAAGATCGACGCCGAGGGCTACGACCGGTCGCTCGTCCGCCTGCTGCGCGGCTTCGGCTACGTGGCGTGCACGTACGATCCCGACCGCCGGAGCCTGGACGAGGGCGGCCGGTCGCGGTGGAGCGACAACCTGGTCTTCGTCCGCGCCGACCGGCTCGCCCCGGTCCGGCACCGGCTGCGCGCCTCGTGACGGCGCCCGTCCGCCTCCTGCACTACGTCGAGACGCCGGTGCAGTACTTCGCGCCGCTCTACCGGGAGCTGGCCCGGCGTCCCGAGATGGACCTGACCGTCGCCTTCCGCACGGACCGCGGGGCGGGCGACTTCCTGGACCGCGAGTTCGGCCGGCGGGTGCGCTGGGACGTCCCCGTCCTCGACGGCTACCGGCACTGGTTCCTCTCCGGGCCCCAGCGGGCCAGGAGCGTCCAGGTCGCCAGGGCGGTGCTGGCCGGCCGCTACGACGCGGTCTGGATCCACGGGTACAGCTCGCGGGGCGCGTGGGTGGTCGTGGCGGCGTGCGCCCTGCGCCGCGTGCCGGCGCTGCTCCGCGACGACGCGACGCTGCTCCGGCGCCGGGCGCTCTGGAGGCGGACCGTCAAGGCCGCCGTGCTTCCCGTCCTGTTCCGGTTCGTGCGCGGGCTCTGCACGGGGATCGAGAGCCGCCGGTGGTTCGAGCGCTACGGCGTCCGCGGCCGGCGGCTGTTCCTGGCCCGCCACAGCGTCGACAACGCGTACTTCCAGCGACACGCGGACGCGCTGGCCGGGACGCGGGCGGACGCGCGGCGGTCGTTCGGCCTGCCTCCCGATCAGCCGGTGGTGCTGCTCTGCGGCAAGCTGATCCCGGTCAAGGACCCGTTCCTGCTGCTGCGCGCGTTCGCCGAGGTGCGGCGGCGGGCCCCCTGCTCCCTGCTCTACGCGGGAGACGGGCCGCTGCGGGCGGAGGTGGAGGCGGCGGCGGTCCGCGAGGGGATCCCCGACGTCCGGGTCAGCGGCTTCCTGAACCAGTCCGAGGTGTCGCGCGCGTACGCCGCCGCCGACGTGCTCGTCCTCTGCTCGGAGCGCGAGACGTGGGGCCTGGCGGTCAACGAGGCGATGAACTTCGGCCTCCCGGTGGTGGTGTCCGACCGCGTGGGCTGCGCGGCCGACCTGGTGGTGGACGGCGAGAACGGCCGGGTCGTGCCGGCGGGCTGCGCCGTGTCCCTCGCGGCCGCGCTGCGCGAGCTCGTGTGCGACCCGGAGCGGCGGCGGCGCTGGGGCGCCCGCTCGCGCGAGATCGTGGACGCCTACGACGTGCGCCGCACGGCGGACGACGTCGTCTCGGCGGTCCTGCAGGTGGCCCGGCGGCGGCCCTGACCGGCGCCGTGCCTCCGTTCCGCGCTCGCAACTTGCCTCCGGCTCGGGGGCCGGCCCAGACTCGAGGCATCTGCGGGCACGCGTTCGAGACGGCTGGGGAGCGCAGGAGCTCCAGGACCCTGCGGTCCCGGTTCTTCCGCCTCGGGCTGCTCCAGGTCGCGACGGTCGTCGTCTTCTTCGTGCTGGCCGCGAGCGGAGGGGCGGCGGCGAACTACCTCGGCTCCCACGCCGGGGCGCTCCGCGGCGCCGAGCTGCAGGCGAACCAGCTGCTGGTGGACATGCTGGACCAGGAGGTCGTGCTCACGGACCGGTACGCGCTCACCGCGGATCCGGCCGACGCCCAGCGCTACGCCGAGGCGCGGTCAGCCACCTGGGTGGCGCTCGACGCCCTGCAGGGCGGCACGGCGGGCGCGGTCCGGCCCGGGCTGGTGCGTTCCGCCGCGACGGCCGTCGTGGCGTGGCAGGGGTGGGCCGAGGGCCTCCGGCAGCGGGTGCTGACGTCGGGCCCACTGCTGCCGGGGGCGCCCGACCTGAGCGGCGGCGACGGGCTCCTGGGCGCCGTCGAGTCCGCCCTGTCGGCCCTGGCCGCGGCGCTGGAGTCCGACTTCCAGGCCGCGTTGAACCTGGCCACCGAGACCGGGGTCGCGGTGGAGGTCCTCGCCACGCTCGGCAACGCCACGGTGGTGCTCCTGCTGGTCCTGCTCCTCCGCCGCATGTACCTGCTGGCGCTCAAGCCGGTGGGCGAGCTCGCCGTCGCGGCCGGCACGATCGCCGCGGGCGGCCGGGCGCGGATCCCGCACGTCCGCCGCGAGGACGAGATCGGCGTCCTGTCCACGGCGCTGCGGGACTG
>VBJR01000303.1 GCA_005880175.1 Chloroflexota bacterium
AGCGCTGGCATCGTGCGGCCCAAGACCTCACCATTGACGCCGGTTGGAGAACTCGTCGCCGCCTATCACGACTGGTTGGTAGGCCGAGGTCTGGCAGCCGCGACAGTTCTTCGCTACGAGAACCTGGCGCGTCGGTTCCTCCAGGAACGCTTCGATGAGATGGGCCGCCGCTTCCTCGAAGATCTGTCTGCCACCCACGTGGTCGCGTTCCTGCTGCGGGAAAGCGAGCGGGTCAGCGTGGGCGCCGCCAAAGGGCGGGTGGCCGAGCTACGGGCTCTGCTGCGCTTCTTGTTCGTGCGCGGGCTGACGCCGAGGGCATTGGCGTCAGCCGTGCCTCCGGTGGCCGGCTGGCACGACACGGGGCTTCCTGTTGGCCTGGCGGTAGATGACGTGCAGCGCCTGCTCGACAGCTGCGACCGCGGACAGAGCATCGGCGTGCGCGACTTCGCGATCCTGATGCTGGTCGCCCGTTTGGGCCTCCGCTCGGTCGAGGTTGCTCGTCTTCAACTTGGTGACGTCGATTGGCGGGCCGGTGAGATGACCGTGCGCGGCAAGGGTGGCCATCGGGACCGGCTCCCGCTCCCGTGCGACGTGGGAGAGGCCCTCACCGTCTACCTGAGCGAGGCCCGGCCGTCCACGTCCGTACGCGAGGTGTTCCTCATGTCCAAGGCGCCGAGGCGACCCATCCGGGCCGACCTGGTCGGTGACGTCACCAGGCGTGCCTGTCGCCGGGCGGGTCTACCCATCGTCGCCGCGCACCGTCTGCGTCACGCGCTCGCGACCGAGATGCTGCACCGGGGCGCCACGCTCATCGAAGTGAGCCAGGTGCTCCGGCACCGGGACCTGGCCACGACGGCGATCTACGCGAAGGTCGACCTGACCACGCTGCGCCAGGTGGCCCAACCGTGGCCCGGAGCGGGACAATGAGCGTCCTCGTCCAGGCAGCGCAGGACTACCTGCGGTTGCGGAACTCTCTCGGCCACGACCTGACCGAGGCTCACCGGCTCCTACCCCGCTTCATCGCTTACCTCGACAGCGTTGGAGCGCAGACGGTAACGATCGATGCCGCCCTCGCCTGGGTCTACGAGGCGGGGGTGGACCCGACCAGCAGCAACCCGGCGCGGCGGATGTCCATCGCTCGCGGCTTCGCACGCCATATGGCCGGCCGGGTGCAGGTTGCTGGTGACAGCGACGCTGCGCTTCTCGTAGGCGGCGTCGACCACGCGGTAGAAAGCTTCGGCGGCGTCTTGGCCGCTGGGCAGCATCCCGATGTCATCGATCACGATGAGCTCGGAGCGGCAGATGCGGGCCACCACGCGGGAGACCGAGGCGTCGACCTTGGCGCGCATGACGGTGGCGGTGAGCGCCTCCAGGGAGAACCAGGCGACGCGCATCCCGGCCTCGATGACCGCGTGCCCGAGCGCCTCGCAGAAGTGCGACTTGCCGGTGCCGCTGGGCCCGCAGACGGCCAGGTTCTCGGCCCGGCCGACCCACTCCAGGGTCATCAGGGCCTGCTGGGTGGGTTGAGGGATGGAGGAGCGTTCCTGCCGCCAGCCCTCGAAGGTCTTGCCGGAGGGGAAGCCGGCGGCCCGCCGGCGCATGCGGTGGGTGGCCGCATCGCGGCCCTTGACCTCTTCGGCCAAGAGCACGCGCATGACCTCGGCCGGGTCCCAGCGTTGGGCGCGGGCGGTGGCGCAGACCTCGGGTGCGGCGCGCCGGAAGTAGGGCAGCCGCATCCGCTTGAGCAGCACGTCCAGCTCGGCCGGCAGCGGCGGCGCTTCCGGTGTTCTCACCTGAAGTCCTCCCCCAGGAGCTCGACCATGGCCAGGACGTGGTCGCAATCCGGGCAGTTGCCACCGATGCCCAGTCGCCGGCACCAACGGCCGCAGTCCGGGCAGCGGCGCTCGCCCAGGTAGCGCTCGCCGCACTCCGGGCACACGTACACGCTGCGCGCGACGAGCTCGCCCCGCAGCCGCAGCTCGGTCACCAGGCCGGTCAGGTCGACGTCAGTTGGCATGGCCGAACCCCGCCCAGGCGCTCGTTCCCGGCTGCGCCGAGAACGCCTCGTCGGCCCGCACCACCTGGAGCATCGGGCGGCCCCGGGCGTGGGACAGGATGGAGACCAGATCGTCCTCCCCGAAGCGGCCGGCGGCGGCCGCCCGGCTCAGCGCCTCGTCAACCCGCTGGCTGCCGAAGAGCAGGGCCAACTCGGTGGCCTGGGTCATCTTGGCCCTCACCCGCGTGGCGCCGCTGGCAGCGGCCTCGCGCAGCCAGCGCTCGGCGCCCTCGCCGATGGCCAGGAAGGCCCGCTCCTCCTCCCGCTGCGGCCGCAGCCGGGGCTGCAACGCGGCGCGGCCGTTGGGGTGGTCGGGGTAGTGCTCGTCCAGGATCTGGGGGCGTCCGGGCACCGACAGCCGGTGCCGCCAGATCTCCTCGAGGCCCTGCTCGCCAGCGCCGACGATGACCAGTTCCTCGCCTTCCACGCGGCACCAGACCTGCTGCCCGACCCAGCCCGGCGGCGTCGAGTAGCGCACCGAGCCCCAGCGGATGGTCTGGTCGTCCTCGACGCTGCGCGTCTCGCCCAGCGCCGCCGTGTACGGCTCCCGCGGCAGCACGTGGAGGTGGCCGCGTTCCTCGGCCAGGGCGTCCGCCGGCACCCGCCGGGTCTCGGTGTGCGGCCGCCCGTTCACCTCCGTGTTGAACCGCTCGCAGGCCTCGACCAGCTCGCCGAAGCTCCTGTACTCCTCCAGCAGGTTGGCCTCGGTCGGCACCAGATCGGCTTTCGCCACCCGCACCGTCGACTCCGAGCCGCCCTTCGACTCCGGGTCCGCCACCTCACAGGTCCGGACCTCCACGCCGTAGTACCGGCCCGCCGCCACCACCACCGGGTGCCGCACCGGCACCCCGGCCACCCGGTCCGTGGTCACCGTCCGCTCGTTGTCCGTCAACAGGTACGTCGGGCAGCCTCCCAGCCGGCGCAGGGTGGCGTCCAGGCAGGCCAGCAGCGTGCCCAGCTTGCGATCCCAGGTCGGCAGCACCACCCGGTAGCGACTCCAGGCCAGCCAGGCACAGAACAGGTGCGTGCGCCGGCCGCCCACCCGAGGACCCTCGCCCCAGTCGAACTGCAACCACTTCCCCGGCTCCGGCAGCCAGGGCCGGTACGTGCGCCGATGACCGGCACGATAGGCCTTCTTGGCCACCGCCACCGCACGGCGCGTGGTCCGCTCGTTGCCGCTGTAGCCCATCGCCCGCAGCCGGTCGTGGGCGACGTCGGCCCGGATCTTGCCGCGCGAGTGCTCGACCAGCTCCTCCACCTTCTCCAGGTAGGGGTCGATGAGCCGCGCACGCCGCGGCCGCCGCAGGGGGTCCAGACCCGCGTCACGCAGGTCCACGTAGCGCTGCACCGTCTTCGGGTCGCAGCCCGCCAGCTGGGCGGCCGACCAGGCGGTGCGCGTCAAGTCGTACGAGGCGAGTATCTCCATGATCTCCGTAGGCGTTTTGGCCAAGACTTGTTCTCCGAGGTAGTCGAGGTGTGGACAGCTTCGGCTACCTCATTCCCAAGTTCGGGCCTTGGTGGACAGCAGCACGCGGGGACCGGCTGTCCGTCCACCTGGAGATTTCGTGTCCGTCAGCCGGGAGCGCTCTGTCCGCCTACCTGGAGTTTGGCGGCTCTGGCGCACATTCGGTGATCCGGGTGAGGCGCCGGCGGTCAGCGCCCGAGCAGGACGCGAGAGCGGAGCAGGTCGACGTTCGCGCGTCCGTACATCTGACGCTTGAGCATCTTGATCCGGTTGACGTGGCCCTCCACGGCGCCCGAGCTCCAGGGCAGGGTGAGGCCCGCCTGGACCGCATCCCAGTCCTTACGTAGGCCGGCCGCGAAGGCACGCAGCTCGGGGATCTCGGCGGCCTCCACCGCCTGGACCCAGGCGCCGAGCTGCTGGCCGCGTCGTTCGCGAAGCAGCCGCGCGAACCACTGGGCAAGCTCGGTGGTGGCGGAGACGATCGGACTCCGCGAGCAGATGGACTGGAGGCGATCGCGGTCGCCCGGGTCCAGCCGATCGGGGCGACGCAGGATCCACTGACGTACCTCGCGGGCCGTGAACTCCTCCGGACGCTTCCGTTCGACGGTGCCGTTCGCGAGCCGGTTGAGGTAGCGACGAACGGTGCGGCGATGGCCACGGTACCCCTGGGCCTGAAGCTCCGCCCACAGTCTGGCCGCGTTCGTGCAACCGTCGGCGAAGCGTTCCGCCAGGTAGACCTTGAAGCGTTCGAGCGAGGTGGCCCGCTGAGCAGCGGGCACGATGAGCTCCTCCGAACTGGCGGCCCGCAGGTAGCGGTTCACCGTCTTCGGGTCCAGCTTCAACGTGCGGCAGATGCTGGTGAGGTTCAACCCGCGCTCGGCAAGGGCGTGGACGTCGTGGTGGCGCTGCCGGGTTCTCGCGGCCAGGGCACCCTCGACCGGCGTCGGTTCGATCTCGGGGTCGCACGCGTCCATCTCCGGTGTGGCCTCGACCAGAGCGGCGCGGTTGCGTTTGAGGACGCGCTCTACGACCTCGACGAGGTTGTGCAGCAAGTGCCAGCGGTCGGCGACCTGCCGCGCCTGCGGTGCGCCGGAGCTGGCGCCCTCGGCATACGGTCCAGCTCGATCGCGGCAGACCACCTCGACGCCGGGATGCTTCTCCAACCACGCAGCCAGCGTCGTGGACGTGCGGTCGTTCAACACGTCGACCGGACGGCGCGTGTCCATGTCCACGAGCACGGTGCCGTAGGTGTGGCCGCGGCGCACCGCGAACTCGTCAACGCCGACGACCCGAAGCACGCCCGGCACCGGCACGGGCAGCGCTCGGAGCAGGCGCAAGAGAGTCGTCCGGGACCTCGCCGCATCCAGATGACGCGAGATCAGCGCACCCGCTCGACCACCCAGGGCCAACGCGATCTCGGTCAGCATCGTCCGGAGTCCAGGGCTGCAGCGCCGGTAGCGCTCGGTCAAGCCCGCGACCTGCTCGGCGAAGATGCGCCGCGGGCAGCTCGCATCGACGCAGAAGAAGCGGCGGACCCGTAGCTGGATGTTCACCTCTCGGCCGCTCATCCCGCGATCGGCCAGCCACCGCTCGTAGCGGCTGTGGACCCGGCTGGACGGATGCCCGCACACCGGACAGGCCGCCGCCGGCACCCGCGTCGTGGCCTCCCGTCGCACCACCCTGCCCGAAGCCACGACTCGCTCGACATGGACGCCGGCCAGGTGCGGCAGAGTAGGCGGCTGGTCTGAGCATTGCCCTCCCAGCCGCCCCTCATCGAACCGTACGTTCAGTTTTCCCGAATACGGCTCTCCGACGGTGTTCACGTGGTCGCTGTCGCGGCACCGGGATAGCGGATCGTCCCGGAGAGGGTGAAGATGTCAACAACGCGCGAATACTGACCCCCTGGCAACGTCCGAAAACTGACCCCCTCCGAGTTCGAGGAGGTGTGATCAAGGTGGAGGACTGGGCGGAGATCCGCCGGCTGCACCGGGGA
>VBJR01000304.1 GCA_005880175.1 Chloroflexota bacterium
CTCCTCCTCAGCCGAGAGCCGCCTTCAGGGCGGACGTCGAGAGCCGGCTCGACAGGAGCGCGTCAGGGGGCAGCGACTGGTTGCACTCGGGCCCTCGCGGGTTGTTCGTGACGGAGTCCTCGAACACCGCCTGCGGCACCGACGCCGAGCGCGGGACCTGGCCGCCCGACGCCTTGGCGACCGCGAACTCGACCGCGGTCCGCACCATCCACGTCTGCGAGTCGACCGTGAAGAGCTGGAACCCGGGATCGCTCGCGTGCATGGTCGCCCACGTGCACGAGAGCTGGTTCGCGTCCTCGGTGGCCACGGCCGGGACCTGGCGGTGGGCCTGCTGGAAGGCGCCGAACGAGCTGACGAGCGCGGCCCCGAAGTCGGTCGTGAAGCCGTCGATCTGCGGGTACTTGGCGAGCAGGCCGGCCACCACGCTCTGCGTCAGCGAGGGGTCCCAGTTCGTGACGTTGTACGGGGTCTGCCCGACGAAGTGGATGTCCGGATAGTCCTTGAAGACGCTCTGCATGCCGTCGTACTCGGCCTGGCTCTGCGAGTTCGCCGGCGGGCCGCCCAGGTTCGCGATGTTGCCCTTGCCGTGCAGCACCTGGGCCATCCACTTCGCCCAGAGCACGCCGGCCTGCTTGAAGTCCGTGCTGATGTAGTAGCTGTAGTCCACGCCGTCCCTGCCGCCCGGGGAGACCCGGTAGGGGACGACGACGAGGCCCTGCTTGTAGGCGCTGCGGATCCCCGGCAGCACGGCCGGGCCCGCGTCGGGGAAGACGACGGTCGCGTTCACTCCCTGTGCGGCCAGGCCCTGGATGTCGGAGATCGCCTTCTGCGTGTTGCCCTGGCCGTCCGTGTACAGGAACTTGCTCACGCTGGGGCACTTGGCGGCCTCGTCCTGCGCCTCGGCCTTCGTGATCCGGCGCCAGTTGTTGTCGCCGAACCCGTCTGCGAGCGCGAGCGTGATGCTCTTCGAGCCGCACCACGTGGGCGCGCCGGCCAGGGAGCCGCCCCCGCCCGACGAGCTCGATCCGCCCCCGCCGCCCCCGCCGCACCCCGCGACCACCGCGATCGCCGCCGCGAGCAGCGCCACGGACGCGCTCCGATGCTTACCGATTCCCCTCATGTCGTACCTCCTCCTCTCTCCGGCTCCCCGCGCCTCGGTCCGATGCCGCGGACGCGGTAGACGGCCACGCCGGCGACGATGGCCGCCGCCTCGATCAGGTACTGGACGGCCGTGCTCGCTCCCGTCGTCAGCACGAGCTGCTGCAGCTGCGTGAGGAACAGCGCGCCGATCGCGCTCGCGACGGCACTGCCGCTGCCGCCCACCAGCGAAGTCCCGCCCAGAACGACCGCCGCGACCGCTGGCAGGAGGTAGTCGTTGCCCTGGAACACGCTCGGCGTGATGACCACCCCCGCGAGCAGGACGGCGGCTGCCCAGTAGAGGGCGCCGGCGGCGACGTAGGCGCCCATCCGGTAGCGCGTGAACGCGATCCCCGCCGCCCTGGCCGCGGCCGCGTTCGCTCCCACCGCCTCGAAGCGGCGGCCAACGACCGTTCGCTTCACGACGAACGCCACCGCCGCCGTGACGCCGATCGCGATCAGCACCGTGGTCGGGACGTCCAGCACGGAGCTCGTCGCGAACGCGTGCAGCGCCGGGGTCGTCAGCCGCGGGGTGCCGCCCGAGATCGCGAGGACGCCGCCGAACAGCAGCGCGTTCATGCCCAGGGTCGTGACGATCGGCATCACCCCGATCCGGCTGACCGTCAGACCGGTCGCCGTCCCGGCGCCGACCGCGACCGCCAGCGCCACCAGCAGCGCCGCGGCGAGCTTGCCCGAATCCCCGTTGGGGAGGTGCGTGACGATGACGACGGTGATCGACATGACGCCCGGGACGGAGAGGTCGATCCCTCCCTGCTGGATGACGAGCGTCTGACCGGCGGCGGCGACGGCGAGGATGGCCGCGAACGGGAGCATACCCAGGATCGAGCTCTGGCTGACGCTGCGCGGCTGGGCGATCAGGCTGCCCGCGAACAGCATGAGCGTCGCCAGCGCGATGCCCGACCAGCTCGCTCGGCCCCGCGCCCACGTCATCGCGATGACTCCGGGAAGCGCGGGAGCACGTGGCGCGCGAACAGCTCCAGGGAGCGCGAGCTCTTCTCGATCGCGAGCCCTGGGATGCGGGCCCAGAAGTAGAGGCGCTCGAACGGCAGGCGGCTGCGCATCGCCTCGATCTCCGCGACGACCTGCTCCGGCGTGCCCACCAGGTACTGGTCGCGCGGCAGCAGGCTCGCGTCGTCCAGCGGCTGGCCGCTGCCCGGATGGTCCCCGGCCGCCGCGAACCACGCCCGATAGCGGTTGTGGACGTAGAGGAACTGGTCCTTCACCTCGTCCCACCCGGCCTCGGGGTCCCCGGTCACGTAGATCATCCGGTTCGTCGAGATCGGGAACGCGGCCGGGTCGTGACCGTGCTCCGCGAGCGCGGCGCGGTAGGCGTCGAAGACGCCCACCGGCGCGAACGAGTCCGGCGTGAAGCAACAGCCGAGCCGGCCGGCCCTGCGGGCGGCGGCGAGGCCGGCACCTCCGATCAGGATGGGCGGACCGGGCACCTGGTATGGCACCGGAGTGACCTGGACACCCTCGAAGCTCCAGTGGCGTCCCCGGTGGCTGAACGGCTCGCCCGTCCAGGCCAGCCGGGCGATCTCGACGAGCTCGTCGGTGCGCGTGCCGCGCTCCCGGCGGTCGATCCCGAACGCCGCGAACTCCTCGACACGGTAGCCGGGCGCGACCCCCACCTCCAGCCGGCCGCCGCTGAGCTGGTCGACGACCGCGACGTCCTCCGCGAAGCGGATGGGATGCTGGAATGGGGCCAGGATCACCGCTGAGCCCAACCGAGCGGTGCTGGTCCGCATCGCGAGCGCGGCGAGCATGGGCAGCGTGGCGGGCAGGTAGCCCTCGTCCGTGACGTGGTGCTCGGAGAGCCAGATCGACTCGAAGCCGAGCGTCTCGGCCCACGCCGCCTGCTCCAGGGTCTCGGCGTAGAGATCGGAGGGTCGCCGCCGCCAGCGCGGCGGGTTCCGGAAGTCGTACCAGACGCCGAACCTCATGGCATGACGTTCGCCGGGCCGACGAGGATCTTCCCCCGTGCACGATGCTCGGTCAGCGCCAGGATGCCGTCCGGCACCAGGCGGTCGAGCGGGATCACGCGGTCGAGCACGAGCGAGGCGAGCGGGGTGGTCGTGAGCATGCCCACGGCCGCCGGCAGGTCGGTCCGGCAGACGTGCGCGACCGTCCCGACCAGGTCGACCTCCCGCAGCGAGAGGTCGAAGAGATCGACAGCCCGCGGCGTGGCCTGGAGGCCGACGGCGACCACACGGCCGCCCCACCGCACGCTGCCGAGCGCGGCGCTCAGCCCGGCGGCCGTGCCCGAGGCCTCGATGACCACGGCCGCCCCCTCCCCGCCGGTCTCCGCGCGCACGGCCTCGGCTACGTCGCCTACCCTGGCGTCGATCGCCACGCGCGCGCCCAGGCGGCGCGCCGCGTCCAGGCGCTGCTCGTCGACGTCGACGGCGAGCAGGTCCGCGACACCTCGCTGGGCGGCTGCGCCCGCGATGAACGAGCCGATGCCGCCGACGCCGATGACCGCGAGCGCACGGCTGCCATCGACGCCGGACCGCGCGAGCGCATGGAGCGCCACGGCCAGCGGCTGCGCCATGGCCGCGGCGTCGTCCGTGCACCCGTCGGGCACCGGGACGCATATGGCGGCCGGCGCCCTCACGAGCTCGGCCAGCCCGCCGTTCATCTGGAGTCCGATCGTGTGGTAGCGCGCGCACAGGTTCGTGCGCCCCGACCGGCACCACGCGCAGGCGCCGCAGGCGACGCCGGCACCGCACGCGACGCGCTGTCCGGGCTCGAAGCCGGCGACGTCCGGCCCCACCTGGAGCACTGAGCCCGCGAACTCGTGCCCGAGCACCATCGGGCCCACGTGGCCGCTGTGCGGATGCCGCGCGTGCAGCGGGACCTGGCGCGGGCCGTGCTGGAACTCACCGGCGTCGCTGCCGCAGATTCCGGAGCGGGTGACCTCGATCAGCAGCTCACCGGGGCCCGGGCGGCCGGGATCGGGCACTGACTCGATCCGCACGTCGCCGGCCCCGTGGTACACGGCCGCCCTCATCCGTCAGCCGTGCAGAATGTGGACCTTGATCTGCTCATCGGTCCTCCGAGCGGCCGCGAACGCATCCGGCCCACTCTCCAAGGGGTAGGTCACGGTCACGATCGGCGTGAGGTCGAGCCCGGAACGGGCGAGGAAACGGAGCGTCGCCGGCCAGACGTCCGGCGAGCCGATGATCCCCCGCACGGAGAGCGCCCTGGACTGGATGAGGCCCATCGGCGCGGGTGCGGTGGCGCCCACGTTGATCCCGATGAAGACGACCCGCCCCTGGTAGGCCGCCACGTCGAGCGCGTTCGCCATCGCGGTCGGGCTGCCGGATGCTTCGAGCACGATGTCGGCGCCCCCGCCACCGGTCAGCTGCCTGACGAGCTCGACGACGTCACCGGCGCCGGGATCGACGGCAGCCTCGGCCCCGAGAGTCGCGGCGACGTCGCGCCGATGCGCGATCGGGTCGACCACGATCGTCCTGGCCCCGAGCGCGACCGTCGCCGCGACGCAGCACAGCCCGATGGGGCCGGCGCCGAGGACGACCGCGGTGTCGCTCGCGTCCACGCCGCCGGCGGCGCGGGTCGCGTGGTAGGCGACGGAGAACGGCTCGACCAGAGCGCCCTGCGACCACGAGAGCTCGTCCGGAAGCAGGTGCAGCCACTCCGGCCGGACGCGGAAGTACTCGGCGGCCGCGCCGTCGCTCGTCAGGCCGAAGTGATGGTCGGCAGCCACCGCGCACTCGCCGACCACGCGGTCGCCTGGCCGGACGCCGGTGACGCCGGCGCCGACCTCCGCGACCTCCCCGGCCCACTCGTGGCCCGGAATCAGCGGGAACGAGACGGGCAGGATGTAGCGGCCGTCGAGCACCTCGAAGTCCGAGTGACAGATGCCGATGGCGCGCGAGCGCACGAGCACTTCGCCCGCGCCCGGCTCCGGCCTGGCGACGTCGGAGAGCGTGACCTGGTGCTGAGCCGCGAACACGATCGCCTTCATGGCAGGTTCCGACCCTCGGCACGCGCCGCGGCGGCGACCGCGTCCGCGCCGCGGCCGTCGGGTCGGTTGAGGTTCGACTGCTCCATCCTCGTGGCCGGCAGCGGACCGCCGACTGCGTGGTACCGCTGGCCGGCGACGAGGAGCTGCTCGGCGGGGAAGCGCGTGATCACCTCACAGCCCGTGCTCGTGACGACGAGGCGCGAACACCATGCCCTCCTCGATCACCTCCGCGTGCTCGGGCGGGATCAGGCGGCTCACGACCGGCTTCTCCCAGATCGAGAGGCCGACGCCGTGGCCGAGCTGGAGCGCGAACGCCTCCTCCTCGGTCGCGAACCCGAAATCGGCGGCGCGGGGGAACGCTGCCGCGATCTCCGCTGTCGTGGCCCCTGGGCGGACGCGGCTGATCGCGTCGTCGAGATGGTCGCGACAGCGCCGGTACGCGTCCACGAGCGCGGGCGAAGCGCTGCTGACCGCGAACGTCCGGTAGTAGCAGGTCCGGTAGCCGTTGTAGGCGTGGAGGACGTCGAAGAACGCGGGATCGCCCTGCCTCAGAGCCCGGTCGCTATACACGTGCGGATGCGGGTTCGAGCGCTCGCCCGAGATCGCGTTCACGCCCTCGACGTGCTCCGAGCCGAGCTCGTACAGCGTCTTCGCGACGAGCGCGACGCACTCGTTCTCGCGCATCCCGGGGCGCATCGCCCGGTACAGCTCGTCGTACGCCGCGTCCACCATCATGCACGCGGTGTCGAGGAGGACGATCTCGTCGGGCGTCTTGCGCATCCGCGCCCGCTGCATGACCTGCTGCCCGTCCACGACCTGCAGCCCGGCGTCCTGCAGCGCGAAGAGGACGGGCGGCTCGACGACGTCGATGCCGACCGGCTCGCCGGCCAGGCCCCTCGAGGCCAGCTCCGCCCTGATCTTCGCGGCGACGTCCTGGGCCCGGCCGACCTCGGGCGGGATCGCGCCGCGGAAGTTCGTGATGCCAGCCCGCGAGCGCTCGCCCAGCCACGGGCAGAAGAGCTGGTGGTGGCGGGCGGCCGACCCGAAGTCCCAGAGCAGCGGCTCGCCGCCCCTGGGCAGCAGCGCCCAGCGCACGTACTTGTCGTTGCCCCACGTCCCGATCGCCGTGCTGGTGGTGTAGCGGATGTTGTTCGCGTCGAACAGGACGAGCGCGCCCAGGTCAGAGCTCTCCAGCTCGCGCCGCGCCCTGGCGAGCCGGTCGCGCCGCAGCCGGTCGAAGTCGACGCGCTGCTCCCAGTCGACCGCCATCAGTCCGAACGTCCCACCCATCGCGGGGCATGTTAATCCACGCTGCACATTTCGTCAAACGTGGGTGAACGTTCAGTTCAGGATGGCGGGGCTCCGCTGACGCGGTGGCGGCCGATGACGACCCAGATCGCGTGGACGGGGACGGTGCCCGCGTTCCACAAGCGGTGCGGGGTCGTGGAGGGGAACGCGATCGAGTCCCCCGGGTAGAGCACGTGGTCGTCGAAGTTGACCGTCACGGTGAGGACCCCGCTGAGGACCGTGCCGAACTCCCTGCCGGCGTGGCGCATCATCGCTTCGGCCGATGCGCCGCCGACCTCGTACACGACCGAGAGGAAGTCGACGTCGGGATGGCTCGTCGACGTGAGTCGCTCCCACCGGACCCCGCTGTCGAGGTCGATCACCTTGCGCTCGCGGACCCGTACGATCAGACCCGGCACGTGATCGGCGACCTCGGCTGCCTCCGCCGCCGACGGCTCGTCGCCCTCGCCGTCGCCCGCGAACAGCTGGTCGACGGACATGCGCAGGGCCCTGGTCAGCGAGTACAGCGTCCCCACCGACGGCTGCGCCTTCCCCGTCTCGATCTGCGAGATCAGGCTGGGCGAGACCCCCACCCGGCGGGCCAGCTCGCGGAGGCTCATCCCACGCCGCTCGCGCTCGGCCCTGACGCGGCGGCCGATCGCGACGATGTGCTTCGGGTCGAGCTCGGCGTCGTCGTTCGCTTTCACTGCACGTGCCCGAGGCTACAGGAGCGCCGCCGGCTCCTCCACCAGGTCTCCCAGGTCCGTCAGGAACGCGGCGGCCCGCGCGCCGTCCACGGCCCGGTGGTCGCAGGAGAGCGAGAGGTGCACGGAAGGGCACACGCGCGGCCCGCCGTCCGTGGCGGCCACCCGGTCGGCGATCCGGCCGACCGCGAGGATCGCCGCCTGGGGCCAGTCCACGATCCCGTGGAACGTGTCGACGGCGTACATGCCGAGGTTGCTGATCGTGAAGGTGGCGCCCTCCAGGTCGTCGGGCCGGAGCCGGCCGGCGCGGGCGCGCTCGACCAGGTCCGCCCGACGGGCGCTGACCTCGGCCAGCGAGAGCCGGTCAGCCGCCCGCACCACCGGCACCAGCAGGCCGTCGTCCACCGCGACCGCAATGCCGATGGCGATCTCGTCCGCGGCCACCCGCCCCTCACCTCCCCAGCGCCCGTTGACGAGCGGGTGGCGCCTGAGGCAGGCGGCGACGAGCCGGACGAGCAGGTCGGTGACCGTGCAGCCGGCGTTCGTCCGCGTGGCGTGCGCGCGCCAGCTCTGGAGACGGGAGGCGTCGACCTCGCGCTCGAGGTAGAAGTGCGGGACGGTCGCCCAGCTCTCGGCGGTCCTGCGCGCCATCGTCGCCCAGATTCGGCTCCCGGCGGGCGACGAGGTCGCCCGGGGCAGGTCGGCCAGCTTCACCGCTCCGTCCGGCCCGCTGCCGGCGACCGCGGCGACGTCGATCCCACGCTCGCGGGCGGTCCGCCGGGCGAGCGGGCTGGCGGGGACCGCGCCGTCGGCCGCGTCGGCCTCGCCCACGGCCAGGATCACCGCCAGGAGCTCGCCTACCGGCACTTTGTCGCCCGGAAGCGCCGTGACCCGCGCCAGGACGCCGGAGGCCGGAGCCTCGACCTCGACCGTCGCCTTGTCCGTCTCGACCTCCATCAGGGGCTCCCCCCGTGTCACCGTCTCGCCCTCGCGCTTCAGCCACTGCAAGAGGCGGCCGGTGTCCTGGTTCATGCCGAGCGCTGGCATGACGACGTCAGCGGCCATGGACGCGCCTCACAGGCGACCGGCGACGAGCGCTCGCGCTCGCTCCGCGAGCCGCGCGGGGGTGGGCACCGTCTCGTCCTCGAGCGGCGGCGAGAACGGGATCGGCACGTCCATGGCGCCGAGCCGCTGCACCGGCGCGTCCAGATGGTAGAAGGCGCCATCGGCGATGGTCGCCGCGATCTCGGCGCTCACTCCGTACGACAGGTGACCCTCGTCGACGACGATCACGCGGCCGGTCCTGCGCGCGGACGCGACGAGCGTCTCCACGTCGAGCGGTGTCGTCGTCCGGGGATCGACCACCTCCGTCTCGATGCCCTCGGCGGCCAGGACGTCCGCCGCATCCAGCGCGACATGGACCATGCTGCTGGTCGCGACCACCGTCAGGCCGCGCCCGCGCCGCTTCACGTCGGCGACGCCGAAGGGGACGAGGTGCTCGCCGGCGGGCACGTGGCCGCGTACGTTCCACGTCATCTTGTCCTCGAAGACGATGACCGGGTTGTCGTCCCTGATCGCCGTCGTCAGCAGGCCCTTGGCGTCGGCCGGCGTCGAGGGCAGC
This sequence comes from Chloroflexota bacterium, assembly GCA_005880175.1. The sequence goes on from VBJR01000304.1 coordinate 8,759, forward strand.
GCGACCTTCAGGCCGGGCACGTGGCTGACCCAGGCGTGCAGCGACTGGGAGTGCTGGGCCGCGCTGCGCCTGGTCGCGCCCAGCGTCGTGCGCACGACCAGGGGAGCGCGGAGCTTGCCGCCCGACATGTAGTGGGCCTTGGCGGCCTGGTTCACGATCTGGTCCATCGCGAGCGTCAGGAAGTCGCCGAACATGATGTCGACCACCGGCCGCAGCCCGGTCAAGGCTGCCCCCAGCGCGATGCCCGTGAAGCCCGCTTCGGAGATCGGAGTGTCCAGCACGCGCTCGGGCCCGAACTCCTCGAGCAGGCCCTTCAGCACCTTGAACGGGGTGCCCGCCTCGGCGACGTCCTCGCCGAGCACGAAGACCGTCGGGTCGCGCCGCATCTCCTCGGCCAGCGCCTCCCGCACGGCCTGGCCGATCGTGAGCTCGCGGATCCCGGCGGCGGTCTCAGGCGTAGACATGCCGAGTGACCTCCTCGGGAGCAGGGAACGGCGCCCCCTCGGCGTAAGCGACGCCTGACGCGACGTCGGTCGCAGCCTGCTCGGCGATCAGCTCCAGCTCGTCCGGCCGCACGTCGCCCCGCGCCAGCAGCGCGGCGGCGAGGACTTCGACCGGGTCCCGCTCCCGCGCCGCCGCCTCCTCGTCCTTCGAACGGTAGTAGGCGCGGTCGACGTCGCCGACGTGGTGGCCGCGGAACCGGTAGGTGTGGCAGACGAGGAAGCTCGGCCCCTCGCCCCTTCGGCTTCTGTCGACCGCGCCGCGCGCCGCCTCGCGGACCGCGAGCACGTCCTGGCCGTCCACCTCGGTCGCGGGGATGCCGAACGCCTCGGCGCGCGCGGTCACGCTGCCGGCGGTCGTCTCGCGGAAGTGGGTGTACTCGTTGTAACGGTTGTGCTCGCAGACGTAGACGATGGGGAGCGTCCACAACGACGCCATGTTCATGACCTCGTACAGCAGGCCCTGGCCGAGCGCGCCCTCACCGAAGAAGCAGACAGCGACCTGGTCGGTGCCGCGCCGCTTCGCGCTGAGCGCCGCGCCGGTCGCGATGCCGGCGCTGCCGCCCACGATCGCGTTCGCGCCCAGGTTGCTCCGCTCCTGGTCGGCGATGTGCATGGAGCCGCCTTTGCCGCGGTTGTACCCGGCCTCCCTGCCGAGCAACTCGGCGAACATCAGCTCGACAGAAGCTCCCTTGGCCAGGCAGTGACCGTGGCCGCGATGCGTGCTCGTGATGAAGTCGTCGTCGCGGAGCGCGGAGCAGACCCCGACCGCGACAGCCTCCTCACCGATGTAGAGATGCGCGAGACCGGGCATCCTGGCCGCCCGGTACAGCTCGTCCACCTTCTCCTCGAAGCGCCGGATCAGGAGCATCTTCCGGTACAGGTCCAGCACGTCCGCGGCGCCTGACACGCGGCCCACTATATCAGCAAAACTGCACATGCTGTGCAGTCCTGCTGCACATACCTCACCGGGTGAGCCGCGTTCGGTCCATTGTACGGACCGGATCGACCGGACGAGGAGTAGCCCTGAACACTCTTGCGAAGCGCTGCGTCACGAAATCGCGCTTGATCGGACCACGTCGCGGTTTCCGTGATCCACCTGGCAGCCGTGGCCGTCGGACCCGTCAGGACCATGGTCCTCGCGCCGTCCTCTCAAGTGAAACTTGTTAGACATATTGTGGTAACATCGTGGTCGACATGGAGACGATCGGTCTTCGCGAGCTCACGCATCGAACCGCCGCCATTGCCCGTCGCGTCCGCGCCGGCGAGACGATTCTCGTCACGGATCATGGAAAACCGGTCATGCGGCTGACACCGGCCGCTCCCGCCGATGACGCGATGGCGCGCCTGGCCGCCGCCGGCCTGCTCATTCCGGCAACCAACCCGGGCTACCTGCCCGAGCCAGTCGACACAGGCCGGTGGACCGGGGAAGACGCCGCCGCCGCCGTCTCGGAGTTCCGCCAGGATCGGACCTGATGGTGTACCTCGATTCGTCGGCGATCGTGAAGCTGGTCCACGTCGAGGCCGAGACGGCCGCTCTGCGGACCTGGCTGACCGGGCGCGCTCAGATGCCACTCGTGTCCTCGCTGCTCGCCCGGGTCGAGACCGCGCGAGCGCTCTGGC
>VBJR01000305.1 GCA_005880175.1 Chloroflexota bacterium
GGACTCCGCCGGGACCGTGCTGGCGGCCCTGCTGGCCGGGCCCTGGGTGGGCGGCAGCGTCGGTGTCATCTCCGGCCTGGTCAGCGCCAACACGATCGACGCGAACGCCGCCGGCTACGTCGCGGTGGCGTTCGCGGTCGGCTTCGGCGCCGGGCTGGCCCGGCGCGCCGGCGGCGGCTGGATCGCGCTCTGGTGCGTGTGCTTCCTGGTCGCGTCCATCCTCTCGACGCCGCTGAACCTGGTCCTGGACGGCGGTCGCAGCGGCGTGCCCCTGGGCGACTCCCTCTTCGCGACGCTCGTCGCGGCCCGGCTGCCGGTGCCGGTCGCCGCGTACGTCGCGGAGGCCGCGATCGACCTCCCCGACAAGCTGATCGCGGTGGTCACGGCGGTGCTCCTCTACCGGGCGCTGCCGCCCCAGCCCACCCCGTCGCCCGCGCTAGAGCTGGACGTGGCGGCGTCGTTCACGTTCATCTTCCGGTCACCGCGCTGGCCGGTCCGCCTGCTGACCGGCGTGGCCTGCGTGCTGCTCGCGTGGCTGGTGGTTCCGTTCCTGCTGTTCATGGGCTACGTCGTCGCGATCGCCCGCGGGGCCCGCGACGGCGAGCGACGCCTGCCGCAGTGGCGGCCGCTGAACGACCGGCTGCTGGACGGGACGAAGATCACGCTGCTGTTCGGGGCCTGGTACCTGCCGGGCGCGGTCCTGCTCGGGCTCGCCGGCGACGTGCTGCACGGCCTGTCCGGGGTGCTCGACGCGGTCAGCGGCGTGTGGGGCCTGCTCGTGCTGTTCGCCCAGCCCGCCATCTGGAGCCAGTACCTGCGCGGCGGCCTCCGGGGCGGCTTCGACGTGGCCGGCGTCGTACGCCGCATGCGGTTCAACCCCGGCCTGAGCAGCGTCGTCGGCGTGCTCGGGGTCGGCCTGACCGCGCTCGCGCTGAGCGGGCTGGCCGCCGTGGCGGTCGGCGCCGCGATCACCGTGCCGTACGCCACGTGGGTCGCGGCCCACCTCATCGGGCAGTTCTCGGCGCTCACCGAACGCTGACGACCGTTCGGTGTAGGATTTGAACTGGTGAGTTCAGAATCCGTCCCGAGGCGTCCGGTCAAGGAGCGGCTCCGGGACGTCCGCGCCCGCTACATCCTCGAGGTGGCCCAGGAGCTCCTGGTCGAGAAGGGCTACCGGGACGCCTCGATGGACGAGATCGCGGCGCGGGTGGGCATCGCCAAGGGCACGCTGTACCAGCACTTCCCGCACAAGGAGGACCTGGTCCTGGCCCTCCTCGACCAGCACGTGGAGCGCTTCGCGCAGACGGTGGACGCCGCGGCCTCCTCGTCGCTCCCGGCCCGGGCCCGGCTGGAGCAGATCCTGCGCTACGTCTACGACGACCGCGACGGCGCGTACACGATGATGCAGCTGCTGACCCGCAACGTCGAGATCTGGAAGAGCCTGGCCGCCCGCAAGGACGAGGCCCTGGGCCGGATGGAGCGGACGACGGGCCAGGTCCGGCAGATCCTCGACGACGGCAAGGCGGACGGATCGTTCGACCCCGCGGTCCCCACCACCCTGATGCTGCGCGCCTTCATGCACGCGCTGACGCTGGGCCGGCCCGAGCCCGGCTCCGGGCTGGAGGACCTGCCCCAGGCCGACCTCGCCGCCCACGTTGCCCGCGTCTTCTTCGAGGGCATCCGCGGGCGCGCCACAGGAGGGTGAGACAGATGCAGCAGACGATGCCGGTGATGCCGCCGCTGCCCAGCCGGCCCGAGGAGATCCCGGGCATCTTCGAGTGGTTCGCCCAGATGCGCCAGAGCCACCCGGCCGTGCTGGACGAGCGGACCGGGGCGCCCTGGTGGCACGTGTTCCGGTATGACGACGTCGCCCGCGTGCTGACGGACCACGCCCACTTCTCGTCGGCCGTCCCCGAGTTCGAGTACGGCCCGCTCGCCGACACGATGCTGGCCAAGGACCCGCCCGACCACCGCAAGCTGCGCAACCTGGTCAACCTGGCGTTCACGCCCCGCGCGGTGGCGCGCCTGTCGGGCCGCATCGCCGAGATGACGCAGCAGCTGCTCGACCGGGTCCGGGAGCGGGGCGAGATGGACGTCGTGCGCGACATCGCCGCCCCGCTGCCGGCCCAGGTGATCTTCGAGATGCTGGGGCTGCCGGAGTCGGACTGGCCGGTGGCGCAGGCGTGGGCCCGGTTCGACAGCCACGGCGGCATGACGGCGATGCGCACGTACTTCCGCGACCTGCTGGAGGAGCGTCGCCGGTCGCCGCGCGAGGACCTGGTCACCGCCCTGAGCACGGCCGAGATCGACGGCGAGCGCCTGAGCGAGCGCGAGCTGGTCAGCTTCTGCACCCTCCTGCTGTTCGCCGGGACGGAGACGACCAAGAACCTGATCGCCAACTTCTTCCTGACGCTGTCCGACCACCCCGCCGACCAGGCCCGCCTGATGGCCGACCCGGCGCTGGTCCCGACCGCCGCCGAGGAGGTGCTGCGCTTCCTGCCCCCGGTGTGGTTCCTGATGCGGCGGGCGACGGCCGACGTGGAGCTGAGCGGCGTTCGCATCCCGGCCGGCCACCAGGTCATGCCCTGGCTGGCGTCCGCGAACCGCGACTCGACGCAGTTCCCCGACCCGGACCGGTTCGACGTGACCCGCCAGCCCAACCGGCACCTGGCGTTCGGGCACGGCATCCACTTCTGCGTCGGCTCGCCGCTGAGCCGGCTGGAGGCGGGCGTCGCCCTGCCGATGATGCTGGACCAGCTGAGGGACCTCCGGGTGGACCGCTCGGCCCGCATCGGCATCCGGGCAGGCATCGTGTTCGTCATCACCAACCTGCCGGTGACGTTCCGGCCGTACTGAGCGCCGTGGCGGCCCGCCGGCCGCCACACTGTCGCTGAGATGAGCGACAACGCGAACGGGCCACTGGTCGCCGTTCAGGACGACGGCGGTGGCGCAGAGCGTGGCGTTCCCCATGATCTTCATCGGCCTGCTCGCCTCGGCGCTCCCGGCCGGCGTGGCGAGCGTGACGAGGTACCTGCCGGTCTCGTACGTGACGGACGGCATGCAGCGCCTGGGCGCGGGCGCCGGGCTGCCGGCGGTGGCCGCGGACCTGGGCTGGCTGCTGGCCTGGGCGGCGGTGCTGCTGGTAGCGGCCGGCCGCGTGTTCCGCTGGGACTGAGGTCGAGGCGTTGCATTGCCGGCAATGCAACGCCTCGACCCGAGCCGAGACGTGTCATCGCCGGCAATGCAACCTCTCATCGCCGAGGGCGGCGCGGACCTCGGCGACCACCGAGTCCGGCCGCCTGTACACGTCCGCGGCCGTGAACCGGAGGAGTCGGTAGCCGGCCGCGAGCAGCCGGTTCTGGCGGCGGTTGTCCGCCACCAGACGTTCTCGATGTGTCTCGCCGTCGTACTCGAGGCCGACCCGCTGTTCAGGGTAGTAGAGGTCCAGGCGCCCGAGGAAGAGGCCCTGGCGATCACCCACCTCCACCTGTACGCGAGGTCGCGGCAGGCCGGCGAGCACGAGCAAGACGCGGAGCCGACTCTCCATCGGTGACTCAGCTCGCGGTTCGGCAAGGCCAACCACGCGTTGCGCCTGCGCGCTGCCCTGGGCGCGCTCGTGCGCGGCGACGTAGTCGCCGAGGCGGTCGAGGTCCACGAGCAGGTTCCGCAGCGCCGCGTCCACCGCCACGACGGCCTCGGTCAGCGGCAGGTGGCGGGCAAGGCCGAACGCGGTCCGCAGTGGCGACGTCGCCGGCAGGCCGCGGCACTCTACGACGTCGGCGGGCGACAGCGGGCTGCGCCGCAGGTGCACGCCAGCGCGCTGCGAGACACCGCAGCCCACCGGCGCGGTGATCTCCGGCGCCGGGCCCACACCCAGGCCGAGGCCGTGCAGCCAGCCGGCTGTTCGATGGGAGAACGCCGCTCCGGTCGGAAGGCGCTGCCGCAGCGCCTCCAACTGGCGTTCCTGGTCGGCGGCCAGCCCCTCCCATACGTAGAGTCCCCTCGCGAGGCGCTTCCAGCACCGGCTCTGCAGCTGCCGGCGGCTCAGGCCGGCCTGGAGTGCCTCGTCCACGGTGAACGCACCGCTCTTGAGCTGCGGGGGGACGACAGGCTCGATCGGCATGCCGGGAGCATGCGGCGGATCGCGCGGGAGGTCCATCCAACTTGTTAAGCGGTGTTGGCCGGCGACCTATCATGGCCCCCGTGTTCGAGACCACCATCGCCGGCAGCCTGCCCAAGCCGTCCTGGCTCGCGGAGCCCAACCGGCTCTGGGCGCCCTGGCGCCTGTCGGGGTCCGAGCTGGACGCCGCCAAGCTCGACGCGACCCTGCTCGCGATCAAGGAGCAGGAGGACGCCGGCGTCGACGTCGTCAGCGACGGCGAGCAGTCGCGCCAGCACTTCGTCCACGGGTTCCTCGAGCTCGTCGAGGGCATCGACTTCTCGCGCAAGGTCGAGATGGGCATTCGCGCCGACCGCTACAAGGCGATGGTGCCGACCGTCGTCGGACCCCTGCGCCTGCGCGGCCGGGTCCACGCCGCCGAGGCCCGCCTGGCCCGCGCCCACACCAACCGCACGCTCAAGTTCACCCTGCCCGGACCGATGACCATCGTGGACACGATCGCCGATGCCCACTACGGCGACCGCGTGGCGCTGGCGATGGCGTTCGCGGACCTGCTCAACGAGGAGGCGCGCGGACTGGAGGCCGACGGCGTCGACGTCGTCCAGTTCGATGAGCCCGCGTTCAACGTGTACATGGACGCGGTCCAGGAGTGGGGCATCGCCGCGCTGCACCGCGCGATCGAGGGCCTCACCTGCCGGACGGCGGTCCACATCTGCTACGGCTACGGGATCCAGGCGAATATCGACTGGAAGGCCAGCCTGGGCGGCGAGTGGCGTCAGTACGAGGCGATCTTCCCCGCGCTGGCCGCCAGCCGGATCGACCAGGTCTCGGTCGAGTGCCGGTCGTCGCGCGTGCCGCTCAGCCTGCTGGAGCTGCTCCAGGGCAAGGACGTGCTGGTCGGCGTCATCGACGTGGCCACCGACGCCGTCGAGACGCCCCAGGACGTGGCCGCGACCATCGCGGCGGCGATGCGGCACGTCCCCGCCGACCGGATCGTCGCCTGCACCAACTGCGGCATGGCGCCGATGGCCCGCGACGTCGCGGCGGCCAAGCTGGCCGCGCTCGTCCAGGGCGCCGCGCTGGCGCGCGAACGCCTCGCCTGACCTGCGGCGCCCCCCGAGTCAGACCAGGAACTTGAACATCGGGGAGCCCGGCGGGACCCGCTCGATGTCCAGCGGGCTCGCCGCCATGCGCGCCAGCAGGCCGGCCAGGTCGCCCGGCCGCGCCAGCTCGATGCCGACCAGGGCGGGGCCCGTCTCCCGGTTGCTCTTCTTGACGTACTCGAACAGCGTGATGTCGTCGTCCGCGCCCAGGACGCTGTCCAGGAACCGGCGCAGGGCCCCGGGCTGCTGCGGGAACGTGACCAGGAAGTAGTGCTTCAGCCCCTCGTGGACCAGCGACCGCTCCAGGATGTCCGCGTACCGGCTGACGTCGTTGTTGCCGCCCGAGACGACGCAGATCACCCCGGCGTCGCCGCTCACCCGGCCCAGCCGCCGCGCCGCGGCGCTGGCCAGCGCGCCGGCCGGCTCCGCGATGACGCCGTCCACCTG
>VBJR01000306.1:0-17638 GCA_005880175.1 Chloroflexota bacterium
CGGCACCAACTTCTTCACGACCGCGGGCCGGCCCGTGCTGTACCAGCACCTGTTCTGGTTCTTCGGGCACCCCGAGGTCTACATCATGATCCTGCCCGGCTTCGGCATGATCTCGGAGATCATCCCGGTCTTCTCGCGCAAACCGATCTTCGGCTACAGCACGATGGTCGCGGCGCTGTTCGGGATCGTCTTCCTCTCGATGGCCGTCTGGGCCCACCACATGTTCACGGTGGGCATGGACATCTACGTCGAGACCTTCTTCATGATCATGACGATGCTGATCGCGGTCCCGACCGGCATCAAGTTCTTCAACTGGATCGCCACCGCCTGGCGCGGCTCGATCGAGTTCACCCTGCCCATGAAGTTCGCGTTCGGCTTCATGGCCACCTTCCTGATCGGCGGCATCACCGGCATCTACCTGAGCTCGGTGCCCGTGGACACCCAGCTCCACCAGTCCTACTACGTGGTCGCCCACCTGCACTACGTGCTGTTCGGCGGCAGCGTGATGACGATCTTCGCCGGCATCTACTACTGGTTCCCGAAGATCACCGGCCGCAAGCTCGACGAGACGCTGGGCGAGTGGCACTTCTGGACGGTGTTCGTCGGCTTCAACGCCACGTTCCTGGTCATGCACACGCTCGGCCTGGAGGGGATGCCGCGCCGCATCTTCACGTACCCGGGCGGGTTCGGCGAGGAGGGCTGGGGCGCCACGAACGCGTTCATCACGGTGGCGTCGTTCCTGGTCGCGCTGTCCGTCCTGGTCTTCCTGATCAACGTGGTCTACAGCTGGCGGAGCGGCGAGGTCGCCGGCGACGACCCGTGGGAGGGCAACACGCTGGAGTGGGCGACGAGCTCGCCCCCGCCGCCGTACAACTTCGACCACGTCCCGCCGGTGCGCTCGTTCATGCCGCTCCGCGACCTCCGCGGCGACCGGCCCGCTCAGGCCGGCGCGGAAGGCGGGGCGTAGACGCCGGTGCGCATCCAGCGCGCGTAGAGCTCCGCGTTGGGATAGCCGACCGCCAGCAGGTCGGCCACGACCGGCTCCACGTCGTACGCGACCTTCCGCACCTCGACGCGCCCGTCCTCGACCACCGCGTAGCTGGCGCGCGGGTCGCCGTCCAGGGACTGGCTGACGCTGCCGGTGTTGACGACGGTCAGGCCGTCCAGCCGGCGGACGTACGCGTGGTGGATGTGGCCGTAGACCGCGACCGGCACGCCGAGCGGGCCGTACGTCTCCCGGAGGGCATCGTCGGAGGCGTCGTGGGGGACGACGGCCCAGCAGTCGCCGGGGACGGCGTGGACGACCGCGACGCCGTCCCCGCGCCACTCCAGCGGGAGGCCCGTCAGCCAGGCCGCGCGCTCCGGGCCCAGCAGCTCCCGCGTGCGCGCCGCGGCCTGCGCGGCGAAACCGCCGGGCGGGACCGGGCTGGGCGCGTCGGGGTCCATGATCGCGTCGGTGTTGCCGAGGACGCCGGGCCAGCCGAGCTCGCGGATCCGGTCCACCACCTCGGCCGGGCGGGACCCGCCGAGCGCCAGGTCGCCGCCGTGGACGACGAGGTCGGGGCCGGCGTCGCGGAGGTCGGCCAGGACGGCGTCGAGCGCGACCAGGTTGCCGTGGACGTCGGTGACGATCGCGATCCGCATTCGCGCCCAGCCTACCTCGCGCGGTACGCCGCCAGGAACACCCGCACCGCCTGGTTCGCCTGCCGGTCGAGCTCGGCCGGGGGCGCCTCGTCCCCGCCCAGGAACATCGCCCGGTCGAGCGGCACGCCCAGGACCAGGAACGCGAAGTGGGCGGCGGCGAGGCCGGGGTCGTCCACCCGCAGCAGACCCCGCTCGGCCAGCCCCTGGAAGCACTCGGCCAGCGCGCCCAGCGTGCGCTCGGGGGCCCGCTCGTAGTACGCCCGGGCCAGGTCCGGGAAGCGGCCCGCCTCCCCGATGACCAGCCGCCGCAGCTGGAGCAGGTCGGGCCGCAGCACCGTCGCGAGGTAGCGGCGCGCCACCTGGCGGAGGTCGCTGTCCAGGTCCTCGGTGGCCGCGAGCACGTCGGTGAGGAGCCGCACGAACTCGTTCACGCGCTCGGTGGCCGCGAGGACCAGGTCGCTGAACAGTCGCTCCTTGTCCGCGAAGTGGGTGTAGACGGTCTGCTTGGACACGCCGGCCAGCGCGGCGACCTCGTCCATGGTCGTGCCCAGGTACCCGCTGCGCAGGAACAGGGTGGTCGCGGCCTCCCGGATCGCGCCCGCGCTCGCCATGCGGCCGGCCCGCCGCGTCGTCGTCTTGCCCATCGCCGCTCATCGTAACCGCTTGGGTACTTGACGGTCCAGTACCAATCCGATTAGGCTTGGCGCCGGTTGATACTAGACCGTCCAGTACCGAAAGAAGCGTGGAGATGATCGAGACGATGACGGCGCCGACCGGGGCTCGCGAGCGGTCCGGCGGGCTGGTCCGGGCCCTGCTGCTGGGCGGGGCGGTCGCCGGCCCGCTCTACCTGACCGTGGGCCTGGTCGAGGCGTTCACCCGGCCCGGCTTCGACATCCGCCGGCACGACCTCAGCCTGCTGGCCAACGGCGACCTGGGCTGGATCCACATGGCCGACCTGATCGTCACCGGCCTGCTGGTGATCGGCGCGGCGATCGGGATGCGCGCCGCGCTGGCGGCCGGCCGGGGCCGGCCGTGGGGGCCGCTGCTGGTCGGCGTGTTCGGGCTGGGCATGGTCGGGGGCGGGTTCTTCACGGCCGACCCGGCGCTGGGCTTCCCCCCGGGCACGCCGGCCGACGCCAGCACGATCACGTGGCACGGCCTCCTCCACCTGGCGTCGGCGGCCATCGGCTTCCTGGCGCTGGTCGCCGGGTGCCTGGTCCTCGCCCGCCGGTTCGCGGGCCTCGGCGAGCGGGCCTGGGCGGCCTACTCGGCGGCGACGGGGGTGCTGTTCCTGGTCGCCTTCGCGAGCGCGGTCGCGGGCTCGGGCGCCGGCTGGTCGGTGCTGACCCTGTGGATCGGGGTGGTGCTCGCCTTCGCCTGGGTCACGACGACGTGCCTGCGGCTCCGGTCAGCGGCTCACAGGTAGAGCTGGCGCCACGCCGTCCAGAAGTCGCCGGCCCGGCTGACCACCGTCCGGTCCCCCACCGCCTCGATGCCGGGCCGGCGCCGGTACTCGTCGAACGCCGCCGTCTGGATCAGCTCGGCCCGGACCTCGCAGGGCCGGCCCGGATCGTACGGGGCCACCGCGGCGAGGTCGGCCAGGCACGACCGGGCCGCCTCCTCGATCATGGTCCGGGCCCGCAGGGGCGCGATGTGGCGGGCGCTGGTCCGGCCGAACGCCGCCTTCACCGCCACCGTCGTGAGGCCCGGGCCGAGCAGCTCCCGGCCCTCGCGGCAGCTCGCCGCATCGCCCGTGACCAGCAGGACCGGGCACCCGAACGCGCCGCAGAACGCCGCGTTGATGCCGATCTCGCCGACCAGCACGTCGTTGAACCACAGGTTCTGGAACGCGGACGTCGAGATCGTGTGGTTCAGCAGCCCGTCCGGCGTGCCGGCCCGCGCGTGCATGCCGACCAGCAGGCACGCGTCGCAGCCCGCCTCCAGGAACGCGCTGTACTCCGTCCACCGCTGCTGGACCACGAAGTCGCAGCCGGGGTCGAGCTGGTCGGGGATCAGCGAGTTGAACGACCACTCCCGGCCCGCGCCGTGGTGGTCCATGACCACGACCTCGGTGACGCCGGCCGCCCGGGCCCCGCGCACCGCGGCGTTGATCTCCTCCGTGTAGAGCCGGCGAGCCTCCTCGAACATCGGGGCGCCCCCCGCCGCCTGCTCCCAGCGCGTGATGCCGCTGACGCCCTCCAGGTCGGTGATGACGTGGACGCGCATCAGCCGCCGCAGCCGCCCCCGCAGCCTCCGCCGCACGAGCTGCCCCCGCAGGAGCTGCCCGAGTCGCTCGAACCGCCATCGCCGGAGCCGCCGTCCGGGCCGCCCGGCGGCCGCAGCAGCCGGCGGACGTCGTCGAGCGGGCTGCCGCTCAGGATGGCCGGGCCCCAGAGCCCGACGGCCAGCGCCAGGTCGGCGCCCGCCAGCCCGGCCGCGGCGGCCGCCGCGCTCGTGCGCAGCGCCGCGTTCGTCCGGCGCAGGTTCCGCACCAGCCGGTCGCCCCGGTGCGAGCGCGGGTTCGGGGTGTGCGCGAGGAAGAACAGGGCGATGATCCCGGTCACGACCAGCAGGGCGACCAGGTAGCCGATGGCGTGGCCGGACGCGATCCCGAGCGCCAGCCGGATCCCGCCCAGCACGGCGCCCGCCAGGATGACCAGGGCCGGCAGCGCGCGGACGTTGACGATCTGCGGGTCGGTCATGAACAGGCCCATCCCGCGCAGCTGGTCCCGGACCGGCAGCAGGGCCGGCCCCGACGCTCCGCAGCACGCTCTCGATGCGCTGGTAGCTGGCGGCCTGCGCCGGGGTCAGCCCGGTCTGGCCCGCCGCCCGCTGCTGGATGCGCCCCGCCAGCCAGGACGCGCCCGCGCCCAGGGCCGAAGGCGTGCCATACGAGGCGGCGGTCCACACCGCGTCCTCGGCCGGGTGCAGCCACGCCGGCCTGGGCTCCACCACGGCGAACCGCCCGCCCGGATCGACCCGCAGCGAGCCGCGCGCGCTCAGCGCCACCACCGCCGCCTCCGCCGCGCCCTGGTGGCCGGCCGCCAGCAGCGCTGCCTGGTACGAGTCGAGCGTGGCCGGGAACCGGTCGTCCGACGGCCCGCGCAGGCTGGTCCGGACCAGCCCGGCGACCACCAGCAGCGCGACCAGCAGGACGATGTAGAACGCGGTGAACTCGGGGCCGGTCAGCGAGAACGGGATCACGAGGCGCTCTCCAGGTCGAGCGAGCGGGCGACGTCCGCGGCCCGCGTGGCGACCACCTGGACGCGGCCCGCCAGCTCCCGCACGTCGCCGGCGGGCGCGTCGCCCTGGCGCAGGCTGGCCAGCGTCTCCAGCGCCTCGCCGTCCAGCCCGAACGCCTCCGCGGCGGCGGCGAAGATCGCGGCCGAGCGGTCCTCGGCCGGCACGGTCCGCCCGGCCAGCCGCAGCAGCACCGCGAGCTGGATCGCCAGCGGGCGGGCGGTCGTGGTCAGGTAGGCCGCCGCCGACGCCGGGTCGGCCGCCAGCGTGACCAGCGTCCGGCGCAGGCGCAGCGAGAGGTTGCGCAGCTCCTGCTCGACGCGGAGCCGGAGCAGCCGGCGGTCGATCTCGAGCCCGGCGAAGACGTCCTCGCCGTGCAGCACCAGGTGGTGCTCGCGGATGTCCAGCAGCCGGGTCGGGAACACCTCGGCCAGCCCCGGGATCTCGGCCCGGGCCAGGATCCACGCGTCCACGTGCGCGGCCCGCCAGGCGGCCATCAGCACGGGCGTGATCTCCTGGATGCGCTCCGGCGACGCGTCCTCCAGGACCACGGCGATGTCCACGTTGCTGCGCGGCCCCCGGTGGCGCCCGCGCGCCAGGCCGCCGTACAGCACCAGCGCGACCAGGTTGCCGCCCGCCGCCGAGCGCAGCTCGTCGCCGACGTGGCCGAGGGCCGTCGCCACCGCAACGGGAGCGTGGAGTGTGTTCACGGAGAGGGTGGGCTCGCCCATCGCGCTATCCAAGCAGACCGGGATTATCCACTGGTTAACGGCAGGCGCAGCCAGCGCTCACCGAGGACCGGCAGGCGCACGGCCACGACCAGCGCCGCCGGCGCCCGCCGCCAGGCCGCCGCGACGGCCGCGCGCCGGGGCAGGCGGCGGCCGTCCACGAGCCAGCGGTGGCGCAGGTCCGCCGCCAGCAGCTCCAGGCGGCCCTCCCACGGCAGCCGGCCCTCGGCGGCCAGCGCCCGGGCCAGCTCCCGGCCGTCGCCCAGGGGCCCCGACGCCGGCGCGGACGGGAGCAGGCGCACGTGCCGCTCGACCGCCGGCGCCAGGTCCGGTCCGAGCGCCCGCGCGAGCCGCGGCCACGCCTTCGCGATCGCGTGCGCCCGCTTGGCCCGCAGCGCGGCCGCGGCCGTCCGCACGCGGCCCTCGTCGAAGCCGGCCGGGGCGTCCCCGCCGCCGAGCAGCGCCGAGACGAGCTCCGCCTGGCGGCGGGCCAGGTCGCCGTCGTCCCTCACGCCGGCGGAGGGGCGCTCAGGCGGCGAGCTGCGACAGCGGGACGCCCAGGCCGCTGCCCGCGAGCAGCGACACCGGGAACAGGACCATCGCCGCCGCCGTCCAGCCCCCGTCGGTCCCGGCGGCGCCCCGCGGCCGCAGCCGGACGGCCGCGGCGATCGGGGCCAGGACGGGCAGCGCGAACGCCAGGGCCAGCAGCAGGACGCCCAGGTCGAGCAGGCCCGCGGCCACGCCCGGCGCGAGCGGCCGCGGGTGGCCGAGCCAGCGCGTCACCAGGGCCGTCCAGGCCGCCGTCACCAGCACGAGCGCGCCCCCCAGCGGCACGATCAGCGCGCCGTTGCCGCGCAGCGAGTACTGCCCGTCGGGGGACGACGGCCCGACCGCGCTGACCCAGCCGGTGAGCACGTCGAGCAGCAGACCCGCCGCCACCCCGCAGACCGCGAGCACGAGCAGGCGGAGCCAACGGGTCCGCGAGGTCGCCTGGGGTGCGCCGGTCGCCATGGTGCTGCGCGCAGTGTGGCCGAGCAGCGCCGTGTGTCAAGAGGCGAGCGTCCGCCTTGGCGGCGGCCGGCCGCGCCTTCCTACCCTCCGGCTCATACGCTCCCCTTCGCCATCGGTCAGGCGGAGCCGCAGGCGCACCGGCCGCGTGGCCCGTGAATTGGCGCCAAATGGACCATTGGGCGCTTTGGCGCCAAAGCGCCCGGGGCGGCACCTTGCCGTTCGAGCGCCACCCCACGGGCAGTCCTTGGGGTGGCCGCAGTACGGCAAACCGCCTATGGCGCCGCCGGCCGGCGGGCGGCGCCCCGGCCGACCGCGGCGCGGATCGCCTCCAGCTCCGCGGCCAGCTCCTCGGCCGGCGGGAAGTCGTCGTCGCGCTCCAGCATCGCGCCCGGGACCTCGACCCGCGCCGCCACCTCCTCCAGCAGGGCCAGCGCCGCCGGGTCCACGCGGTGGGCGTGCGTGTCGTGGTACGTCCCCTCCCGCTCCACCCCGCCCCCCACGTGCACGTACGCCAGGCGGTGCAGCGGCAGCGTGTCCAGGTACGCGAGCGGGTCCAGCCCGTGGTTGCGCGCGTTGGCGTGGACGTTCGACACGTCCAGCAGCAGCCGGGTGTCGGTGCGCTCCAGCAGCGCGGCCAGGAACTCCGCCTCCCCCATTCCCGCGTCCGGCCACTCCACCAGCGCCGCGATGTTCTCCAGCGCCAGCGGCGCCGGCAGCGCCCGGCGTGCGGCCAGCACCTGCTCGGCCACCAGGTCCAGCGACTCGGGCGTGCGGGGCACCGGCAGCAGGTGGCCGGCCTCCAGGCCGCCGGCGCGCACGAACGCCACGTGCTCGCTGACCAGCGGCGCGGCGGCCCGCCCGGCCAGCGTGGCCAGCGCGTCCAGCCGCGCCGGGTCGAGCGGGTCGGTGCCGCCCAGCGAGAGCGAGACGCCGTGCACGACCACCTGGACGCCGCGCGCCCGCAGCTGCTCGACCGCCTCGGGCAGGGGCCGGGCGGGGTCGTGGTTCTCGGCCGTCAGCTCGACGAAGCCGAGCCCCGGATGCCGGTCGATCGCCAGCGCCAGCTCCGGCCGCCACCCGATCCCCAGGCCGAGCGGGCCGAACCCGGGGTCCCCACGAAATCGCGGGGCTCCACCCTCCACGCTCCGCGGGGGGTGCCCGGGGGTGCGGATTTCGTGGGGTGGGAACCCGGCCGTCACCGGGGCCGGAAGTACGGCAGCCGGGGCTCGCCCTGGATCGCCACCTCGACCGGCATGCCCACCGTGACGCCGTCCGGCGCCACGTCCACCAGCCGCGTCATCATGCGCACGCCCTCGGCCAGGTCCACCAGCGCGACCACGTACGGGACCTCGTCGCGGTAGTCCGGCGGCGCCCGGTGCACGACCGTGAACGAGTGCACCACGCCGGCGCCGGACGCCTCCACCCACTCCAGGCCGGCGTCCATGCAGAACGGGCACACCGCCCGCGGGTAGAACACGTGCCGGTCGCAGCCGCGGCAGCGCTGGATGCGCAGCACGCCCTTGGCGACGCCGTCCCAGAACGGCCGCGTCACCGCGTCGGGGACCGGGAACGCGCGCTCGCTCACTGGGCCACCCTCAGGAGAGATCGAGGTCGGCCGTACGCAAGGGCTTGGCCCGAGCATGTGAGTCTCTCTTCCCGCGATCGCCCAGGCCCTGCCCTCAGGCGCGAAGCGATGCGCCGGAGGCGCCCCGAACGTCGCCGGCCAGCGGGGGAGTTCTGGAAGAGGGGGCCTGCCCCCTCTTGCCTTCGCTCACTCACTGGGCCAGCACCACGGTCGCGGCCGACGAGAGCACGCCGCCCGTGCCGTTGGCGACCGCGACCCGCGCCCCCTCGACCTGGCGCGGCCCGCTCTCGCCCCGGAGCTGGCGGGTGGCCTCGATCAGCGTGAAGATGCCGTACATGCCCGGGTGGCAGTAGGACAGACCGCCGCCGTTCGTGTTCATCGGGAACTCCCCTCCCGGCGCCGTCCGCTGCCCGCTGACGAACGCGCCAGCCTCGCCGCGGCCGCAGAAGCCGAGCGCCTCCAGCGTGAGCACCCGCTGAGGGCGGCCGGCGTCGTGGTCAGGTCCGGCATGCTGCTGATCCCCAGGTGGGTGTGGCTCTCGCCGTGGCCCAGGATCCAGACGGGCGGCCCGCGCAGGTCGCGGGCCCGCTCGGCGGACACGATCACCACCGCGCCGCCGCCGTCGGTGACCAGGCAGCAGTCGAGCAGGTGCAGCGGCTGCGCGATCCAGCGCGAGGCCAGCACGTCCTCGATCGTGATCGGGTCGCGCATGAACGCCTTCGGGTTCAGGCTGGCCCACTTCCGGGTCGCGACGGCCACCTCGGCCAGCTGCTCCGCCGTCGTCCCGTACTCGTGCATGTGCCGGGTGGCGGCCAGGGCGTACGGCCCGACCGGCGCCGGCAGGCCCCACACGCCCTCGAACTGGTAGGTGCCCCGCACGCCGCCGCCCCGGCCCAGCGTCCGCGACGCGGCCGAGCGCTGCGTCGAGCCGTACGTGATCAGCGCCACCTCGCACAGGCCGGCCTGGATCGCCCGGTAGGCGTGTCCGGCGTGGACGACGAACGAGGAGCCGCCGACGTTCGTGCTGTCCGTGTAGCGCGGCGTGATGCCCAGGTACTCGCCGATCGCCATCGAGGGGGCGTACCCGTCGCCGCCGGCGGACAGCAGGCCGTCGACGTCCGCGAACGTGAGGCCGGCCTCGGCCAGGGCCTCCCGGGCCGCCTCGGCCTGGAGCTGCATGGCGGTCTTGGGCGCGACCTCGCCGAGGTCCGACTCGGCGACGCCCGCGATCGCCGCCACCCGGTCAGTGCTCACGGAGCACCTCCGGATGAGTGCGAGGGCGGCCGTAAGCAAGGGCTTCGCCCGAGTGTGTGAGTCTCTATTCCCGACCTCGCCCAGACCCCTGCCTTCAGACGCGGAGCGATGCGCCGGAGGCGCCCCCAACGTCCCGGACAAGCGGGGGAGTTCTGGAAGAGGGGGCCTGCCCCCTCTTGCCTTTCAGTGCTCACGGCATGACAGGGTAAGGCGCGCCGTGGTATGCCGTTGGCGTTCAGCGACCGCCCCTGCCAACGGAGGTGTGCCATGCCGGTCAGGACCCCCAGCCTCGAGCAGCTGAGCGAGATCGCCCTGGAGTATGGCCTCGACCTGGACGAGGCCGACCTGACGTCCTTCCAGGGCCTGGTCGCCGGCGTGCTGTCCAGCTACGGCCGGCTCGACGAGCTGGTCGAGCCGGCGCCGCCGGTGCGCCACCCGCGGACGCCCGGCCACCGGCCGCCGCCCGAGGCGAACCCGCTCAACGCGTGGTACTGGCGCTGCTCGATCCGGGGCGCGGCGCAGGGACCGCTGGCGGGCAGGCGGGTCGCGATCAAGGACAACGTCGCGGTCGCCGGCGTCCCGATGATGAACGGCACGTCGGTGCTGGAGGGCTACGTGCCCGAGACCGACGCGACGCTCGTCACGCGCATCCTCGACGCGGGCGGCGAGATCGTCGGCAAGGCGGTGTGCGAGAGCCTCTGCTTCTCCGGCAGCAGCTTCACGTCCGACACCGGGCCGGTCCGCAACCCGCACGACCCCGCGTTCTCGGCCGGCGGCTCGTCCAGCGGCAGCGCGGCGCTGGTGGTGGCCGGCGAGTGCGACATGGCGATCGGCGGCGACCAGGGCGGCTCGATCCGCATCCCCGCCTCCTGGTGCGGCGCGTACGGGCTCAAGCCGACGTACGGCCTGGTCCCGTACACGGGCGCGTTCCCGATCGAGCTGACGCTGGACCACCTGGGTCCGATCGCGGCCACCGTGCGCGACGTGGCCCTGCTGCTGGAGGTGCTGGCCGGCGAGGACGGCCTGGACCCGCGCCAGCGTGACGTCCGCGTGGACCGGTACGTCGAGGCGCTGGACCGGGGCGCGTCCGGCCTCCGCATCGGCGTGGTGCGCGAGGGGTTCGGCCTGGAGGGCACCTCGCAGCCGGACGTGGACGAGGCCGTGCGCGCCGCCGCCCGCCGGTTCGCGGACGCCGGCCTGAGCGTCCGGGACGTCGAGGTGCCGATGCACCGCGACGGCTTCGCGATCTGGAACGCGATCGCGGTGGAGGGCGCGGCCATGCTGATGGTCCGCGGCAACGGGATGGGCACCAACTGGAAGGGCCGCTACAGCACGTCGCTGCTGGACGCGTACGCGCGCGGCCGGCTGGCCCGGGCCGACGACCTGTCGGACACGGTGAAGCTGGTCGTGCTGGCCGGCCAGTACCTGCAGGACGCGTACCACGGCCGCTACTACGCGAAGGCGCAGAACCTGGCCCGGGCGCTGACGGCCGCGTACGACGAGGCGCTGCGCGAGGTCGACCTCCTGCTCATGCCCACGATCCCGATGAAGGCGACGCGCCTGCCCGCGGCCGACGCGCCGCGCGAGGAGCGGGTGGCCCGAGCGCTGGAGATGATCCCGAACACCGCGCCGTTCGACGTCAGCGGCCACCCGGCGATGAACGTGCCCTGCGCCCGCTCGGAGGGCCTGCCGGTGGGGCTGATGCTGGTCGGCCGGCACTGGGAGGACGCCGCCGTGCTCCGCGCGGCGCACGCGTTCGAGCAGCTCGGCGTCTACTCGGTGCGCCCGGAGCCCGTGGCCGTGTCGTCCGCGTAGGCCTCGTGCCAGGCGCCGACGGCCCACCGGGAGAGGAGCCCGAAGGCCCAGAAGGCGCCGAGGCCGAGGAGGCTGCCCAGGATCACCGCGGCGAACAGCTGCTCCGACGCCAGCCGGGCCCGGTACAGGTCGATCAGGATGCCGAGGCCCGGCTGGCCCTGCCGGAAGAAGAAGTCGCCGACGATCGCGCCGGTGACGCTGAGGCCGGCCGAGATGCGCAGGCCGGTCAGTATCGCGGGCAGCGCGGCCGGCAGCTCCAGGCGGACCAGGCGGCTGAGGCGGCCGGCGCGGTGGAGTGCGAACAGGTCGCGCAGGCCGCGGGGCACGGAGCGGAGGCCGAACAGCGTGTTGGCGACGATCGGGAACAGGGCGATCAGGACGCAGACCAGCACGCGGCTGCCGAGGCCGAACCCGAACCAGAAGCCGATCAGCGGCACCATCGCCAGGATCGGCACGGTCTGGAGCACGACGGCGTACGGGTACAGCGAGCGCTCCAGCCAGCGGGCCTGGCTCATGAGGACGCCCAGGGCGATGCCGGCGGCCGCGGCGATGGCCAGGCCCAGCGCGGCGACCTGCGTGGTGAGCCAGAGGCCGCTCAGCAGCTCGGCCAGGTGGGCGGGGTCCAGGAACCCGACCAGGAGCACGGCGTGCGGCGGGAGCACGAGCGCCAGCACCGCCAGTGGCGGGAGCAGGCTCCTGAGAGGTCCCTCCCCCCCGGCGGGGGCGAAGTCGAGGTCGCGAGCCGGAGGGCGGGACGCCTCGACGGGCCGCCCCAGGAACCCCGCCACCTCCGCCACCTTCGCGGTGAACTCCCGCTCGTAGCGCAGCCCCGGCGCCCGCGGGTACGCGAACGGCACCGCCACGTCCGCCACCACCCGGCCCGGCCGCGGCGACAGCACGACCACTCGGCTGGCCACGAACACGGCCTCCGGCACCGAGTGCGTCACGAACAGCGCCGCGAACCGCCGCCGCGCGTACAGATCCACCAGCTCCGTCGCGAGCTGCTGGCGGGTGAGGTCGTCGAGCGCGCCGAACGGCTCGTCGAACAGGAAGAGGTCGGGGTCGCGCGTCAGCGCCCGGGCCAGGGACGCGCGCATCCGCATCCCGCCGGAGAGCGTGTGGGGCAGGCTGCCGGCGTGGCTGGCCAGCCCGACCAGCTCGATCGCCCGGTCCGCCCGCTCCCGGCGCTCGCCCGGCGCCACGCCGTCGAGCTCGCCGGGCAGCTCCACGTTGCCGCGGACCCGGCGCCACGGCAGCAGCGTCGCGTCCTGGAACACAGAGCCGATGCGGCCGGTCGCCACCCGCGCCGCGCCGCCGCTCGGCTCCTCCAGGCGGGCGACGAGGCGCAGCAGCGTGCTCTTGCCGCATCCGGAGGGCCCCACGATCGCGACCAGCTCGCCCGGCGCGACGGCCAGGTCCACCCCGTCCAGGGCCAGCGTGCCGTCGCCGTAGCGCTTGCGCACGCCCACGAGCTCCAGCACGACCCGGCCCAGTGTAGGCGCGTTGGAATGTGGCGCCGGCTGGTACGGTTCGATCGGCATGGTCAATGCACGGCCGCTGGCTGGCGCCCTGGTGGCGCTGGCGGTCGCCTGCGGCGGGGGCGCCAGCACGAGCCGCGCGCAAGTGGTCGTTCCACGGGCGGTGGCGGGCAGCAACCTCGATCTCCAGGGCGTCTGCCCGGCCACCGTGGTCGTCCAGATGAACTGGTACCCGCAGGCCGAGCACGCGGGTCTGTACCGGCTGCTGGGCGCCAGCCCGGCGGTGGACGCCAGCCAGAAGCGGGTGTCCGCGGAGCTGGTCGCGTCGGGCCGCGACACGGGCGTGAAGCTCGAGGTGCGCTCGGGCGGGCCGGCGATCGGGTTCCAGCAGGTGTCGGCCCAGCTCTCCCTCGACCCGTCGATCACGCTGGGCGTGGTGGCGACCGACGAGGCGGTCCAGAACGCGAAGGACCATCCCACGCTGCAGGTGATGGCGCCGATGGACCTGAACCCGCAGGTGATCCTGTGGTCGCCGGCCAGGCACCCGGACTGGAAGTCGATCGGGGACATCGGCCACTCCAGCGCGACCGTCCTCTACTACGGCGGCGCGACGTACATGGAGTACCTGGTCGGCGCGGGCGTCCTCAAGCGGTCCCAGGTGGACGGCTCGTACGACGGCACGCCGAGCCGGTTCGTCGCCTCGGGCGGGACGGTGGCGCAGCAGGGCTACGCGACGAACGAGCCGTACCTGTACAGCCACGAGCTGCCGGCGTGGAACAAGCCGATCGAGTTCCAGCTCGTGCACGACACGGGCTACCCGATCTACCCGGACGCGTTCGCGATCCGCTCGACCGACCGGACCCGGCTCACGCCGTGCCTGCGCAAGCTGGTGCCGATCCTCCAGCAGTCCACCGTGGACTACGTGCGCGACCCGGGCCCGACGAACCGGGCGATCGTGGGCATGGTCCACGACCTGAACGCGGCCCAGGACTACACGCTGGCCCGGGCGACCTACGCGGCGGACGAGATGAAGAAGCTGGCGATCATCTCCAATGGGTCCAACCGCACGCTGGGCGACTTCGACATGGCGCGCGTCCAGAAGACGATCGACGTCGCCGGCCCGATCTTCGCCCGCGCCGGCAAGCCGGTCCCGAGCGCCCTCCGCCCGGAGGACGTCGCGACGAACGAGTTCATCGACCCGAGCGTCGGCCTGCCGGGCTAGCCCGGCGTCAGCGGCCGGGCCAGCCTCGCTGGCGCATGATCGAGCCCGCGATCTGCTTGCGGGAGTGGACGCCCAGCTTGCCCCGGATCCGCTCGACGTGGCCCTCGACCGTCCGCTCCGCGATGACCAGCCGCTCCGAGATGCGGCGGTTCGTCCAGCCCTGCGCGACCAGGTCCGCGATCTCCAGCTCCCGCGCCGTCAGGCCCCCCGGCGCCCGCCGCTCCGGCGCCGGGCCGGTGCTGCGCACCACGGGCACGTCCGTCATCACCGGCAGGAACTGCCGCGCGAACCGGACCGCCTCGTCGAACGACATCCGCTCGCCCTCGGCCCACGCCGCATCCGCCAGCTCCCCCGCCGCGACCCTGGCCGGCCCCAGCACCACCGTGTCCAGCAGCTCGCGCCAGCGGGGGGCCAGCTGCGATCGGATCGACGCCCGGAGCGCCGACGCGGCCCCGCACAGCCGCAGCGCCCGCAGCGGCTCAGCGTCGGCCACCGCCAGCGCCGCCATCGCGTCCAGCGTGGCCGCCGTGCCGTACTGGTTGCGGAGCCGGGCGAAGATCTCCAGGTCCCACGCGAGCCACCGGAGCGCCGTCTCGGCGTCCCCGTCCAGCACCGCGATGATGCCCAGGAACAGCGCGGCGCGGCCCCGCGGGCCGTCCGGCCCGCGCGTCTGCCGCGCCACCCGCTCCAGGCTGGCCCGGGCCTCCGGCAGCTCGCCCGCCTGGAGCAGCATCTCCCCCAGCCCGACCAGCGCCTCCATCCGGACCAGCTCGTCCATGCTGGACTCGAGGGCCCCCTCGAAGCGGCGCCGGCCCGCCTCGTAGTCGCCCTGGTACGTGTGGATCGACCCGAGCAGCGTCAGCGTCCAGTCCCGGTCGACCGCCTCGCCGAGCTGGTCGAACAGCTCCAGCGCCTCCTCGCAGAAGCGCTGCGCCGCGGCGTAGTCGGCCTGCCAGGCGACGATCCGCGCCACCGCCAGCAGCGCCCAGGCCCGCTCGGGCGCCGTCGCCGGCGTGGCCGACAGCGCTGCCTCCAGCCAGGCCCGGCCCTCGACGTAGTGGCCGCGCGTGACCCAGAACCACGAGAGCGCGCCCGCCATCCGGAGGCCGCCGGCGGCGTTGCGGGCCCGGTACCACGCGAGCGCGATGCGGAGGTTGTCGAGCTCCGCCTCGAGCCGGGCCAGCCAGCCGGCCTGGTCCTCGCTCCGCTCGGCCCGCTCGGACGCCTCCGCCAGCGCCAGGAAGTGCGCGGCGTGGCGCTCGCCGACGGCCGCCTCCTCGCCGCTCTCCGCCAGGCGCTCGGCCGCGAAGTGCCGGATCGGCTCCAGGAGCCGGTAGCGGGCCGGGCTGCGCTGGAGGTCGGCCTGCAGCAGCGACCGCTCCACCAGCCGCAGGACGAACGCGCCGACGTCGTCCGGCCGCACGCCGTCACCCGCGCAGATCGCCTCGCAGGCGGCCAGGTCGAAGCCGCCGCCGAACACCGCCAGCCGCCGGAAGACGCGCCGCTCCTGCTCGTCGAGGAGCTGGTGGCCCCAGTCGAGCGCCGCGTGCAGCGTGCGGTGGCGGCCGCCGGCGTCCGGCCGGCCCTCGCCCGACAGCAGGCGGAAGCGCGCGTCCATCCGGGTGAGGACGTCCTGGACCGACATCGCCTCCATCAGCGCCGCCGCGAGCTCGATGGCCAGCGGGATGCCCTCCAGGCGCCGGCACACGTGCGCCACCGCGTCGGCGTTGGCCGCACCGACCGCGAAACCGGGCCGGACCAGCCGGGCGCGGTCCTCGAACAGGACGACCGCCTCGCTGCCCCCGTTCAGACGGCTGCCGGGGGCTTTCCTGCCCGGCACGCTCAGCGGCGCGATCCGCCACACGACCTCGCCGGGCACGCGCAGCGGGACCAGCGACGTCGCCAGGACGCCCACGTGGGGGCAGCCGCGGAGCAGCCGCTCCACCAGCCGCGCGCACGCGGCGACCAGGTGCTCGCAGTTGTCCAGCACCAGCAGCAGGGACCGCTCGCCCACCCGGTCCACGAGCGTGTCGGTGAGATCCTCCCCCGCCCGCTCCGACACGCCCAGCCGGGAGGCCACCTCCTGGGCCAGGAAGCCCTCGTCGGTCAGCGCGGCCAGGCCGATGAAGTGGGCCAGGTCACCGCCGTCGCCGTCCAGCCGCGAGGCCACCTCGATGGCCAGGCGCGTCTTGCCCATCCCCGCCGGTCCGGTGATGGTGACCAGCCGGGATGAACGAACCAGGTCGGCGAGCGCCTCCAGCTCGGCGGACCGACCGACGAAGCTGGTGACCGGTGCCGGCAACCCTGCCGCGACGCGTCCGCTCACCTAACGTCCGCAGCTCGAATGGTGTTGACAGGCGACGCAGGTAGCTTACCTGTGGGATTCAGGTACCGACACAGGTAGTTTCCGCCCTATCCGCGGGCGGGGACGTATCGCTACGCTCTGGAAGCTGCGGTGGTGACCGCGAAGCGGTACCTTCCATACGAGCGAGACCCTTTCCCTGCCCGACGAGCGGCGGGTCGGCACCTGTCGGCCTGCTGCTCGTTTCCTTCCCCCCCCCCAAAACGCGCCCGGGCCGGTCGGCCGGTTCGCCACGGGCCATCCGGCCCTCGCCGGACCCGGGTCGCATCAGCGAGGCTAGGTGTATGCGCGTCGGACCGGCGGTCGTGACAGGTCTCGCGCTGCTGACCATCTCCTGCGGGCGAGCCGTGGCCGTCGGGCCCGCGCCCGCCCCCGAGCCGACGTCCTACCAGACGCTGGTCGCCGGCGCGCCCGACCCGGAGGGCAACACGGCCACCGCGCGGTTCGACTCGGTCACCGGGCACGCCCAGCCGACCGCCGTGCCCACGAACGCGATCGAGGCGCGGTTCGCGCCGGCCGGCGCGATCTCGTACCTAATGCCCGACAGCATCCACACGCTGGACGTCGCGGGCGGCGCCCGGACGGTGGCCACCTCGCCGGGCCGAGTGATCGCCGGCTTCGCCTGGAGCAACGACGGGATGCTGGCCTACGTGGCCCACGCCACCGCCGTCGGCTCGGGCAGCCAGCTGGTCATCCGGCCCCCCGCGGGCGTCGCGCTGACCATCCCGCTGCCGGCGGCCTCCGGCGGCGCGCCCCCGACGCTCCGGTTCTCATCCGACGGCCAGCTCCTGCTGCTCGTGGACCCGGCCCTGGGCACGCAGAGCACGCTCCAGGTCCGCCGCCTCGACGGGACCCTCGTCTACCAGGCCGCCGGCGCCTCGGAGGCCACGTGGGCCGGCCTCCGGCGCGTGTACTACCAGGACGGGCGCGGCGTCAACGCCGCCGACCTGACCAGCGGAGCGACCCGGACGATCCTGCCGGGCGCCGGCTGGCGGACTCCGGACACGTCGCCGGACGGCCGGACCGTGGTGTTCGAGGGCCGCGACCCGGCCGGCCGGCCCTGCCTGGAGCTGCTCGACACCAGGACCGACGCCGTGCTGCCCGGCTTCGAGCGCGACGAGGCGGCGGCGCCGCGCTTCGTCTCGGGGACGGAGATCTGGTTCCGCGACGTCAGCGGTGGCGGTGGCGCGATCGTCAGCCTGGACGTGGAGCGGAGGACGGAGGCGCCGACCGGGCTGACGGGGGTCGTCAGCGACGTGCGACAGATCGGATAACGCTTCTCGGGAGACGGCCCGACGG
>VBJR01000306.1:17652-29214 GCA_005880175.1 Chloroflexota bacterium
GTCGATTGGGGTGACGTGGAGCGCCTGCTCTCGGGCAGGCGATTTCAGCTTGTCCTCCAGAACATCGACTACGCCGTCTTCCTGCTCGACTCGGGCGGAATCGTCCGGGCCTGGGCCCCGGGCGCCGAGCACATCCTGGGCTACGCGGCCGACGACATCCTCGGCCGCCACTTCTCGGTCTTCTACCCGGCGGCCGAGGCCGAGACGGGCAAGCCGGCCAGGGTCCTGGTCGAGGCGACGGCGGCCGGACGCCACGAGGAGGAGGGCTGGCGGATCCGGCGCGACGGCTCCCGGTTCTGGGCCAACGTGGTCGTCACCGCGCTGCGCGACGACGACGGCGGCCTGCGCGGCTTCGTCAAGGTCACGCGCGACCGCACTGAGCGCAAGCAGCAGGACGAACGCCTGCGCTCGGCGCTGGAGATCGCGCAGGCGACGCTGGCGGGCCGCGACGACGCGGAGCTGCTCCGCCTGATCGTCGTCCGGGCGCGCGAGCTGGTGGACGCCGACCTCGCCGCCATCGCGCTCGAGGATCCGACCGGCCGGGAGCTCGTCGTGCAGGTGGCGGAGGGCCCGCTCGCCGAGGAGTTCCAGGGCGCCCGGCTGCCGGCCGGCGACGCGCCCGCCGGCCTGGGCGCGGTCGTGAGCACCGTGCTGGGCTCCGGCGACCACCGCCTGGGCGCCCTGATCGTCGGCAACCGGCCGGGCGGCCGGCCGCTGACGGACGCCGAGCGGGCGATCATCGAGCTGCAGGCCGCCCAGGCCGCGGTCGCGATGGACTACCGCCGGACCCGCGACGAGCTGCAGCGGCTGGCCATCGTCAAGGACCGGGAGCGGATCGGGCGCGAGCTGCACGACGGCGCCATCCAGTCCCTGTTCGCGGTGGGCATGGGCCTCCAGGGCATGGCCATGCTGACGCCGGACGCCACCCTTCGCGAGCGCCTGGAGGGGGCGGTCACGCAGATCGACGAGGTGATCCGCGACCTCCGCGGGTACATCTTCGGGCTGCGGCCGGGCGCGGTGGCCGACCGCCAGCCGGGCCTGGCGCTGGACGCGCTGGCGCACCAGCTGGAGGAGCGGCACGGCGTGGCGTGCGCCGTGGACGTGGACGCGGCGACCGCGTCGCGGCTGGCCGGGCGGGCGGCCGAGGTGCTCCAGGTCGCCCGGGAGGCGCTGGCCAACGTCGGCCGGCACGCGGAGGCGGCGACGTGCCGGCTCTCGCTGCGCTCGAGGGACGACCAGGCCGTGCTGGTGATCGAGGACGACGGCCGCGGGTTCGTCCCGGAGTCGGCCAGCGGCACGGGCTGGGGGCTCCGCAACCTGTCCGAGCGGGCCGCGGCGCTGGGCGGCTCCCTGGAGATCACGTCCGTGCCCGGGGAGGGCACCACGGTGACGCTACGAGTCCCGCTGTGAGCGGATCAGCTGTGCTCGCCGGGTGTCCCGGTGTGCCGGGCGAGGTACGCGGCGGCCTCGGCGCGGCGGCCGACCTCCAGCTTCGACAGGATCGTGGACACGTAGTTCTTGACGGTCTTCTCGGCCAGCTTCAGCCGGTCCCCGATCTCTCGGTTGGTGTGGCCCTCCGCCACCAGCGCCAGGATGCGCTCCTCCTGCGCGGAGAGGCGGGCCAGGCGCTCGTCGCGGAGCAGGTGCTTGCCCTTGCGCAGCCGTTCGAGCACCGGCGCGGTGACGACCGGGTCGAGCAGGCTGTTGCCCTGGCCGACCGACCGGATCGCCCGCACCAGGTCGCCGCCCCGGATCTGCTTCAGGACGTAGCCGCTGGCCCCGGCCATGATCGAGGCGAACAGCGCCTCGTCGTCCGCGAACGACGTGAGCATCAGGACCTTCGTCTCCGGCTTGCGGGCCCGGATCTCCCGGGTGGCCTCGATGCCGCTGCCGTCGGCCAGGCGGACGTCCATCACGATGACGTCGGGGCTCATCCGCTCGGCCAGGGCGATCGCGTCGGCGACCGTGGCCGCCTCGGCGATCACGCGCATGTCGCCGTTCGCCTCGAGCATCGTCTTGAGACCGCTGCGGACCACCTCGTGGTCGTCCACGAGCATCAGCCGCAGCGCACCATCCACCGGCTGCCCTTCGGGGTCGTTCACGCGCGTCAATCATCCCATCGTGCGTCGATCGCATGCAGGCCGAAGGTCCCGCGGAATTCGGGACCACCGGGCCCGGCCGACCCGTGAACGACGGCGACCAGCGCCGGCCGGTGGACATCACGCTGCCGGTGCTGGTGGCTGCCGGCGCGCTCCTGGCCGCCATCGGCGTGGCCTTCTGGCTGGGCGCCATCCCGCGGCCGCTGGCCGCGGCGGCGACGGCCGCGACGGCGCTGGTCGTCGTGCTGCTCGGCGTCTCGATCGTGGAGCTGATCGACTCCCGGCTGGAGGTCGGCTGGACGGCTGACCACCTGCCCGAGTGGTGGAGCCACCCGACCGTCCCGATCGCCGCGCTGGGCATCGGCCTCGTGATCGGGTACTTCTTCTGGTGACGGCGCCGGCCCCGCCGCCGGCGCCGGTCAGGCAGCGCCTGCGCTCCGCGTCCGGCCGGGCGCTCCGGCTCGTCATCCTCGGTGGCGCCTCGCTCGTCCTGCTCGGGGTGGCGATCTGGGCGGCCGTGGGCACCCACCTGCTGGCCACGCCGCCCTGCCAGAACAACGCCGACCCGCTGGGCCGGCCGGCGTCCACGCTGTTCATCCTGGGCTCCATCGGCGCGTTCATCCTGGGCCACGTCCTCGGCTACCACCGGGACTTCCGGCACGAGTACCGCCTGCTGCCCCTGGTCGGGGAGCGGATCGCGCGCCGGCCGCGCCGGGACCGCACGTCGCTGGCGCTGCACCTCTCTCTCACCGTCTTCCTGTTCGTGCTGGTGGCGGTGCTCGCGTACGAGACGTGGGCGTTCTGGCTGCCCGACCCGTCGCCGCGCTGGCCGATCACGTCGTTCGTGCGCTGCGCGAACCGGACGCACACGGTCCCGACGCTGGTCGTCGCGTGGCTGGTCACGTTCCTCGCCGGCCACTGGCTCTGGCACCCCCTGCGGAGGCGGACGGAGTGACGGGCCAGGAGGCGGCGGACCTCGAGCTGGGCCTCCGGGTCCTGGCCCTGGTGGTGCTGCTGGCGATGTGCGCCCTGGCCGCCCTCGACTTCGTGTGCGAGGCGACGCGGCGGCGGTCGGTCGGCCAGCGGTTCCAGACGTGGTCGCGCCGGTACCCGATGTACGCGTTCGCGCTGATCGTGGTCATCGGCGCGCTGCTCGGCCACTTCTTCTGGCAGGAGGCGACCTCGCCGCCCCTCGGGCCATAGAATGGCGGTCGAGGCTTCCATGCCGACCTCAGAGCGCGACTGGCGGGCGACCGCCTGCAGACAGACCGGCTAGAAGGCTGCTCACGACTCACGCGTCGGTGTGAGCAGCCGGAACAGACGCGCGTCGCGGTGCGTCGGTTTCTCGCTGCCTGTCTTCCGGTTTCGAGCAGGAGTACCGAGTCGTGCCCATGCCTCATCGCACGCAGATGCAGATCATCCGCCGCCGCCTCGTCGGCAAGGAGGGCGGCGAGCGCGTCCGCGAGCTGCGCGCCCTCCTGGGCGAGCTGCCGAACTATCGCAACGGCCCGTTCGCCGACATCCGCAAGTGGCTGGTCGGTGAGATCGAGACCACCCGCCAGCGCTCGCGCGTGGTCCAGCGGGACAGCATCGCCGTCCGCCGGGAGGGCGCGGCCCAGGTCGCGCTGGTCGGCCCGCCCAACGCCGGCAAGTCGTCGCTGCTGCACGCCCTGTCGGACGTCCAGATCAAGATCGGGAACTACGCGTTCACCACGCTGCGGCCGGTCCCGGCGCTGACCCGGATCGGCGGCGTGCTGGTCCAGCTGGTCGAGATCCCGGGCCTGATCGCGGGCGCCGGCGAGGACCGGGGCGGCGGCCGGGCGCTGCTGGGCGTCCTGCGCGGCGCCGACGCGATCGTCTACTGCCAGGACGCGGGCGCGGCCGTCGGGCCGCTGCTCGACGTCCGCGCGGAGGTGGCGGGGGCGGGCATCGACCTGCCCGCGCTGCTGGCCGTCACCAAGTGGGACGAGGCCCCGCCCGGCGCGCTGGACGCGCTGCGGGCGGCGGCGCCCGACCTGCCCGCGGTCGCGGTGTCCGTCCTGGACGAGGGCAGCCTGGAGGCGCTCGAGGAGGCGATCTGGCGGCTCACGGGCCTGATCCGCGTCCGGCTGCGACACGAGGGCGAGACGGAGGCGGAGCCGCTGGCGCTGGAGCCGGGGGCGACGGTCGCGGAGGTGGCGGCGAAGGTCCACCGCTCGCTGGCCGGCACGTTCCGGGGCGCTCGCGTGTGGGGACCGTCGGCCCGCTTCGCGGGCCAGCGGGTCGGCCGCGACCACGAGGTGGAGGACGGCGACGAGGTCGAGATCGTGCGCTGACCCGCTCGGGCTCGCCTCCGGGCGGCGGGGGCTCGCACTCATGGCTTCGACGCGACGCCCTGGTGAGCGGTTCGATGAGGGGGGCCTCCGGTGGGCTAGCACTGGTCCACGTCTGGGTGGCATATGTGCCACGAACGGGTCTTGCCGTACCGTATCCACGTCTCAGCCGGCGCTTGGGGTGGCGACGGTACGGCAAAGCCGCAACTGTGCCACAAGCAGCGCACTGGTGGCCGTTGCTGCGGGTGAATGTGGCCAAGCCCGACCAATGACCACTCTCACACGCGGCAAAAACCGCTCGTGCCCTGAATGCCACCCAGAAGTGGCACAGTGCTAGCCCACCGGAGGGCACCCTCGGTGCCGCGCTCACCAGGGCGTCGCGCCGGCACCACGGGTGCGAGGTCCCGCCGCCAGGCGCAGCCCCCGAGTCCCCGCGGGCCGGCGCGACGACCTGGCGCGGTTCATGGAGGACGTGATCATCCCCTTCCAGGCGTCGAAGGGGATGGTCATCGTCGCCAGCTTCGTCGCGGAGGAGGAGGACGACCTGTACGTCTGGATCCGCCGCTTCGAGGACGAGGCGGACCGGGTCAGGCTGTACGCGGCCGTCTACGAGGACGAGCGGTGGAAGACCGAGATCGCGCCCAGGGTCGGCGAGCTGCTCGACCGCCCGCGGATGGTGATCACCCGGCTCAACCCCACGCCCAGGTCCGTCCTGCACTGACCGGTGCTCGGGGAGCGCTCCCACGAAACTGGCTTCGTCGACGGGCTGATTCCAACGTGGGAGCGATCCCACTCCCGCGTGACCTGACCCGGTATACCTCGGGGGCGGCCGCCGACCACTGTGGGGGATCGGCGCCCGGCCGCCCGAGCCAGAGCCGAGGAATCCAGGAGGGAGTGGACATGGCGCAGTCGATCCTGAAGCGCCTGGCGCCCGTGCTGGGCGTCGTGGCGGCGCTGTTGGCGGCGGCGGCGGCGCCCGCCGCCGCGACGAGCGGGACGCAGGTGCTCGTCTCGTTCGACCGGGCGTTCGGCAACACGGCCCCGTTCGTCGGCGCCGCCGGCGCGGTGCGGGGCGTCGGCGCGGCGGGCCTGCCCTGGGCGGTCAGGGAGGCCCACGCGACGGTGCTGACCGACGGCCAGCTGTTCGTGTCGGTGCGGGGCCTGGTCCTGGCCGACGACCCGTCCGTGCCCGCGGCGCTCCGGGGCGTCAACCCGGTCCCGGCGTTCGCGGCGATCGTGAGCTGCCTGACCCCGGCGGCGGGCGGCGGGATCACGACGACGAACGTGATCACGGGCAACGTCGCGGCCGGCCCGGCCGGCGACGCGGACATCTTCCAGCAGCTGGCGCTGCCGTCGCCGTGCGTGGCGCCGGTGGTGATGGTGACGTCGCCGAACGGCGGCGCCTGGTTCGCCGCCACGGGGAGCGCGACCGGCGCCGGCCAGGTCGCGACCCAGCGGTTCACGAGCGCGTTCGGCAACACGGCGCCGTTCCTGGGCGCGGCCGGGGCGATCCAGGGCGTCAACGCGGCGGGCCTGCCCTGGGCGATCGCGGGGATCTTCGGCATGGCCGACGACCCGTCGGTCCCCGCCAGCCTGCGCAACACCAACCCGGTGGCCGCGTTCGTGGCGGTCGTGAGCTGCCTGACGTCGACCGGCGGCCAGGTGGCGACGGCCAACGTCGCGTCGATGAGCTTCCCGGCCGACGCGGCGGGGAACGCGTTCACGAACCAGTCGCTGACCCTGCCCCAGCCGTGCGTGGCCCCGATCGTGTTCGTGGGCCCGAGCGCGGGCGCGTACTTCGCCGTGACGGGGGCGTAGCCCCGCCGAGGGCGGGCGCCGACCCCCACGGGCGCCCGCCCGCCCCCTACCCCGCCAGGGGCTCCCGGGCCGACGCCCAGCGGGCCTCCGCCTCACCCGTCGGCGTGGACGGCCGGCCGGCCGTGAACGGCCAGATCTCCTCGGCGATCCGGCGCCAGTTGGCGGTCGCCCGCAGGCTGCCCAGGACCGCCATCATGCCCAGGTTGATGCGCTGGAGCACCACGTAGGTGCGCGGGATGTTGCTGTACGGGGCCAGCGGGCTGCGGGTGTCGAAGAACCGCCGCACCAGCGCCGACGCGTACTCCGGCGTGATCGTGAGCGAGGTGTCGCGCAGGACCGGGCGGTAGAACGCCGCCAGGTGGTCGATCACCGCCTCCGTCGAGACCGGCGCCCCCGCCTGCAGGAACCCCGCCCGCTCCATCGCGGCCCGGAACGTGGCCCCGTCGTGGTCCACCGCGATCGAGCGCGCCGCGTCCTCCAGCGGGGCCAGGTCCGCGGCCGTGAACCACTTCGTCAGGCCGTAGTCCAGGAACGTGACCCGCCCCCCGCCGTGGAACAGGTAGTTGCCGGGATGGGGGTCGCCGTTGAACGCGCGCAGTCGGTACAGGCTCCGGAACACGAACCGGTAGATCGTCTCCGCGGCCAGGTCCCGCTCGTGCTGGTCCCAGCCCAGCACCTCCTCGAACGGCGCGCCCGGGACCAGCTCCGTCGTCAGCACCCGCCGCGTGCTCAGCTCCCGCACGACGGCCGGCACCCGCACCACCGGGTGACCCGCGTAGTACGCGCCGAACAGCTCCTGGTGCTCCGCCTCCAGGCGGTAGTCCACCTCCTCGGTCAGCCGCTCCCGCAGCTCCTCGACGAAGGAGCGGCTGTCCAGGCCCGGGAACGCCATGCCGAACACCCGCCGGAGCAGCGCCGCGTTGCGCAGGTCCGCCTCGATCGCCTCGCCGATGCCCGGGTACTGCACCTTCACGGCCACCGCCCGGCCGTCCCGCGTGATGGCCCGGTGCACCTGCCCGATCGAGGCGGCCGCGAACGGCAGCGGGTCGAACCGCGCGAAGACCCGGTCGGGCGGGCCGCCCAGCTCCTCCGCGACGACCGACGCCGCCAGCTCGGGGCTCATCGGCGGCGCGTCCCGCCGCAGCCGCGCCATCGTGGCCCGCGCCGTCTCCGGGACGCCCTCGTCCAGGTAGCTGGCCATCTGGCCGAGCTTCATCATGGCGCCCTTCATGGCGCCCAGCTCCTCGGCCACCTCCTCGGCCGTGCGCAGCGCGAGGTCGTTGCGCAGCTCCCGGCGCCGCTCGACCGAGGCGAACACCAGCCACGGCCAGCGCGCCGCGTAGCGGCCGCCGGCGCGCAGCGCCAGCCGCGCCAGCACCGCCGCCCGGGCGGGCCGGCCCCGCGGGATGCTCAAGGCGCGAACGCACGCGTGCGGAGCTCGATTCGCTGCCTGGCCTCCAGCACGCCGGGCAGGGACTCGAAGCCCAGGTCGACGACGCCCAGCAGCTGCCGCACCGCCTCCCGCTCCAGCAGCTCCTCCGGCGGCATCGCGAACCCGTACAGCGCCCGCGCCCAGTCCGGCAGCGAGCCGACCGCCACCTGGCCCAGGTCGCGCCACGTCGCCCGCGTCTCGCCCTCCAGCTCGGGCGGGTCGAGGACGTAGGCCATCGCGTCGCGGGCGGCCGGCGTCGCCTGGACGAGCGGGACCGAGCGCAGGTACGCGTCCAGGTCGGCCACCGTCGCGGGCACCTGCCCGGCCGGGACGCCCACGATCTCGGCGAACGGCGCCATCTCCGCCACGTACCGGTCGCCGTCGCCGGGCTCCAGCCGGCGGCCGTAGCGCTCGACGACCTGGACCACAGAGTCCACCAACGCGGCGTGGACCCACAGGAGCAGGGCCGGGTCCCGCGCGTCGTACGGCAGGCCGGTCACCCCGTCCACGCCGTGGACGTGCGCGTGCACCGCCCGGACGCGGGCCGCGGCGGCGTCCGCCGCGGCCCGCTCGCCGTACGTGACGGTGAGCACGTACCGGCTGGTCGCCTCCAGCCGCCCGAACGGGTCGCGGCGCCAGTCGCTGTGGTCGGCGACGCCCGCCATCGCCAGCGGGTGCAGGGCCTGGAGCAGCAGCGAGCGGACGCTGGCGATCGGGAAGGCGCGGTCGCGGTGGAGCCGCCAGACGACGCTGCCCGGTCCGAAGAGGCCGTCGTCCGCCGGCCGCTCGGGCACGGCGGCCCGCAGCGCGCGGGCGAGCGGCAGCAGCGGGGTGGGACCGTCACCAGCGAGAGAATCCATGCCTTCGATGATGGCTGGTTCGGAGATCGGAGGCCGCCGCTCGGGGCGGGCGAGGAGGTTTCCCTCCTCGCACCTCCACCGAGCATGGCTGCGGGGTGGGGTTCTCACTCAGGCACCGCACGTCGTGCGGCACGAGCAAGACCCTACGGCAGCCCGCGAACCATGGGGCGACGGTTCCATGTGCTTCGATGAAGTAACCGGGCCGTTACCTCCCGGCCCCGGAGGCGTTGCGTCCGTGATGAAGGGTCTGGCTCCGGCACTGACGCTGCTCGTCCTCCTGGGCCTCTGCGCGTGCGGCTCGGTCGCCCGCCCCGGGGCCGCGGCGAGCGCGGCGCCCTCCCCCCTCTCCCCCGCCGATCTCCAGTACCGCCTGGTCGATCGGGTCGGCTCGCCGTTCTTCTGCGACCCGAGCCAGGGCCCGGTGCTCCGCTCCGAGGACCCCGCCGACGTCGCCCGCCGGGTCGCGGCCCTGCGCGCCCAGAGCCCGGACGAGCTCGACGCCATCGTCCGCCACGAGCACCTGAACGCCGCCAGCCTGTCGCCGGCGGACGAGCAGCGGGTCGTCAACGAGGCCGCCCGCCTGGACGCGGTGAAGCTGACGCGCCAGGGCTCTGGCTACGGCTTCGCGTACGAGCTGGTGGGCCCGCCGACCGTCGAGGTCACCGGCACGATCACCCCGGCGGGCGCGATCTCGGTCGCCAGCCGCAAGCCGGCGCCCCGCCGCCTCTGCCCCCTCGTATAATTCCAGTTCGCCTCTCCAGCCGTCGCGGACGGCTGGCGGGCTCACACCACTCGATTTTTTGGAGAACAGCAGAGAACCGTGGCCAAGAAGAAGGTATCGAGGGTCCTGACGCTGAACATCAAGGCCGGTGAGGCTTCCCCGGCCACGGTGGCGAAGGACCTGGGGCCGCTCGGCATCAACATCATGCAGTTCTGCCAGGCCTACAACGCCGCCACGACGCCGAGCCGGGGCCTGGTGGTGCCGGCGAAGATCACCGTGTTCGAGGATCGTTCCTTCCAGTTCGCTCCGAAGACGCCGACCACCGCCAGCCTGCTGCGCCGGGCGGCCGGTGTCGACAAGGGCAGCGCGAAGCCCAACCGCCGGGCCGAGATGTCGATCAGCCGCGACCAGCTGCGCGAGATCGTGGACATCAAGCTGCCGGACATGAACACCTGGAAGACGGACACCGCCGAGAAGATGGTCGTCGGCGCGGCCCGCTCCATGGGCATCGAGGTCAAGGACTGAACGGAGGCCTCCGTTGAGGAGGTCGCCCGCCGCCGGCCGTTCCGGGCCGGCGGCGGGCGTTTTCGTCTCCGGGCCTAGAAGTGCCCGCTCAGGGTCGAGGTCGCGCCGCCCGAGGTGGCGGACACCGTGAACGTGTCCCCGCTCGTCGGGTGGACCGTCCCGTTCCCGCCCGCCTGGGCGGCCAGCGAGTAGGTCCCGGCCGGCAGCGTCTGCCCGCTGGCGAGCGTGAACGTGTACGTGATCGCCGAGGCGGTGCTGCTGTTGCTCTGCAGGATCTGGCCGCCGGCGGTGTTGAACTGGCTGCTGAAGCTGACCCCGGTCGTGCGCTGGATGACGATCGTCACCGTCAGCGCGCTCAGCGGCGAGGCGCTGGTCAGCCGGACCTCCTCGTCGTTGAAGAACGCCGTGTTCTGGGCGATGACCGGCGTCGCCGTCACGGAGCCGCCGGTGGGCGTCGGGGTCGGCGTGCCCGTGGGCGTGGGGGTCGGTGTCGGCGTCGGCGTCCGCGTGGGAGTCGGGGTCGGCGTGCCCGTGGGCGTCGGCGTCGGCGTGGCGCCGCCGTCCAGGCCGAAGAAGTGGATCGTGCTCGACTCCTGGATCGGGATGTTGTGGGTGACGCCCTGCTCGCTGGTCGCGTCCACCTCGACGACGCCGGCGGCGTTCTTGTAGGTCGTGTGCGTCCACCCGGACTGCGGGCTGTCGGTCGTGCTCGGGGTCTGGCTCAGCCCGAACACGTTCGTCCACTGCTTGATCTCCTCGCCGAAGTTGTGGAAGACCAGCGTGGTGTCGGCCGTGCCGTGCCACAGCTGCATGCGCGGCCGGGTGCCGGTGAAGCCGGGGTCGGCGTTGCGGACCAGGTCGCCCCACTGCTGCGCGGTCATCGTGATCTGGCCCTGGGCGCACGTGTTGTTGAAGCTCGCCGTCCCGGCGAAGCAGCCGAACGGCACGCCGGCGTAGGCGGCGCCGGCCTTGAACACGTCGGGATAGGAGCCCAGCAGCACGTTGGTCTCCATCGCGCCCGAGGACAGCCCGGTCGCGAACACGCGGTTCGGGTCGCCGTTGTTGTGCTGCTCGACGAACTGGACCATCGACACGATGCTCGACGGGTCGCTGCCGCCGTTATGCGTCAGCGCCTGCGACGTGTTCACGTCGAAGCAGCTCCCGTTGCGCGTCGTCTGCGGGTAGATGACGACGTAGCCGAACTGGTCCGCCAGCGCGGCGTACCGCGTGTTGTTGAACATGGTCGGCCCGGAGCCGCCGCAGAAGTGCATGACGACCAGGATGCCCGGGCGAGCCGTCACCGTCGTCGGCACGTACAGGAACATCTGGTCGCCGCCCGGGTTGCTCCCGAAGTTCGTCACCTGCTGCAGCGTCGAGGTCAGCGCCGACGCGGGCTTGGCGGTGACGATGGCTCCCGCCACGGCCAGCAGCCCGACCACGAGCAGCGTGCTCAGGACGACCGTCGCTCTCGAGCGAATCACGGTTCCCTCTCCTTGCATGAATGCACGTTCTCTCCCTCCGGCAGACGGGCTCCGGAACTTTCGGAACCCTACCGGAATCCTAGTCACGCCAAGGAGGGTCGTCAAACCGCCAGTACGCGCGGCGGCACGGCCGTGGAACGTTCCATGCTCGGAGCGGACGGGCCGATAGTTTCGGAATCAGTTCCGGAACTTGATCTCGGCGGTGTCCAGGGTGCCCGCCTCGCGACCCGGCGCACTCTCGTTGTCCCAGGAGAGGTTGGTGTGCGCGATCACCTTGTCCGGGGGCGGCGCGCCGTACTCGCTGATGTCCTCGG
>VBJR01000148.1 GCA_005880175.1 Chloroflexota bacterium
CGATAGGCGGGCAGCAGCTCCGCCTCGGCCCGGTGGCCGTGGATCAGGCGCGAGGCCTCGTCCGCCGAGCGGCCGCGCAGTCGGAGGGCTGCGTACGCGACCAGCACCGACCGGTGCACCCCGGCCTTGCAGTGGACCAGCACGCGCGCGGTCGGGTCCTCGTCGAGCGTCCGGGCTGCGAACCGCGCGCCAGCCGACCACCGGCGCGGATGCTGGCGCCACCCGGTGTCCAGCATCGGGGCGTGGACCACGCGGGCCCGGCCGAAGATCCCCCGCTCGATCGCGAGCTCCTGGGACACGAACGTCTCCCACGTCGCCCGGCAGTTGACGACGTGCGTGACGCCCTCGGCCGCCAGCCTGCCGATGGTGGCGCCGGTCGGCATGACGCCCACCGCGATCCGCTCGTTGCCGATCCACGTCAGCCAGGCCGCCGCCGGGTCGGGACCGTAGAGCCTCGTGCTGTATCGGTGGAAACGGGCTCGCCAGCCGCCGTCAGCTGGCCGCATCAGCCGCCGGGTGAGGCGGGGGCGCTCTCCGGGAACCGCTCGCGGAGCCAGTCCACGATCGCCTGGAGCGACGTGCCGGGCGGGAACAGCTCGGCCACGCCCAGGCGCTTCAGCTCGGCGATGTCCTCGTCCGGGATGATGCCGCCCCCGAACACCAGGATGTCGGTCGCCTCCCGCCGCCGCAGCTCCTCGACCACCGCGGGCGCCAGCGTCATGTGCGCCCCCGAGTGGAGCGACAGGCCGATCACCTGCGCGTCCTCCTGGAGGGCCGCGTCCACGACCATCTCGGGCGTCTGCCGCAGGCCCGTGTAGATCACCTCGTACCCGGCGTCGCGCAGCGCCCGGGCCACGACCTTCACGCCGCGGTCGTGGCCGTCGAGGCCGACCTTGGCCAGCACGATGCGGACCGGCCGGGCCGGCGCGTGTGAGCTCATCGCTTGATGCAAGTGGGGGCAGGCCGCCCCTGCCGGAACCCCCCCTCCCTCTGGACATTGGGGGGACCTTCGGTCCATCCCTCCGGGTCCGGGGGCGACGTATGCGATCTCGGGAAGATCAACTCATACGCTCGGGCAGGGCCCTTGCTTACGTCAACGTGGGGATCGGGTCTGAGCACCGCAGCGCAACACATCACCTAGATGATGGCCTTCTCGGTGTACAGGCCGAACACGTCCACCATCGCGCCCATGATCTCGCCCTCCGTGCAGTACGCGCGCACGGCCTCGAGGATGTGGGGCATCAGGTTCTGGTCGGGGCTGGTGGCCGCCCGGCGGAGCTGGTCCAGCGCCCGGTTCGCCGCGCCGGCGTCGCGGCGGCGGCGGACCTCCCGGACCCGCTCGGCCTGCTCCTGCTCCAGGCTGGCGGGGATGCGGAGGATCTCGAGGTCGTCGGCGTCCTCCGAGACGAAGTCGTTGACGCCGACCAGGACCCGGCGGTGCTGGTCCAGCTCCTGCTGGTGCCGGAACGCCGCGTCGGCGATCTCCTTCTGGAAGAACCCGGCCTCGATCGCCGGGATCACGCCGCCGTACGAGTCGATCCGCTCGAAGTAGGCCTCGGCCTCCTCCTCCATCTGGTCCGTCAGCCGCTCCACGAAGTAGGAGCCACCCAGCGGATCGATCGTGCTCGCCACGCCCGTCTCGTACGCGATCATCTGCTGCGTCCTGAGCGCGATGCGTGCCGCCTTGTCCGTCGGCAGCGCCAGCACCTCGTCCATGGCGTTCGTGTGCAGCGACTGTGTGCCGCCCATGACGGCGGCCAGCGCCTCGACGGCGGTGCGGGCGATGTTCAGCTCGGGCTGCTGCGCGGTCAGCGAGACGCCGGCCGTCTGCGTGTGGAACCGCAGCTTCCACGACCGCTCGTCGCGGGCGCCGTAGCGCTCGCGCAGGTGGCGCGCCCAGATCCGGCGGGCCGCCCGGAACTTCGCGATCTCCTCGAAGAAGTCGATGTGGGCGTCGAAGAAGAACGACAGCCGGGGGGCGAACTCGTCCACGTCCATCCCCCGCTCGATGCACGCGTCCACGTACGCGAAGCCGTCGGCCAGCGTGAACGCCAGCTCCTGGGCGGCCGTGGAGCCCGCCTCCCGGATGTGGTAGCCGGAGATGGACACCGTGTTCCACCTCGGCACCTCACGGGTGCAGTACTCGATCGAGTCCACCACCAGGCGCATCGACGGCTCGGGCGGGAAGATGTACTCCTTCTGGGCGATGAACTCCTTCAGGATGTCGTTCTGCAGCGTGCCGTCGACCCGGGTGAACGGCACGCCCTGCTTCTCGGCGACGGCCAGGTACATGCACAGCAGGACGGCGGCCGGCGAGTTGATCGTCATGGACGTGGACACGTCGCCGAGCGGGATGCCGCCGAACAGCGTCTCCATGTCCGCCAGGGAGTCGATCGCGACCCCGCAGTGGCCGATCTCGCCCCGGCTGGTCGGCGCGTCGCTGTCCTGGCCCATCAGGGTGGGCATGTCGAACGCCACCGACAGGCCGGTCTGGCCGTTGGCCAGCAGGTACTTGTAGCGGCGGTTCGTCTGCTCGGCCGTCGCGAAGCCCGAGAACTGGCGCATCGTCCACAGCCGCCCCCGGTACCCGGTCGGGTGGATGCCCCGCGTGTACGGGTACTGGCCGGGCAGCTCCTCCTGCAAGCCGCGGTCCTCGGGGGTGTAGAGCGGCTCCACCTCCACGCCGGACAGCGTGCTCGTCTCGATGCCGTCGTCCCGTCTGCGGGCGGCCTCGTACTCGCGCTCCCACGTTTCTCGGCTGTAGCGGACCCTCATCTCCAACTCATTATGGGTCGGTCCTGGCGGCCTCTGGGACCAGCCGTCCCGTCTGGCGGGTCAGGATCTCCTCGGCCGCGGCGTACGGCATCCGGTCGCGCAGCAGGGCCTCGGCGAGGTCGGCCTCGGTATCCAGCAGCCGCCTCGCCTCCGCCCTCGCCCACTCTCCGACCAGGTCGGCCGCCTCGTCCTTGAGGCGGGCCTCGGCCCGCCGCCGCCCCTCCCCGCTGGCCTCCATGTGCTCACGGTGCCGGGCGAGGGCGCCGAGGAGCTCCTCGGCGCCCTCGCCCCGCGACGCGACCGTCATGACGATCGGCGGCCGCCAGGTCAGCTTCGGGCCGAGGTGGAGCATGCTGCGGATCTCCTGGGCGGTCTTGTCCGCGCCGGGCACGTCGGCCTTGTTGACCACGAACACGTCCGCGATCTCCATGATGCCGGCCTTGATCATCTGGACCCCGTCGCCCAGGCCCGGCGTCAGCACGACGACCGTCGTGTCCGCGATCGCCGCCACCTCCAGCTCCGACTGCCCGACGCCCACCGTCTCCAGGATCACCCAGGCGAAGCCGAATGCCCCGAGCAGCCGGATCGCCTCCCGGCTGGCGACCGACAGCCCGCCCAGGTGGCCGCGGGCGCCCATCGAGCGGATGTAGACGCCGGCGTCGAGCGCGTGCCGCTGCATGCGGATGCGGTCGCCCAGGATGGCGCCGCCCGAGTACGGCGAGTTCGGATCGACGGCCAGCACGGCCACGCGGTCCCCGCGGCCCCGGAGCAGGCCGACCAGCGCGTCCACCAGGGTGGACTTGCCGGTCCCCGGCGCGCCCGTGAAGCCCAGCACGACCGGCCGCGTGCCGGCGTCCCCCAGCGATTCCAGCAGGTGGCGGACCGACGGGTCGCGCTGCTCCACGAGCGTGATGGCCCGGGCCAGCCCCCGGACGTTCCCGGCCCGGAACTCGGCCGCCAGGTCCCGGCTCAGCTCGCTATCCCTGCCCGATCCACCGGCGGGCGTAGTCCGACCCCATCACGACGACGAGGCCGTCGGTCTGCTGGCCGGGCGCGGGCGTGATGCCGGCCGACGCCGCGGGCACGACGTTGGCGCCGAAGAAGTCCTTGAGCCACGCGGCCGTCTGCGGGTACTTGCCGCCCGAGTAGTCCACGACGGTGCTCTGGAGCAGCGCCGCGTGGCGGGCGCCGTCGCTGACGTTCAAACCCATCTGACGCAGCGTATCGGTCGTCCGCTGCTGCAGGTCCACCGTGTTGCGGCTGGCGTTCACGAGCTGGACCGGCGCCTTCTCCGCCAGCAGGGGGCTGGGCAGCGGCAGCTGGCCGAACACGGTCTGCCAGACGTGATACGTGCTGTCCACCGGGCACAGCACGAACGCGCCGCGCGGGCCGCCGCAGTCGCCGCCCGTGCCGTTCACGTCCACGACCAGGTTCTGGTCGGTGATCGCGAAGTGCTGGATCGACGAGTCGGGCAGGTGCCCGAGCAGGTTGTACAGGGCGGTCACGTCGTTCACGTCCATGTCGGTCTTGAAGTCGGCCTGCACCGCGTCCATGAGCTGCGGGGCCCTCGCCAGCCCGTTCACCGAGACGGCCTTGGCCTTGATGCCCGAGATGATCATCTGCTGCCGCTTGGCCCGGGCGAAGTCCGTCGCCTGCTCCGGCTCGATCGCGTCGCGCGAGCGGGCGATCTGCAGCGCCTGCTCGCCGCTCACGGTGTACGTGCCGGCCTGGAAGTGGATGCCGGCGCCGGGCGGACAGCGCCGGCCCACCGGCACGCCGTGGTTGACGTACCCGTTGTGGTAGTCGGGGTAGTGGCAGTCGTCGAGCGGGCCGTCCATGTGCACGGTGATGCCGCCGAGCGCGTCCACCACCGTGCGGAACGCCTTGAAGTCCACGGCGGCGTAGCGGTCGAACGACAGGCCCGTCAGGCCGCCGACCACGGCCTCCGCCAGGTGGCCCGCGCCGTCCTTGCCCGTGTACGCGGGCTTGAGCGGCCCCGGGCCGAACGCCCGCGGCATGTTGGGCACCTCGAACGCGGCGTTGATCTTCTCCGTGTACTTGCGGCCGTCCTGCCAGGCGTCGATGCGCACGTAGAGATCGCGCGGCACCGAGATCTCGACGACGCGCTTCGTCACCGGGTCGATGCTGACGGCCATGATGCTGTCGGTCAGGTACGGAGCGTCGTTCTCGGGCCCGCCGTACCCGAGCGCCAGGACGTTGATCCGCTGGCCGTGCTTGATCTTGTACGCGATCGAGCCCGCGGGCGGGTCGAGCTGCTGCTGGAGGATCTGCACCGGGTTCCCTCCGTTGAGGACGGACTGCAGGAACCCGACCACCCGGTAGCCGGCCACGCCGCCGATCGCGAGCACCCCGACCAGCAGCACCGCGACGATGACGCAGGGGAATCCCCGGCGACGGCGCGGCGGCGGCTGCTGGTAGTACGGCGGCTGCTGGTACAGAGAGCGCCGTGCTCTCGGCGGCGGGGGGGGCGGTGGCAGTGCCATTCGCCGAGATTCTACGAATGGCCCGGGTAAGCCTTCTGTAAGCAGGCTCGCTCACCGGCCGGCTCGGGCCGCCCGGGCGCGGGCCCGGGCGACTCGCGCGGCGGCGCTACGGCGTCGTGCGCAGCCCGTTGGCGACGCCGACGACGACAGAGATCACACCGAAGACGAGGAAGATCGTCCCGATGATGCCGAGGATCAGCCCGGCGGTGGCGAGGCCGCCGCCGCCCAGCGTGCCGCCGCTCGCCTGGACGCGCTGGCGCGACGCGTTGCCGATGAACAGCGCGACCGGGCCCAGGATCGGGCAGCAGAACACGCTGATGATGCCCAGGACCAGCGAGAGCGTGGCCTGGCTGTCATTGGGCGGCGCCATGACGGGCGCGTAGCCGCCGGTCGGGGGCGTGTACGCCGGAGGCGGATATGCGCCCTGGGGCGGCGGAGGCGGCGGAGGCGTGTACGGCGGCGGTGCGCCCTGCCCCGGAGGCGGGGTGTACGGCGGCGGCCCCCCGGGCGGCGGCGGCGTGTACGAGGGCGGCGGGGGCGGCCCCGGCGGCGGGGGCGGGGGCGGGGGCGGGGGCGCGCCGGAGGGCGGGCCCTGCGGGGGCGGAGGCGGGGGCGGCCCCGGCGGCGGGCCCGGCGGAGGCGGAGGCGGCCACGGCGGTCCCTGGGGCGGCGGCGGGGGTCCGGGCGGCTGCCAGCCGCCGCCGGACGACGGTGGTGGCGTCGGTGCGTCGCTCAACTGCTGACTCCTTTCTCTGGTGTGGTGTGTGACTGGGCCGCCGCCGGCGCGGCGGCTCTGGACACGGCGTTCCGCTCGTAGTGGTGCACGACCCCCGCCAGCACCGCGTACCCGTACGGCGTCGTGAAGTACTGCCCGACCAGGCAGGCGATGGCGCCGAGGCTGCCGATCAGCGAGGCGACCAGCGTGAACAGCCCGGCGCGCAGCGACTCCTCGACGTCGGCGCCGATCAGCCGGATCACCGCGGGCACGTTCAGCCCCCCGCCGATGCCGCCGCGCTCGGTGGCGACGACCACGGCCGGTGTGAACAGGCTCAGCGCGAGCCCGGCGACCAGGAGGACGGCGTAGCCGAGCAGGATCAGCGCGACGCCGAGCAGGCTGCTGGCGCTCGAGCTGGACAGCGACACCGCCAGTCCGGCGCCGAACAGGCCACCGAACACGGCCAGGAGCGCGGCGATGTAGACGAGATAGACGACGAACAGGTTCACGCCGCGTCCCAGGTACGAGAACCCGGCCGGGGGCAGGACCTCCCGGCCGTCGCGCAGGTTGTCGAGCGCGGCCAGCATCCATCCCAGGAGCACGAGCTGGCCGACCACGGGAATGAGCAGGATCAGCCCGGTCAGCAGCACCTTGCCGACCCATTCGGGGTCACGCGAGGGCCAGGCGATGCTGTCCGACAGCTCGTTCACGCCGCGAACTATATCTGTGCGGCGACTGAGAATCCAAGCCGCACGGGCGACGCCGGGATCCACCGCGCGAGCGACCGTGGTGGACCTCGAACGCGAGCGATCGGTGGATTCCGGCGCAGGCGACCGGGGGCCTATCGCAGCAGGTGTCGGGAGATCACCACGCGCTGGATCTGGTTCGTGCCCTCATAGATCTGCGTGATCTTGGCGTCGCGCATCATGCGTTCGACCGGGTAGTCCTTGATGTAGCCATAGCCGCCCAGGACCTGCACCGCGTCGGTCGTCACCTTCATC
Organism: Chloroflexota bacterium; assembly: GCA_005880175.1. The sequence continues at coordinate 6,996 of VBJR01000148.1, forward strand.
GCCGTGTCGGACGCGAACAGCTTGGCCATCGCGGCGATCTTGGTCAGGTCCGGCGCCCGTGTGTCCACCTTCGTCGCTGCCAGGTACACGAGGTGGCGAGCCGCCTCGATCTGCGTCGCCATGTCGGCGAGCATGAACTGCAGGCCCTGGAACGACGCGATCGGCTGGCCGAACTGCTGGCGCTCCTTGGCATAGCCGACGGCGTATTCCAGCGCGCCCTCGGCGATGCCCAGCGCCTGCGCGCCGATGCCCGGCCGGGAGCGGTCGAGCACACTGAGCGCGATCCTGAAGCCCTGGCCCTCGTCGCCGAGCCGGTTGGCGGCCGGCACGCGCACGTCGTCGAACGCGAGCATCGCGGTCGGCGAGCCCTTGATCCCGAGCTTGTGCTCGAGCTTCACGACCTGCCACGGGCTCTGCTCGCGCTCCAGCACGAACGCGCTGATGCCGTGCGATCCGCCGTCAGCATCGGTGCGCGCGAACACGATGAGCGTGTCGGCGATGTTGCCGTGCGTGATGAACACCTTGCTGCCGTTGATCACGTACTCGTCGCCGTAGCGCCGCGCCGTGGTCTTCATGCCGCCCGCGTCCGATCCGGACCCCGGCTCGGTCAGCGCGTACGCGGCGATCCGGCCCTGAGCGAGCGGCGGGCACAGGCGCCGTTTCTGCTCCTCGGTGCCGGCGACCAGGATCGGATACGAGCCCAGGGACTGCACGCCGAGGATCAGCGACGAGGACGCGCACGCCTTCGCGATCTCCTCGGTCGCCATGCAGATCGTCACGCTCGAGCCGCTGATGCCCCCGTACTCCTCCGGGATCGGGATGGCCAGCACCCCGTTCTCCGCGAAGAGCTGCTCGATGTCCCTGGGGTACTCCTCCCTCTCGTCGATCTCCGCAGCCCTGGGCGCCACCTTGTCCTGCACCAACTCGCGGATGGTGTCGCGGATCGCGAGCTGCTCCTCCGAGAAGCTGAAGTCCATGCAGACGATTATGCGGTCAGCCGAGCAGCTGTCTGGCGATCACCACGCGCTGGACCTGGTTGGAGCCCTCGTAGATCTGCAGCGCCTTCGCGTCGCGGAAGTGCCGCTCCAGCGGGCACCCGGCGGCGACGCCCTCGGGCCCCGCCAGCTGCAGCGCGTCCGTCGCCAGCGCCATTGCCGCGTCGGTGCAGAACAGCTTCGCCATCGACGCCTCGCGCGTGAACGGCCGGCCCGCCGAGCAGAGCGCGGCCGCGTGGTACGCGAGCTGGCGGGCCGCGGTCAGCCGGGTCGCCATGTCGGCGAGCGTGAACGCGTCTCCCTCCTCCCACTCGCGGGCCAGCTCCAGGCACTCCGTCAGGGCCGCGTCCGCGATGCCCAGCGCCTGGCCCGAGATGCCGATCCGGCCCGAGTCCAGCGCCCGCATGGCGACCGTGAACCCCTTGCCCTCCTGGTGCAGCAGCGCCGACGCCGGCACCCGGACGTCCTCGAGCACGAGCTCGCCGGTCGGCGACCCGTTCAGGCCCATCTTGTCGAACACCTGGCCGACGCGCAGGCCCTCGCTCTCGGCCGGCACGAGGAACGCGCTGATGCCGGCCGCCCGGGGATCGCTCCCCGTGCGGGCGAACACCAGGTACATCCCGGCCTCGCCGGCGTTGGTGATGAACACCTTGGTGCCGCTGAGCACCCACTCGTCCCCGTACCGCCGGGCGCTGGTCCGCAGCGAGGCCGCGTCCGAGCCCGAGGCCGGCTCCGTCAGCGCGAAGGCGCCCAGCACCTCCCCGCTGGCCAGGCGCGGCAGCCACGCCCGCTTCTGCTCCCGGGTGCCGAACAGGAGGATCGGCTCGGAGGCGACGGAGTTGTGCACGTCCACGATCACCGACGTGCTGGCGCAGGCCCGGGCCAGCTCCTCGACGCAGATGGTGAACGCCAGGTGGTCGAGGCCGGCGCCCCCGTACTCCCGGGGCACCAGGATGCCCATGAGGTCGAGCTCGCGGGCGGCCGCGATCGCCTCGCGCGGGAACCGGTGCTCGCGATCGACCGCTTCCGCGTGCTCCCGGACCGTGGACTGGGCCAGCTCCCTGACCGCGTCGCGCAGCGCGTCGTACCGCGCCCCGGGTTCCAACCTCATGGCCAACCTAAAATACTTGTCCGATCACATGGAAGCAGGCCCGCGATACCTGGAGGGAACCACGGTTGGCAGCGGTCGCGACATCATCGGTGTCCGTCGAGACCGCATCGCCGCGATCATCGAGCAGGGACGAGAGATCATCGCGCGCGCCAAGCAGGAGAAGATCCTGCCGGACACCATCACCGGTCCCACGGCGGCGCTCCTGGTGACGATCTCCGGCTACGGTGAGCCGCTCAGCGAGGGCCAGTGGCGCGAGCTGTCGGGGGTCGTGGGCGGGATCATGCGCGATCCGACGTACGCCGACCTGGCTCGGCTGCGGACGCTGATCACGCAGGAGCAGTTCCTCAACGTCGCCCGCAACGTGGGCTACTCGCGTTTCCTCCGGCGCCTCGACGACGGCCGCTGGGTGTGCGAGATGTCGCCCAAGCTGGAGGACGTCCCGGACGAGTGAGGGCGGGGGTCGCCCGGCCCCGCCGGGGCCGGGCGACCGCCTGAGCGCCTCTAGTCGTCCCCGAAGTGGATCTGGCCGCGGATCTCGCCGGCGGGGAAGTTCACGGTGTGCACGTTCGCGTACGCGTCGCCGCTGCGCAGGATGCGGACGAGCGCCTGGAAGTCACCGGCCGTGATGTTCTGGCCGGCGACCCCTCGGATGTTCGCCGCGGTGATCGTCCCGGTCACGGTGCCGCCCGCCGCCGGGCACGCCGGGGTGGTCGGGTCGCCGTTGCCCAGGTTGCTGCACAGGAAGACGAACACGTTGCCCGCCACGCCGCGCTCGGCGAAGTGGATGTGGGACTGGGTCACGTTGCTCGTCAGGCCGGAGAAGCTCTCCGTGTACGTCGCCGAGTTGCCGTGCAGCGTCAGGTGGAACGATCCGGAGCCGTTGCTCAGGATGGGCGGCGTCTCGTTGAAGCCCGACAGGTTGGTCGAGAAGCGGGTCGCGCCAGCGTCCGCCGTGGCGACGGTCATGGTCAGCCCGATGGCCGCCACGACCGCGAGCAGCCGGATTGCCCAGGCTCGTGTCATGCAGAATCCTCCCTTCAGAACCGACGCGTGCAAGGGCTCTTCGTGCCCTCTCGACAAGCCTGGCCGACCTGTCCTCGGGCCAGGCACCCGGAGATCGTGAAACCCCCCCGGGGCGTTGTCAAATGCACAGCGACGCGGCGTGCCTTACTAGTAGTCGGTCAGTGGGTCAGCAGCCCAGGGCGCGGGCGATCAGCGTGCGCTGGATCTCGGACGTCCCCTCGCCGATCTCGTTGACCTTGGCGTCCCGCCAGTAACGGGCCACCGGGTAGTCCTCGATGAACCCATACCCGCCGTGGATCTGGACCGCCTGGTCAGCCGCGCGCTTGGACGTCTCCGACGCGTACAGCTTGGCCATGGCCGCCAGCCGCTGCACGTCGTCGCCGCGCCGGCTGTCCTGGTACGCCACCGCCGCCCGGTACGTGATCAGCCGGGCCAGCTCGACCTCGGTCGCCATGTCGGCGATCTTGAACTGGATCGCCTGGAAGCTCGAGATCGGGCGCCCGAACTGCGTCCGCTCCCTGGCGTACGCCAGGGACGCGTCCAGGCAGGCCTGCGCGAGGCCGACCGAGAGGGCGGCGATGGCCACCCGGCCGCCGGTCAGCGTGCGCAGGAACTGACGGAAGCCCCCGCCCCGGCGCCCGAGCAGGTTCTCCTCGGGCACACGGCAGTCGTCGAACGCGAGCGGGTGGGTGTCGGACGAGTGCCAGCCGAGCTTGTCGTAGGCGGGCTGGACGACGTAGCCGGGGGTGTCCCGGGGGACGAGGATCGCGCTGATCTCGCCCCGGCTGGCGCCCGGCCGGCGCGCCGTCACCGCGGTGATCGTGACGCCCGCCGAGATGTCCGTCCCCGAGTTGGTGATGAACTGCTTGGCGCCGTTGACGACCCAGCCGCCGTCCACGAGGTCGGCCCGCGTCTGGGTCGCGCCCGCGTCCGAGCCGGCCTGCGGCTCGGTCAGCCCGAACGCCCAGAGCCGGCGCCCGGAGAGCAGGTCGGGCAGCCAGCGCTCCTTCTGCTCGCGGGTGCCGAAGTCGTGGATCAGCGACGCGCCGAGCGACACGGCGGCCTCCAGCGTGATGCCGATGCCGGCGTCGCCCCGCGAGATCTCCTCGATGGCGATGCAGTACGAGAGGAAGTCGCCGCCGGTGCCTCCCCACTGCTCGGAGAACGGGATGCCGAACAGGCCCAGCTCCCCCATCTGCCGGACGATGTCGTAGCCGAAGCGGTGCTCGCGGTCGAGCGCCGGCGCGGCCGGCACGATCACGTCGCGGGTGAACTCCCGGCAGACGTCGCGGATGGCCCGCTGCTCGTCGGTCAGCTCGAAATCCATCGCGGGGACCTCAGTTGGGAAGGATGGTGAGCTTGAGCGCCCAGCTGACCACCAGGGCCCCCGCCGCGCAGCCGAGCAGCGGCCGCCGGAGGCGCTCGGGCAGCCGGACCGTCAGGTCGCGGTTGGCGAGGACCGCGACCGCCAGCAGCGGGATGGCGACCGCCGTCCCCACGAACAGGAGCGGGCCGAGCGGGTACAGCAGGACGGCGCTGGACAGCCGGCCGTTCCACGTGTACGCGAACGACCGGGTGCCGCCGCAGAACGGGCACGGGTGGCCCGTGATCGTGAGGAAGGGGCACGCGGGCAGGCCCAGGTGCATGGCGTGCAGGCTCCAGTAGGCGCGCGTGTAGACCATCCAGAGCACCAGGCCGACGAGCAGCAGCGCGTTCCGGAGCCGGGCCTCGGCATCCGCCCGCACCACGGCGACGTGGACAGCCACCACGTCGCCAGTCTATCCGGCGGTGGGCGCTAGGGCCGCCGCCTCACGCGGACGCGGACCGGCACCGGCCGGCGTCCACCGAGCCAGAGCGCGAGCGCCAGCGCGCCCAGCACGAGGCTGGCCGCCAGGGGCGCCAGGGTCAGGTAGGCCGCTACATCGTCGAGCATCTGCACACACGACACTACCCCTCGGCTCGACGGGCCGTCGCACCAGCGCGGTCAACACTTTGTAAGTTCCCGGGGGCGGCCCGGAGCAGGTCCACGATGTCGGCCGTGGTCTCCGCGACCGCCACGCCGGCGGCCTTGAACGCCTCCTCCTTGCTCTTCGCCGTGCCCCGGTTGCCGGACACGATGGCGCCCGCGTGGCCCATCCGCTTCCCCTCCGGCGCCGTGCGGCCGGAGATGAACGCGACCGTGTGCAGCCGGGAGCCACGGCCCAGGAGCTCGGCCGCACGCTCCTCGTCGGAGCCGCCGATCTCGCCGATGACCACCAGGTGCGTGGTCTCCTGGTCCTGCTCGAAGAGCGCGATCACGTCCGAGAACGAAAGACCCAGGACCGGGTCGCCGCCGATGCCGACGATCGTGGACTGGCCCATGCCCGCGGCCGTGAGCGCGGCCATCGTCTCGTACGTGAGGGTGCCGCTGCGGGACACGATGCCGACCTGGCCCGGGCTGCTGAACCGCTGCGGGATGATCCCGATCTTGGCCTGGCCGGGGGTCAGCAGGCCGGGGCAGTTGGCCCCGATCAGCCGCGTCTGCGGGTGGTCGCGCAGGAACGCCTTGACCCGGATCATGTCCTGGATCGGGATGCCCTCGCTGATGCAGGCGATCAGCGTGATGCCGGCCGCGGCCGCCTCCATGATCGCGTCGGCCGCGAACGGGGCCGGCACGAAGATGCCGCTGGCCGTGGCGCCGGTGTCCCGCACGGCGGCGGCCACCGTGTCGAAGACGGGGACGTCCAGGTGCGTGGCGCCGCCCTTGCCGGGGCTGACGCCGCCGACCAGGCGGGTGCCCATCAGCAGCATCTGCTGGGCGTGGAAGGCGCCCTCGCGGCCGGTGATGCCCTGGACGATGACGGGGGTCTGCGCATCGAGCAGGATGGCCATTACCGCGTCAGCTCCACGATCTTCTGGGCGGCCTCCCAGCCGCTGGCGCCGGGCTCGATGCCGTTGTCCTTCAAGATCGCTCGGCCCTCCTCTTCGTTCGTGCCCGACAGACGCACCACCAGCGGCAGCGTCATGCGCAGGTTGTCGCGCGCCTGCACCAGGCCCCTGGCCACCTCGTCGCCGCGGGTGATGCCGCCGAAGACGTTGATCAGGATCCCGCGCACGCGGGGGTTCATCAGGATCACCGTCAGGGCGTTCTCGACCACCTCGGCTCGGGCCCCGCCGCCGATGTCGCAGAAGTTGGCGGCGTGGCCGCCCGCCCGCTGCACCATGTCCAGCGTCCCCATGCACAGGCCGGCGCCGTTGCCGATGATGCCGACCTCGCCGTCGAGGGACACGTACGTGAGCCCGCGCTTCTTGGCCTCGACCTCGTACGGGTCGCCCTCCAGCACGCCGCCGTAGCGCTCCTCGAGGGCGGTCTGCCGGTAGCTGGCGTTCTCGTCCGTCTCCAGCTTCGCGTCGCCCGCCACGATGGCGCCGTCGCCGGTCACGACCAGCGGGTTGATCTCCGCCGTCAGGGCGTCGTGCTCGGGGATGGCGCGGTACAGGCGCTTGATCAGCGGGACCAGCGCCCTGGCGTGGCGGCCGAGGCCGGCCTCGAAGACCAGCTGCGTGAGCTCGAAGTCGAGCGGTCCCCGCCAGGGGTCGGGGTAGAGCCGGGCGATCGCCTCCGGCGACTCCTCGGCCACCTGCTCGATGTCCATGCCGCCCCGGGCGGACAGCATCAGGATGTTGGCCCGGGCGTCGCGGTCCACGGTGAAGCCGAGGTAGACCTCGCTGGCGATGTCGAGCGCGCCCTCGCAGTAGACCAGCGGCACCCGGAAGCCCTTGATGTCCATGCCGATGATCTGCTCGGCGGCCGACCGCGCCTCGTCCGGGGTCCGCGCCAGCTTGATGCCGCCGGCCTTGCCGCGGCCGCCGACCGGAACCTGCGCCTTGACCGCCACCGGTCCCAGCTCGCCGCACGCGGCGGCGGCCTCGTCGGGCGTGCGCGCCACCCTGCCCGGCGGGATGGGGATGCCCAGCGAGGCCAGTACTTCCTTCGCCTGGTATTCGAGCAGCTTCATAGCCGAAGGTGAAGGGTAGTCGGTTCAGCGAATCGGCCCCGGGGCGTCGGCGCCGCTCAGAGGGGGATGTTGCCGTGCCAGCGGGGCGGGTGGCGGCGCTCCTTGCGCTGGGCCAGGCGGAGGGCGCGGACCAGCGCCGGGCGCGTCGTCGCCGGCTCGATCACCTCGTCCAGATAGCCCCGCTCGGCGGCCACGTACGGGTTCGCGAACCGGTCCGTGTAGTCGGCGACCAGCTCGGCCCGCCGGGCGGCCGGGTCCGGCGCCGCCTCCAGCTGGCGCCGGAAGATGACGTTCACCGCCGCGTCCGGGCCCATCACCGCGACCTCGGCCGTCGGCCAGGCGGCGTTGTAGTCGGCCCGGATGTGCTTGGAGCACATCACGCAGTACGCCCCGCCGTAGGCCTTGCGCGTGATCACGGTCAGCTTGGGCACCGTCGCCTCGCAGAACGCGTACAGCAGCTTGGCCCCGTGGCGGATGATCCCGCCGTGCTCCTGCCGGGTCCCGGGCAGGAAGCCGGGCACGTCCTCGAACACGACCAGCGGGATGTTGAACGCGTCGCAGAAGCGGACGAACCGCGCCCCCTTGACCGACGCGTCGATGTCCAGCGCCCCGGCCATCACCTTGGGCTGGTTGGCCACCACGCCCACCGGGTGGCCGCCGAGCCGCGCGAACCCGATCACGATGTTCATCGCGTGGAACGGCTGGACCTCCAGGAAGGCGCCGTCGTCCACCACCCGGCGGACGACCTCCTTCATGTCGTACGCCTCCTTGGCGCTGGCCGGGATCAGGGTGCTCAGCTCCGGGTCGGTGCGGTCGGCCGGATCGCCGCACGGCGCCACCGGCGGCTGCTCGCCGGAGTGCTGGGGCAGGAACGACAGCAGCAGGCGCGTCTGCTCGAAGCACTCGTCCTCGGTCTGGGCCAGGAAGTGCGCGACACCGGACTTCACGTTGTGGACCTCCGCCCCGCCCAGCTCGTCGAACGTGACCTCCTCGCCGGTCGTCACCCGGACCACCTCGGGCCCGGTGATGAACATGTAGCCGCCGTGGACCATCAGCGTGAAGTCGGTCATCGCCGGCGAGTACACGGCGCCGCCCGTGCACGCGCCCAGGATCAGGCTGAGCTGCGGGATCACGCCGCTCGACTCGACGTTGCGCCAGAAGATCTCGGCGTACCCGGCCAGCGACACGACGCCCTCCTGGATGCGGGCGCCCCCCGAGTCGTTGATGCCGATGATCGGGACGCGGTTCTGGTAGGCGAGGTCCATCGCCTTGATGACCTTCTCCGCGAACACCTCGCCCAGCGAGCCGCCGAACGCCGCCGCGTCGTGGCTGAACAGCATCACGTCCCGGCCGCCGATCCGCGCCATCCCCGTCACCACGCCGTCGCCCCACGGCCGCCGCGCGGGCAGGTCGAAGAGCTGCGAGCGGTGGCGGGCGAACAGGTCGAGCTCCTGGAACGAGTTCCGGTCCACGAGGCGCTGGACGCGCTCGCGAGCGGTGAGCTTGCCCTTCGCGTGCTGGCGGCGGAATCCGTCGGCGTCGCCGTGCGCCGCCTCGTACCGGCGCTGGCGGAGTGCGTTGATCGGATCGACGCGGCGCTTGTCAGTCATTCGGCTGCTATTGTCAGCGCGCACGTGGGAAGGAGGGGAACCGCCGGGGGCCTGGTCGCGCTCGCGCTCCTGCTGCTCATGGGCGCCACCGCGCCCCAGCTGCAGGCCGCGCTGGCCGGACCGGCGCCCGATCCGCCCGGCCCCCGGACCGCGCCCGCCGGCGCGCCGGCCGCGCTGGTCACCGTGGCCCGCGAGGCGGGCCGCCGGACCGGCGTCGACCCGGCCGTCCTCCTGGCGATCAGCGAGGTCGAGTGCGACTTCGGCCGCTGCCGGGCCGGCCAGCCGGACACGATGGTGCCGGCCGACGTGCGCAGCCGGATCGACCGGACCGCCCTCCAGCCCGGCGGGGCGACGGCCAGCCTGTTGGGCATCACCGACGGCCGCCGGATCGGCGACTGGGTCGATCCGATCCCGGTGGCGGGCGGCCAGCACGCGATGGGCTTCATGCAGTTCCTGCCCTCGACCTGGCGGCAGGAGGCGGCGCTGGCCCCCGGCCGGCCCCGGGACCCCTACCGGCCCCTCGACGCCATGGTCGCGGCCGGCTCGTATCTGGCCCGTCTCCAGCGCGGGGCGGTGGACGGCCGCCGCCGGACGCTGCGCGGCGCCCTGGCCGTGTACGGCGGCGACGCGGACTACGCCGACCGCGTCCTCGCGCTGACCTCCTGACCGGCCGAGCCGGCGGCCCTGCGCCCTTGACCCCCGGGCGCGAGGGGAATAGGTTGGACCAGCAAACCATTCGGCGACCCGCGAAGAGTGAGAGGAGGGGGATGATGCTCACTGAGCTCGCACGCCGGGCGCGAAGCCCGAGATGGTTGGGAGCGATCGGCGTGGCTGCGGCGCTCGCCCTGTCGGCGACGCCGGCGGCAGCCGGCAACGAACGGGGGAACGTCCAGATCAGCCAGGACCCGTTCACCAACGCCACCAGCCAGCACCGGACGGAGGTGGAGCCCGATACGTTCGCGTTCGGCGGGACGTGGGTGTCCGCGTTCCAGGTCGGCCGCTTCTTCGACGGCGGCGCCAGCGACATCGGCTTCTCGACCACGAACGGCAACGGCGACCACTTCGCGCAAGGGTTCCTTCCCGGCGTCACCACGTTCTCGCAGCCGGCGGGGGCGTACGACCGGGCCAGCGACGCCTCGGTCGCGTTCGACCTGCGCCACCACGTGTGGCTGATCTCGTTCCTGGCCATCCACCAGCCGCCGGGGCAGCCGACCGGCGTGGTGGACGTGCTCGCCAGCCGGTCCCTGGACGGCGTGCACTGGAGCCTGCCGGTCGCGGTCGCGACCCTGAACACCTTCCTGGACAAGAACTGGACCGTCTGCGACAACTCGCTCTTCAGCCCGCACTTCGGCAACTGCTACACCGAGTTCGACATCGCCTCGCAGCGCGACCTCGAGCAGATGACGACGTCGGTGGACGGCGGGCGCACCTGGGGCGCGCCGCAGGCCACGGGCGACGCCGCGCACGGGCTCGGCGGCCAGCCGCTGGTGCAGCCGAACGGCCGTGTCGTGGTGCCGTTCGAGGGCGTCGGGGCGACGCGCGGCATGCGCGCGTTCGTATCGAACGACGGCGGCCAGACCTGGGGCACGTCCGTGGTGATCTCCCTCATCGCGGCCCGGCGCGTGGGAGGCGGCACCGTCCGCACGTCCCCGCTGCCGACCGCCGAGCTGGACGGCCTGGGCAACGTGTACGTGGTCTGGCAGGACTGCCGCTTCGAGGCCGGGTGCGGCTTCAACGACATGGTGCTCAGCACCTCGAAGGACGGCACGACGTGGTCGGCCGTCCAGCGCATCCCGGCCGACGCGGTCGGCTCCAACGTGGACCACTTCATCCCGGGCCTCGGCGTGGACCAGTTCTCGTTCGGGGACCACGCCCGGCTGGCGCTGACCTACTACACGTTCCCCAACGCCAGCTGCACGGTTGCCACGTGCCAGCTGGAGGTCGCGTTCGTGACCTCGCGCAACGCCGGCGCGTCCTGGAGCCAGCCGAAGGTGCTGACCGGGCCCATGAACCTGAGCTGGGTCCCCGTGACGAACCAGGGCTTCATGGTCGCCGACTACATCTCGACGTCGTTCATGGGCGCCGCCCACGCGCGTCCGGCGTTCATGATCGCGTCACCGCCGCCGGCGGCGGGATCGTTCCAGCAGGCGGCGTTCAGCACCGTCGAGGACGTCGACGGGGGCGACGTCGCGACGGCCGGCGATCCGGTCCAGTTCGTCCCGGGCACGCCGGCCCCGGGCGTGGACGACGGCAGCAACGACGACGACAACGGGATCTGAGCCCGCCCACCGGCGGCCCTCCCCGTCGGGGGGGGCCGCCGGCCCACCTCAGCTGATGTCGGGCGGGCGGTACTCGCCGAAGACGCGGCGCAGGCGGTCGCAGCACTCGCCGATCGTGGTGTACGCGGCCAGCGCGTCCTTGAGCGGGTAGAGCAGGTTGTCGGTGCCCCGCGCGGCCTCCTCGAGGCGGTCCAGGCAGCGCTCGACCGTCCCGTTGTCGCGGCCGGCGCGCAGCTCGCGCAGCGCGGCGACCTGCGCCTCCTGGTGCTTGGGGCCGATCTTCACGATCTCCACCGCGTCGCCGCCGCCGGTCTGGAAGCGGTTGACGCCGACGACCACGCGGTCGCCCGTCTCGATCCGGCGCTGCTGCCGGTAGGCCGACTCGGCGATCCGGCGCTGCATCCACCCCGACTCGATGGCGGTGACCGCGCCGCCCCGCTCGTCCACCTCGGCCAGTATCCGCAGCGCCTCCTCCTCGACCCGGTCGGTCAGCGACTCCACGTAGTACGAGCCGCCGAGCGGGTCGGCGACCGCCGGCACGCCGGTCTCGTGCGCGATCACCTGCTGCGTGCGCAGCGCCAGCTCGGCCGCCTGCTGCGAGGGCAGCCCGAGGGCCTCGTCGTAGCCGTTGGTGTGCAGCGACTGGGTCCCGCCCAGGACCGCGCTCATCGCCTCCAGGGCCGTCCGGACGACGTTGGTCAGCGGCTGCTGGGCGGTCAGCGTCACGCCGCCCGTCTGCGTGTGGAACCGCTGCGCCCACGAGCGCGGGTCGCGCGCCCCGAAGCGGTCGCGCATGATCCGCGCCCACATCCGGCGGGCGGCCCGGAACTTGGCCACCTCCTCGAAGAAGTCCATGTGGCAGGCGAAGAAGAACGACAGCCGGGGCGCGAACTCGTCCACGTCGAGCCCCCGCTCGATCGAACGCTCGACGTACGCGAACCCGTCCGCCAGCGTGAACGCGAGCTCCTGCGCCGCGGTCGCGCCCGCCTCACGGATGTGATACCCGGAGATCGAGACCGGGTGCCAGCGCGGCATCGTGCGCGTGCACCACTCGATCATGTCGATCATCAGACGCATCGACGGCTCGGGCGGGAAGATCCACTCCTTCTGCGCGATGTACTCCTTGAGGATGTGGCCTGGATCGTGCCGCCCAGCTGCTCCGCCGCCACCCCCTGCCGCTCCGCGACGCAGACGTACTGCGCGAGCACGATCGCGGCTGGCGCGTTGACCGTCATCGACGTCGTCACACGGTCGAGTGGGATGCCCCGGAACAGGTCCTCCATGTCGGCCAGCGTGTCGACCGCCACGCCCTCGCGCCCCACCTCGCCCAGCGAGCGCGCATGATCGGAGTCGTAGCCCATCAGCGTCGGCATGTCGAACGCGGTCGACAGGCCCGTCTGGCCGTGTCCACAGCTTCCCGCGGTACATCGTCTCGTAGACCCCGCGGGTGAACGGGTAGCGGCCCGGATCGCCGAGGTCACGCTCGTAGTCGATGGGCGTCGTCTCCGGCGTGTACAGCGGCCGCAGGGGGACACCGGAGATCGTCGAGGGCTCCGGCTGCGGCTCGTCAGTCGGGTCGGGCAGGCCGGCGGTCGCCATGCCGGGCAGCGTACACCCGGTGTGGGCCGTCACCCCTCCGCGATCGAGGCGCCCGGACGCCACAGCACATCGCCGCGTCCGTCGTCGTTGTGCACCCGCGCGAGGATGAACAGCAGGTCGCTGAGGCGGTTCAGGTAGGCGAGCGTGTGCGGGTTGACCGGCTGCTCGGCCGCGAGCGCGACGGCATGGCGCTCGGCGCCGCGGCAGACCGTGCGGGCCAGGTGCAGGGCGGCCGACTGCGGCGTGCCGCCGGAGAGGACGAAGCTGGTCAGCGGCGCAAGCCCCTCGCTGTAGCGGTCGC
>VBJR01000307.1 GCA_005880175.1 Chloroflexota bacterium
TCTACCCACACTCCCACGCTTTCTCCTACAGTGTTCGGCGTTCGGGCACTCCGGATTGTGGGTGGGGATGAGAGAGGGGACCTGGTCGGGGGAGCCAGCGTTCGGCGCCCTGCTGCGCCGGCACCGCATCGCGGCGCGCCTCACGCAGGAGGCGCTGGCGGAGCGCGCGGGACTGAGCATGAAGACCGTCAGTGCGCTCGAGAGCGGGGCGCGCAGGAGCCCGTACCAGACGACCGTCGACCGGCTGGCCGCCGCCCTGCGCCTCTCGCCGCAGCAGCGTGCCGAGCTGGCCGCGTCGGCGCGCCGCCGGCCCCGGAGTGCGGTCCGCACGGAGCGGCCGGCACTGGGCGGGCCGCGCGTGCGGCTGCCACTGCCGCCCACCCCGCTGGTGGGGCGGGGCGCCGACCTCGCCCTCGGCCTGGAGCTCGCGAGCCGGCCGGAGGTGCGCCTGCTCACGGTCGTTGGCCCCGCCGGCGTCGGGAAGAGCCGGCTCGCGCTGGAGCTGGCCCGGGAGCTGGCGGCCGGCAGCGACGAGGTGGCGCTCGTGCCGCTGAACGCGCTCTCCGACCCGGGCCAGGTCGGTGCGGCGATCCAGCAGGTGCTGGCGGTGCCGGACGGCGCGGAACCGGTGGTCGAGCGGCTGTCCGGCAACGTGGGCTCGCGGCGCGTCCTCCTCGTGCTCGACGGCTTCGAGCACGTGCTGCCGGCGGCCAGGCTCGTGGCCTCACTGCTGGCGGCGTGCCGCCAGCTGTCCGTCCTGGTCACCAGCCGGGCGCCGCTGGGCGTCCGCGGCGAGCACCGCCTGCCGCTGCTGCCGCTCGAGGTCGCCGACGCCGTCGAGCTCTTCGTGCAGCGGGCGCGGGCGGCCAACCCGCGGTTCCGTCCGCGGCCCGAGAACGCGGCGGCGGTGGCCGAGATCTGCCGGCGCCTGGACGGCCTGCCGCTGGCGCTGGAGCTGGCGGCGCCGCGGCTCACGGCGCTGTCGCCGGAAGAGCTGCTGGCGCGGCTGGACGACCGGCTGCCGCTGCTGACCGGCGGCCCTGCCGACCTGGCCGAGCACCAGCGCACGCTCCGCGGCGCGCTGGACTGGAGCCACGACCTGCTGGAGCCGGCCGAGCGGGTGCTGTTCCGCCGGCTGTCGGTCTTCCGCGGGGCGTTCGAGCTGGACGCGGCGAGGGCGGTGTGCGCCTGCGGCGACGTCCACGGCCGCCTGTCGCGGCTGGTGGAGGTGTCGCTGGTCGCGGTCGCGCCGGAGTCCGATGCGGGCGGGCCGGCGCGGTACTGGCTGCTGGACACGGTTCGCGCCTACGCCGCTGAGCAGCTCGCCGCCGCCGAGCCGGCGGAGGAGGTCCGCGAGCGACACGCGCGCCACTACCTGGGGGTGGCGGAGGCCGGCCGCGACGTCGGATGGTCGCCGGGACGGGTCGACCTGATCCACCGCCTGGAGGCGTGTCATGCGGACCTGCGCGCGGCCCTCCTGTGGCTGCGGATGCACGAGGTCGCGCGCTGGGTGCAGATGATCACGGCGCTGGGCTGGTTCTGGGTGACGTACTCGCACCTCGACGAGGGGCGCGAGTGGCTCCTGGGCGCGCTGGAGGTGGTCTCGCCGGCCTCCGCCGAGCGGTGCCAGGTGCTCCACCGGCTCGGTGTGCTGGCCTACTGGCAGGGCCAGTACGCGGCGGCGCGCGAGCTGCTGAGCGGCAGCCTGGCGCTGGCGGAGGAGCTCGGCGATGGCGACGAAGCGACGCGGATCAGGGCCTCGATCGGGCACGCCGCGCTGGCCTCGGGCGACCGGGCGGGTGCGTGGGCGGCGTACGAGCAGGTCCTGGCCGGCCATACCGACGAGGGGCTGCGCGCCTACGTGCTGGTCATGACCGGAGACCTCCACCTGCAGGAGGGCCGCGTCGCCGAGGCGCGGGAGGTGCTGCGGCGCGGCCTGGCCATGGCCTCCGCGGCCGGCCGGATGGACGCGGTGGCGCGGGCCGAGCTGTTCCTCGGGGTCGCCGCGTACTACTCGGGCGACAACGCCGAGGCGCTGCGCCGGGCGGGGACGGGCCTGCGCGGGTACGCGACGATCGGGCACTGGAGCGGCGTGGCCGGCACGCTGGAAGGCATGGCGGTGCTGGCGATGGCGGACGGAGACGCGACCCGCGCGCTGCGGTTGGGTGGCGCGGCGGCGGCGATCCGCCGCCAGATCGGCTCGCCAGCGGGCCAGGGCTGGGAGGCTGCCGTGACGAGCGCCGCGTTCGAGCCGGCCCGGGCGGTCGCCGGCGCCGCGGCGGACGCGGCATGGTCGGACGGCGAGCGCCTCTGGGTGGGCGGCGCGATCGAGTACGCGCTGGGCGGCGACCTGCGGTCGTGCGTCGAGACGCACGTGGCAGTGCGCCCTCAGGAGGCCGTTCGAGGCGCTGCGCGACCTCTCAGCCGCTGAGAGGCGAGTTCAAGTACACACGACAACTCCCGAGATGGCGGGAAAGGCGAACTGCGGCCACACCGCCGAGGCTCGGCGTCTTCCGAAACCGCGTGTCGGGAGTATGCGATCACGGGCTCCTCCGCGGAGGGTGCGCCCTCGCGTGCCTTGACGGGCCAGATGTGACCGGTCACAATCCATGGTATGCGTGTGACCGGTCACACGAGCAGCATCCGGGACGTCGCCGCGGCGGCCGGGGTGTCCTACCAGACGGTGTCCCGCGTGATCAACAGCCATCCCTCGGTCAGGGCGTCCACGCGCGAGACCGTGCTCGCCGCCATCGCGGAGCTCGGCTTCCGGCCCAACCGGGCGGCGCGGGCCCTGGCCGGCGGCCCGGTCGAGTCCGTCACCGTGCTGACGGGCAACACCGCCCGGTACGGGTACTCGGCGGGGCTCCAGGGCATCGAGGAGGCTGCGCGGCTCGCGGGCTACGCGGTGGGCGTCCGGATGATCGAGTCGGTCGCCGCCCAGGAGCTGGACGACGCGGTCAGGAGGGCGATCGAGCCGGGTGCCGGGCTCATCGCGATCGCCTACGACCCGGCCGGGACGATGGCGGTGAGCGCCGTGCCGCCGGACGTCCCGGTCGTCGCGATGGTCGAGGCCCCGGTGGGAGACGACGCGCGGGGGAAGCCGTGGGTGTGGGTGGACGACGGGAAGGCCGCGCGGCAGGCGACGCGCTTCCTGCTCGCCCTGGGCCACCGGACGGTGCGCTACGTGTCGATCCCGTCCTCTACCGACGCGCCCAGCCAGCGGCTGGCCGGCTGGCGGGCGGAGCTGGAGGCCGCCGGCGCCCCCGTCGTCGAACCGCTGGCCGCGGGCTGGGACCCTCGCTCCGGGTACCTGGCCGGGCAGACCCTGGCCGCGGACGACGAGGTCACCGCGGTGCTGTGCGGCAATGACGACATCGCGCTCGGCGTGATGCGAGCGCTGCGGGAAGCGGGCCGGCGGGTGCCGGACGACGTCAGCGTGGTCGGGTTCGACGACATCCCGCTGGCCGAGTTCTTCACGCCCGCCCTGACCACGGTCCGCCTCGACTTCGCCGGGCTCGGCCGGGTCGCGTTCGGCCTGCTCCGCGGCCTGGTGGACCCGAGGACGGCGACCGCCGACCCGCCGCGCGGGCCCGAGCCGGAGCTGATCGTCAGGGAGAGCGCCGGGCCGCCGCGGACCGCGGCCGGACGCCGCCCGGGCCGAATCCCGTGAGCGACCTCGATAGGCGGCTCACCGTCCTCGACCCCATCGACGCGCACTGCCCGAGTCAGGTCACCCCGGGCATGAACCAGGCGCTGCTCGACATGGCCAACCAGCTCGAGCCCGCCTACCTGACCGGCGGCAACGCAGCCCAGGCGGTGGATGCCGCCGCGAGACAGGCGAACGGCGATTTGGCATCCGCGGGCTGACCCGCGGACATCGTCGACGTTGCGGAAGGAGGGATTGCGATGCGGACGAGATCCGGAGCCGGCCGTGCGTTCGTGATGGCCGGCCTGGCCCTGCTGCTGGCCCTGCTGTGGCCGGCGCCGACGGCCGGCCAGGCGGCGGAGTCGCTGACCGTGAACCTGGCCGCGCGGACGAGGCCGGCGACGCACGTGGGCGAGGGCTTCCTGTACGGGATCAGCCAGGACGCCTCGCTTCCGGCGAACCAGTTCCTGCAGCCGCTGGGCGTCAACGCCTTCCGCGGCGCGGGCCACGCCTCCCGAGGTTGGATCGGGGACAACTACACCTTCGGCACCGGCGCCCGGGCCGACATCACCGAGGCGATCACCCAGGCCAGGCACCTGTCCGGTGCGCAGTACCAGGTGATCCTCAGCGACGTCTACGGCGCGGACGGCGGCCAGCCGTCCAACACGATGTGGCCGTGCGACGGCGGCAGCTGCGCGAACTACGTGAGCTTCCTCGACTCCGTCGTCGGGGCCCTGCAGGCGTCCGGGCTCAAGTTCGCGTACGACGTCTGGAACGAGCCGGACATCTCCGTCTTCTGGGCGCGGGGCATGAACAGCGCCCAGTACTTCCAGATGTGGGACACGGGCGTGCGCGAGATCCGGCGCATCGCCCCGGGCGCGACGATCGTGGGGCCGTCCGTCGCCATCACCCCGCAGCAGAGCCCGAGCGAATGGCAGACCTGGCTGGCCCACGTCAAGGGCGCCGGCACGCTGCCGAACGAGATCTCCAACCACCTCGAGGGCGACGGGGACGACCCGGTGACCGTGGCGCCGGCGATCAACGCCGATTTCTCGTCCAACGGCATCGCGCCCATCGCGCTGTCAGCGAACGAGTTCGGGCCCCGTGACCAGCAGACGGCCGGTCAGTCGGCCTGGTACCTGGCGCGCCTCGCCCAGTCCCGGTACGCCAACGCGATGCGCGGCAACTGGGTCTGCTGCGAGACGCCCAACCTGACCGGGCTCCTCACCCAGAGTGGGAGCACCTGGCTGGCCACCGGCATCTGGTGGACGTTCCGAAGCTACGCGGACCTCACCGGCTCGCTGGTGTCCACCTCCGGCCAGGTGGGGTCCACGGCGATCTCGGCGGCCGAGGACAGCTCGGCGCGCCGCGCCGTGGCCATCGTCGGCGACGACGGCAGCTTCACCGGCGCCGCGTCCGTGACCTTCGGCGGCCTGTCGTCGGTTTCCTTTCTGGCCAACAACGGCAGCATCCACGTCACCGTGGACCGCATCCCGGACCAGGCGCCGCTCAGCGCACCGCAGGTGGTCCTCAGCCGGAACATGAGCACGTCGAGCGGCTCGTTCACCGTCCCCCTCACGTTCCAGGCCGCCCACGACGCGTTCGCCATCTACCTGACTCGACCCTGAGATACCGGCTCCCCGTGGCCGGTCAGCACCGGCCACGGGGAGCACACCTGCCCGCGGCGGTAGACCGCGGGGTGGTCACCGGCCCCGCAGAACCATCACGCGGCTGGCCAGCTCGAGCGGAGCGGTCCGGTGGGACACGACCACCAGGCTGCGGCCCGCGGCGAACGTGTCGATCGCCTGCAGCACCTGTCGCTCCGTCCCGAGGTCGAGGTGCGCGGTCGCTTCGTCCAGGACCAGGATCGGTGCCTCACGGAGGAAGACGCGGGCCAGCGCCAGGCGCTGGCGCTCGCCGCCGCTCAGCTTGAGACCATCGTCTCCCACGAGCGTGTCCAGGCCGTCCGGCAACGACGCGACGAAGTCGCCCAGCATCGCCAGGTCGCACGCGCCCAGCAGGCGGGGGTCGTCCGC
>VBJR01000308.1 GCA_005880175.1 Chloroflexota bacterium
CGTCCTCCAGCACGCGTTCGAGCCGCCGGCGGGCGTCGCCCGCCGTCGCCGGCGATGCGGGCAGAACGAGCGTGACGGTGCTGGAACGGGTGACGGCCACCGCCCCGGGCCACTCCCGGCGGAGCAGGCCGCTGACGAGACGGTGCAGGCGCTGGAAGTCGGTGTCGATGGCCGTCTGGCGCTGGCTCGCCGCCCCCGTGACCACGATCTCGGCCATCCGGAATGGCGCGCCGGCCTCGATGCCCAGCCGTCGCAGCAGGCCGGCTTCCTCGATTGTCGTGCTGGCGACGAGCAGGTGCTCGAGCGCGTCCGCCCGCAACCGTCGCTCGACCTCGGCGACCTCGCGCTGCTTCACGATCGTGATCGCCATCACGAGGGTGGCCTGCTCGATGGTGCGGATCGTCTCGGGTGCGATGTCGCCGTCGCAGAGGACGACGATCGCGCCCACGCTCTCGCCTCCCGCCGTGATGCGAGTCACGACCGCGTCGCCGCCCTGGTCGAGGCCGACGCGCTGCGTCTGGTGCTGCGTGACGGGCCCCTCCGTCGCGCGCCGCAAGAGGGCCGCGACCTCCGCTGGCAGCCGGCGGCGGGCGCCGGTCGCGACCATCGGCTGACCACCGGCCTCGCACACCACGACGTCGAGCTGGATGAGCTCGGCCAGGCGCTTCGCCAGGTCGGTCAGGTCGTGGCCGCGAATCGTCATCTCGATGAGACTGTTGTGCATCTGGATGAGCCGTTCGAGCTCGCGTTCGTGCTTTCGGAGCGAGCGCAGCATCGCGGCCGCCTGGATCATCACCGCCAGCTGCGGAGCGACCAGTTGCAGGAGGTCCTGGTCGTCGACGGTGAAGTCGCCGTCCCTCCTGTTCATGGCGTGGAAGACGCCGATCGGACGGTCCTGCACCTGCAACCTCACGGTCACGAACCGCTCCACGTCGAAGAGTTCGATGTAGCGCTGGATGCAGCGTGGGTCGCTCGGGGCATCGTTGGTGAAGTACGGCTGGCCGGTGAGGAACACGGTCACCGCGTTGCCGCCCGCCGACAGCGGGACCCGGTAGATGTCGATCCGGTCGTCGTCGTCGTCGAGTCCGAAGGCCGGTCGCTGCAGCTGGAGCTCCCCGGCGGCCGGCTCGTAGAGCATGAACCCGCCGGACTCCGCGTCCAACAGCCCGCACACCTTCTCGATCAGCGCGGCGAGCACCTGCTCGTAGTCGGCATCCGAGACCATCGTCTGCCCGATGTCGGACACCGCCCGAAGCGTCCGCGCGGAGCGATCCTCGGGATTCTCCATCCGACGCGGAGGCTACACTGCCGGTGCGATGTCAACCGCACCTGGCGTGGGCCGGGCGGCGATCAGATGGGTCGACCGGTTCCTGCTCCGAGTGCTGATGCTGCTCGCCGTCGCGGTGACGGAGCGCGGACCGCGGAGGGCGTTCGCGCGGCGGGAGGCTACTCGCGCGAGCGCGCCAGGTCGAGCACCAGGCCCGCGATGAACGCGGCGCCGGCGACCCCGAGGAGGGCCGGCACCCACACCGCGAGGCGAGAGGAGGAGGAGCTCGAGCTCGCCCGCGCGCGCTGGCGCGTCATCGTCGTGAAGCCGGACGCTCGCTACCCCGCCTCGCTCAAAGCGCTGACTCGACGAGCCTGCCGTTTCTCGCGAGCTCGGGGTCGGTGCAAGCGGCGAGGTTGAAGCAGCAGGGCCGTCGTTTCCCGCCCTGCATCTTCGAGATGCTCACTTCCACTCGTCGTTTGCGCGTGTCGGGGTTGCTCGTTGCGTTCACCCAGCGGACCCACTCCCAACGCGCCATCGGCGTGATGCCGCGCCACAGGTCCTGGATCGCCTGAGGGGCAGCTGCCAGCGCCATCTCCAGATCCTGCGGCACGTCCGGCTCCGGCCACTCTCTGGTCGGCTCGACGGTGAGCGCCGCGGTGTCACCCGGTCGTACACCGGCGGCCTGCCGCAGGTCTTCATCGACCCTCATCCAGTGTCCGGAACAGCCGTCCGGTTCCAGGACGGTCTGGAAGGCGTGGTCGTTGATCGTTCCCTGTACTGCCACCTGCCCACGCGAAGGCAGCTTCGCGCTCGCTGTCTCGGGCAGCCGCAGGATGGTCGACTCGTCGATCGTGGAGAGCGTGGCGTCGAAGCGAATCGCCGGCACCGCACGGCGCTCGGTCATCGTGGATTCGAGTGTAGCCCGGACGGTCCGATGAAGCACGTCCGGGCCGCGACCGCGCGGCCCGGACGTGCGAACGGGGGGGTGGGCTCAGTCGGCGAAGTCGGGAACCGCGCGGCGCACGGACGCGGCCCGGCCCTTCGGCTCCTCCCAGTCCTCCTGCCGGCCCAGTGCCGTCAGGTCCAGGAAGTAGTACGAGCCGCCCGTGGCCTCGGCCCCGCGCGCGAACGTCGAGTACGTGTGGTAGACCGTGTCCCCGTCGCGCAGGAAGCAGCTCAGGCCGGGCGCCTCGTTCGGCTCTGCGCCGGGCTCGTACATCGGGTAGGAGCCGGCCTGCTGGTGCTCGGCCAGCGTCCGGAAGTTGTACTCGACCGGCGCGACCCCGGGGTCGAGCGTGACGTGGAAGTCGAAGTTGAAGTCGGTGCCGTACGACGAGTACAGCGGGAACGACCAGCCCCGCCTGGTCCGCCAGTCCTCGAGCCTGGCGATGGGCGCCCTGGCCACGATCGCGTGCCTGGTGTCGCGCGCGTGGAGGTGCCGGAGCAGGCCGTCGGAGATCTCGTCGGCGCCGGCCGTGCAGCTCGGGCAGCCCTCGTCCCACGACGGGCCGAACATGAAGTGGCTCAGGAGCAGCTGGCTGCGACCGTCGAACAGGTCGAGCAGGGTGACGCGGCCGCTCGGGCCCTCGAAGACGTACTCCTTGTCGATCCGGACCATCGGCAGGCGGCGGCGCTCGGCGTTGAGCGCGTCGCGCTGCCGGGTGAGCTCCTTCTCCCTGGCCAGCAGCTTCTTGCGAGCGGCCAGCCACTCTTCCCGCGAGACGACTTCTGGAAGTGCCACAGCAGAGGGAATCCTCCTTTGCGTTCGGATTTGGTGTACGGTGTCCACCATAGCACCAGTCAGTGGACAGCGTCCACAAGACCCGACCGCGCCGCCGGCCCCGGGGCCGGCGCAGCGCCGCAGCGCCTGGCGGCACGGCGATCTGCGCCGGGCGCTGCTCGAGGTCGGCCTGGAGCTGGCCCGCGCCGGCGGGCCCGACGCGGTGGTCCTGCGCGAGGCGACCCGCCGGGCCGGGGTGGTGCCGAACGCCGCCTACCGCCACTTCGCCGACCGTGCCGCGCTGCTGGGCGCCGTGTGCGCGGCCTCGCAGACCGCCGTCGCGGTCGCCATGGAGACCGAGCTGGCCCGGGTGCCGCCCGATCCCGACCGCGTGCGCCTCGCGCGGGCCCGGCTGCGAGCGATCGGGCTCGGCTACATCGGGTTCGCGCGCGCCGAGCCGGGCCTGTTCCGGACCGCGTTCTCGGTCCCGCCCGACCTGCGCGACGCGGCCGACCCCAACCGCGCCGGCAACACCGGGTTGACCCCGTTCCAGCTGCTCTCGGCCCGGCTCGACGAGCTGGTGGCGGTGGGCGCCCTGCCCCCGGAGCGGCGCCCGGGCGCGGAGGTCATGGCCTGGTCGGCCGTCCACGGACTGGCGATGCTCACGATCGAGGGTCCGCTGCGCAGCCTGGACGCGGAGCAGGCGCGGGCCGTCGCTCAGCGCGTGCTCGACATGGTCGAGCAGGGCCTCTGACGGCCACGCTGGCTGAAGAGCAGCTGCGGACGCTCGGCTCTGACAAGAACCTGAAGCGATCGCCGTAGCACCGCCTATGCCTCCTGGTAGTACTCGCGGCCCAGGTGGGTGATCTGGTCCTCGCCCATCAGCCAGCGAAGGGTGTTCTTCAGCTTCGTCTGCTGGATGAACAGGTCGTGCTCGGGATAGACCGACGCCGAGTGCTGCGGGCTCTTGAAATAGAACGACAGCCACTCCTGGATGCCGTGCATCCCGGCCCGCTGCGCCAGGTCGGTGAACAGGACCAGGTCGAGGACGAGCGGCGCGGCGAGGATCGAGTCGCGGCAGAGGAAGTCGATCTTGATCTGCATCGGGTATCCCAGCCATCCGAAGAGGTCGACGTTGTCCCAGCCCTCCTTGCTGTCGCCTCGCGGCGGGTAGTAGTTGATCCGCACCTTGTGATAGACATCCCCGTACAGCTCGGGGTACAGGTCGGGCTGCAGGATGTGCTGGAGGACGCCGAGCTTCGTCTCCTCCTTGGTCCGGAAGCTGTCAGGATCGTCGAGCACCTCACCGTCGCGGTTGCCCAGGATGTTCGTCGAGTACCAGCCGCGGAGCCCCAGCATCCGCGCCTTGAGCATGGGCGCGACGACCGTCTTGACCAGTGTCTGCCCGGTCTTGAAGTCCTTGCCGCAGATCGGCACCTCGTGCTCGACGGCCAGCTGCTCCATCGCCGGGATGTCAACGGTCAGATTGGGCGCGCGCGATTCTCGGGTCGTCGGCGTCGAGGGCCCGCGCGAACGAGTCCGGGTCGCGGTGGACGTCGGCCGGCTGGAGGAAGACCTCCGTCGAGGCGCACCAGATCATGACGAGGCGGTCGCAGGCGTGCGCGTCCTTGAACTCCCGGATGTCCGTGCGAATGGCTTCGACCAGCCGCCGCTTCCCCACCAGCCCCTTGACGTTCGGGCCGTCGAGGCGCCGCACGTACGACTGGTCGAACGCCGCCGGCATCGGCTCCAGCTCGCTGAGCTCGGCCGCGATCGGCTCGAGGTGGGTGAGACGATCCAGCACACCGCTCCTCAGCGCCGCCTGGTAGGCGTTGTCAGCGATGGGGTCCCAGGCCCCGAACACGAGCTGGTCGAGATCGGCCAGGGGCACGAAGTCACGGATCAGGGGCACGCGCTGCTCCGTGCGCTTGCCGAGGCGGACCGTGCCCATCTGGGTGACGGAGCCAAAGGGCCTGGCGTGGCCGCGGCGGATCAGCTCGACACCCGCCACGAACGTCGACGCCACCGCTCCGAGGCCCACCATGAGGACCCCCAGCCGGCCGCCGGCCGGCTCGATCGCGGGCGCCTGACCCTCCACGAAGTCACGCGGTTCGAGGATGATGCCTCGCTCGCGAGCCAGTGACATGAGCGGCTCGTGCCACTGGGCGGGGATCCTGCCGGTCGTCGCCCAGTGCTCGACCGTGCTCTGCCGCCGGCCCAGCAGCCTGGCGAGCGCGGTCTGGCCGCCGAAGCGCTGGATCACTCGTTCCGCGGGACCTGGACTTGTGGGAGGAACCATGGGGGAGATGATAAACGGTTTTTTCGTTTGGATGTCGGTCTGGGTTCCGGCATCGCCCCCGGTGTCGGTCCGACCGCCGGGACGTCCCGGGCGCGAGGCCGCGGCGGCAGATGTGGAGGAGTCCCCCCACCGGACTCGGGTGTGGGCGGGGCGTTGGGGGACGTGGCAGAATGCTCCCGGCCATGTGGCTGCTCAATGGGCACCGGCGTACCGGATGGGGCATTGTCTCGGCAACCGCCACCAAGCCCCTGACCCAGTTCGCGCTGGCGGGCGTCCTGGCCCTCGTGGTGCTCTCGACGATCCTGATCCTGGTCCTCAACCAGACGGGTCTCTCAGAGGCGATAAGCAATGCCCGGCAGTTCACCAGCCTCATGGGCCAGGACGTCATCCAGCCCAGCCTGACGGACGAGCTCCTGGAGGGCGGCGGATCCGCGCGATCGGAGTTCGACCGGACCATCAGGCAGCGCGTGATCCAGGGCCCGGTCGTCCGCGTCAAGCTCTGGTCCACCACCGGGAAGGTCGTGTACTCAGATGAGCCTCGCCTGATCGGCCACTCGTTCGCCCTCGAGCAGGACCAGATCACGGCGCTGGACACGGGACAGGTGGTGGCGAACCCGACAGATCTGAGCCGGCCCGAGAACGTGTACGAGGCGAACCAGCGCGACCGTCAGCTGCTCGAGGTGTACATGCGGCTCCACACCCCGGACGGCACCACCGTGCTGTACGAGAACTACCTGCGGTTCGACGTGGTCCAGGCGACCGGCCGGCAGATAATGCTCAACTTCGTTCCGGCCGTTGTCGGCACGCTCGTCCTGATGCAACTGGTCCAGCTCAGCCTGGCCTGGTCCCTCGCCAACAAGGTTCGCGAGGGACAGCGCGAACGCGAGGGGCTGCTCATGAGAGCGGTGGACGCGGCGGAGATGGAGCGGCGGCGGATCGCCAGGGACCTCCACGACGGCACCGTGCAGGACTTGACCGCGGTGTCTCTGGCGCTCGAGGTGGCGTCGAGGCAGCTGCGGCGCGAGGGGCAGCTCGCCGCCGCCGAGACGCTCGACTACGCCGCCGGCGAGACGCGAACGAGCGTGCGTCAACTGCGCACGCTCTTCGTGGACATCTATCCCAACAGCCTGCGCGACCAGGGCCTCGAGGTGGCGCTGCGGGATCTGCTCGGCCCCTTCGGGGCCCGGGGAATCGCCACCACGCTGACCGTGGAGCCGGACCTGCGACTGCGGGCGGAGGCCGAGCGGCTGCTCTACCGGGTGGCCAGGGAGGCGTTGCGCAACGTCGCGGCGCATGCGCGTGCCCGCACGGTCGACGTTCGTGTGGCGGCCGACAACGGCACGGTATCGCTCAGAGTTCGAGACGACGGTTCCGGCTTCGATACGGCGGCGTTCACCTCGCAGACAACGGGTCATCTCGGTCTGCGGCTCCTGAACGACCTGACGCGGGACGCGGGCGGGACGTTCGAGGTCTCCTCTCGTCCTCGAGCCGGCACGGAGGTTCGAGTGGAGCTGCCACGCCAGTGATCACGGTGGTCCTGGTGGATGATCACCGGCTCGTGAGAGCCGGGTTGGAGCAGCTCCTGGGGCTGACGGACGATATCAGGGTCGTGGGCAGCGCCGAGGACGGCTCCACCGCGATTCCGCTGGTCGCGGAGCGACGCCCCGACCTCGTCCTGATGGACATCTCGATGCCAGGAGTGGACGGCATCGAGGCCACGAGAGCGCTCATGGCCCAGGACCCGTCCACGCGAGTGCTCGTTCTCACCTCGGTCTCCGACCAGGAGCGGATCCTGGAGTCGATCCAGGCCGGTGCGCTGGGCTACGTGATGAAGGACGCCGAGCCCGACGAGCTGTTCGACCGCATCCGGTCGGCGGTCGACGGCTGCGAGTCCTCCGGCCCGGCCTGAGCCTCGACGTCGACCCGAGCTTCGACAGTGCTCCCCCCGGACGCGGCCGGGGCGGAGAGGCCCTCGCGAGCCCCTCCGCCGAGTTCAGATCGCGGTCTACGAATCCGAAGTCCGGCTGATCCGCCAGATCACGCCCGTGTGCGGGATCTGCACCAGGGGCGCGTCCGCCGGGTTCGTGAACCTGGTGGCCGGGTCGCTCTGGCCGAAGTCCCGGACCGCGCCGAAGTCCACGAGGTACAGCGCACCGTCCGGGCCGAACCAGACGCCGATCGGCCGGTTGATGCCGCGGAGCCCGTCGGGGAACGCCTCCTCGCCGCCGACGTCCCTGCTGCCCAGGTCGGCGGGGTTCGCCTTGCAGGCGGGAGACCCGTCGGGATAGTGCGCCTGGTTCGCCTTCGGGCAGTTGAAGGCGAACTTCTGCAGCTGCGTCCGGAGCGGCTGCCCGGGACGGCTGAAGTTGACGAGCTGGATGTCGTGGCCCTCCCCGGGCTGGCCGTTCTCGGCCGAGAAGCCGAAGTCTCCTTCACGTGCCACCAGGGCCGCCCCCCGGTGCACCACGCCGTGCGTGAACGAATCCGGCGCGAAGTCCGGCTGCACGACCGCGACGTCGGCCGGCTCGAGGGCCAGCGGCGCCACCGGCTGTTGGGGCGGGAACGCCAGCACGTGCTGCACCGGCGTGTGGTTCGCCTTCACGACCGGCACGCAGGCCGGGAAGCTGCCCGGCACGGATGGCGCCCCGCACTCGTCGTCGCCGGGGCCGCCCTGGGGGTTGAACACCGCCTGGGTGGAATCGAGGTCGCCGAAGCGGTCGGGCCAGCCGTGATAGTCGGGCGTCCCGTCGGCGTTCATCTGCGCGACCTGCAGGCGGTCGGGCGAGTTGTTCGTCGGCCGGGCGCCGCGTTCGTCCTCGCCGTTCTCGGTCACGAACAGGTTGCCCTGCAGCGCGTGGTCCGCGGGCGGGAAGGCGATCCCGAACGGGTTGCGATAACCCCACGAGAACGGCTGGATCGTCTTCTCCGGGTGCGCGGCGTCGATCCTGGCCCGGAGAACGGCGCCGGTGCACATGCCGGGCTGGGTCGCGTTCTCGAAGGCCGGCACGGTCGCCCCGGGGCGCGCGACGCCGTGGTTGGAGTAGCCGCTGGTCAGGTGTCCGTCGCCCGAGGCGAAGAGGTTGCCACTGAGGGTGACCGGCTGGCACGCGATGTCGTGCTGGTTCCCGCCGGCGCCATTGTCGTGGCCCGTGACGCCGGCGTTCGTGGCCGACCCCTGCGACCAGTAGAGGAAGCCGTTGTGGGCCTGCAGCATCTCCGTCGGGTGGTCGCCCGTCGGCAGGCCGGTGATGAACGGCGACAGCTTGCCGGTCGCCAGATCGACGCTCATGATCCGCGAGGTGTTGTTCCCGCTGCCGGGCGCCCCCCGGGCGCCCTGGTTCGAGTCGCTGGCGAAGAGCCTGCCGCCGGTGCCGTTCGCGAACGCCAGGCCGATGGCCGGACCGTCGGGCTGGTAGCCGGTGTTGGTTGCCGGGTCGGTGGACGTCGGCTTGAACAGCGGCCCGCGGACGGCGTGCCCATTCCGATCGAGGACCAGGAGGTCGGGGGTCAGCGGATTGGTCGCGGAGAGCTTGCCGCCCCAGACCGGCGCCTCGTTGCTGTTGCAGCGGCCCGGCAGCCCGGTGCCGGACTCCACCACCAGGACCCGGAAGTCGTTGCGGCCGGCACCGGTGCGCATGAACGCGAGGCCGGTCGGAAAGTCGAGGTTCGTCGCGAACGCCTCGATCTTGTAGCCGCGCGGCAGGACCACGTCCTGGCCGGCGGCCGGGTTGTACGCGACGTCCTCGCCGGGACAGGCCGCGTTGCCGCGGGTCGTGCCGCCCATGGCGAGGGCGGCGCTGAGCTGGTCCGAGACGGCCGGACCGCTGGACTCCAGCGCCGCCGGCGTGCCGCTCGGCAGCAGGGCGAACACGACCGCCAGGGCGCCGACGGACGCGATGGCGCGGTACCTCGTGAGCTCCATAGAACTCCCCCCTTCGTGAGGCTCGCCCACCGGCGCGCCTCACCCAACGCGTGTGCGGTCTCCTCCCCCTTCTACCCTGGCGCCGGACGGCTGTCAACAGGCGCTGATCCTCCGGGTCCCGCCCGGACCTCCACCTCCACCGGGAGGTCCGTGGCCGCGAACACGAGGACGCGGTGCCGGCCCGTGGGGGAGCGCTCCAGCCGGACGCTCGGTGTCCTGCCATGGCCGCGGCCGACCGGCGTCGCTCCCTCGCCGTCCCACCGGTAGACGAACAGCGCCAGCTCGACGCCGTCCGGTGCGTGGAGGGCCAGCGTGGTCGCTTCAGCGTCCGCCGGCAGGTCGAGTTCGATGACGGCGGGACGGGAGCGGGTGGCCAGCGCCTGCCAGCGTCCAATCGGCTCGATCGCGGGCTGCGACGGCGCCCTGGACACCGACACCTGAAGCTCGACCTCCGAGACCGAGGTCCCATCCCTCCAGACACGAACCTCCCAGACGCCCGGTGCCGGCCTGTCGATCGTGGTCGCCAGCGGGCCGTCCGCGCCCGCACGGCCGAGCCGCCGCTGCCCGTGCATCGAAGGATCGACCAGCCGCACATGCACCTGCTCGCCAGCCACCGGGTGCACGGCGCAGCGCAGCGACCGGGCATCCGCGGGGACGCGGACGAACCACGCGGCGCCCCTGGAGCCGATCGCGCGCCGCTCGGTCAGCGTCCCGCCGCCGAGGTCGAGGGCGGCGACCAGCGTCAGCAGCGTCTGGTGGACGGGCAGCCCGCTCGCCATGTCGACCAGGCGCAGCTCGGCGGAGTGGATGCCGTGGGCTGGCGGGTGCACGTCCACCGCGAGCTCGGCCGGCTCGCCGCCGGGCGGAACCGTGACGTCCGCGGGGACCGAGAACGCGTCCGCCGCCCCCCGCAGCTCCACGCGCAGCGTGAGGGACTCCGCGCCGCCAAGAGACTGCGGCCGCGCCCCGGCTCCCGGAGCTGGTCCGCGACCGCGTGCGCCAAGGGCGCGCGCACCTCCAGCTCGGGGAGCGTCCCGGGCAGCCTGCGGTACGCGTCCCAGGTCGCCGCCACGTCGGCCACGCCGGCTCCCTGCTCGTGCGCCGCGAAGCCCTCGATGTGGCGAGCACCGGCCAGGAGCGCGCGGCGCAGGCGGGCGCCGTCCACGGCCAGTCCCGACTGACGGGCCGCGCTGGCCACGAGGGCGGCCACCCCGGCCAGCGCGGGCGCGGCGAACGAGGTGCCCCGGACCATCCGGTAACCGGCCGGGGTCGAGTAGCTCCTCAGTCCCCTGGCCCCTGGTGGCGCCTCCTCCTCCGGGGCCAACCACAGGCCAGGGGCGAGCAGGTCGGGCTTCATCGCGCCGTCCGCGGCCGGCCCCCGGCTGGAGAAGTCGAGCACCCCCTCGGGATCGGCCAACCGGGCCGGTCGATCCCGCTGGTCGAGGGTGTCCCGATGGACAGAGGCCCCGGCCGCGAGCGTCGCTCGACCATCGCCCAGGTCCGCGCCCAGCGTGGACGACGCCGGGCCCCGTGCCACGAGGGAGCCCCCGTCCTGGGGATAGCCGATGTGGGGCGACTGCTGGGTGCAGATCACGCTGACGTCGGGCTGGGAGGCGGCCACGCAGAACGCCTCGATCTCGTGATGGTCGCGCCGGTCGAGGATCCAGCCCGCTCGCTGCACGATCACGAGCTGCGCGCCGGGCGCCACGCCGTGCGCATCGCCGCCCAGGAGGTGGCTGCCCGCGGCGACGGCGGCGACCGCCGCGGTGTGTGCCAGCAGCGCCGTGTGGAACGTGATCACCCGCTGCGAGGCGTGCACGCGGACCGCCTGCGTCGGCCCCAGCTGGGTGGCGCCGACCTGGGGCGGGAACTCGAAGACGTCCCAGGCGGCGTTCACGTCTCGCACCGGGCGGTGGGCGGCGAAGTCGCCGTCGCCATCGACGTCCACCCAGACCTGGCCGCTCCGCTCTTCCCAGAGCACCGGGACCTCGACCGTGGTCTCGGCGAACCGCGGGCCGGGGCCGATGGAGTCGACCAGGTGGTACGTCCCGAACCGGTACCGGCCACTGCCCGGGACCCGGTAGCGACGCCCCTCGTGCGCGAACTCGCCGCCCCTGACCTCCACCGCCACGTCCATGCGCGCGCAGCACCGCGGGTCGAAGTCCCCGGCGCCGGGCTCGCAGGCGCTCACGAAGCGCCGCAGCTTGGGGCACGGAGAGCCATCCAGGTCGCGCGCCGGGCCCCGGAACAGCTCGTGCCGCGGGTCGGGCAGGAACTCGATGATGGCGATCGCCGAGCCCCGGCCGTCCCACGCGGGGTGGGCCGCGATGAACTGCGGCGAGCCCACGTCGCGGGACGGCGTGAACGGGTTGTCGGCCGTCAGCCGGTCCGGCGTGAGCGGGGCCCCGGGCGGGGCCGGAGGCGAGGCCGGCGCCGGCACCGGCGGCGCGCCCTGGATCGGCGGCCAGACGGGCAGCGGCCAGCCCAGGTCCTCCTCGAAGCCCATCCGGCCGTCGATCGCGACCTCCTCGACGCTGCCGGCCGCGCGCAGGTGGTCGAGCGCGTCGAGCGGCAGCCGGGCTCGCAGGTAGTCGAACCG
>VBJR01000309.1 GCA_005880175.1 Chloroflexota bacterium
ATCGGCCACGGAGACCCGATGAACGACAAGGCGTTCGCCGCGGCCATGCAGCAGACGCTGGACAAGGGCACGGTGGCCCCCCAGGGCGGCGGCAACTGGCGGTACACCGTCCGGTACACGGCCCTGACGGAGTCGTGCACGGGCCGCTGGGGCTTCCGGGTGGTCCTGGCCAAGGCGCCGCCGTTCGGGGCGGACGGCCACCCGCTCGGGATCGTCACAGCGTTCTACCTCAGCCGGCAGCCGCAACTCTACCCATAATGAGGGCCAGACAAGATGGCACAGGCAGTCCATGCGAGCGGCCGCGCGAAGGAGCTGGTCGAC
Organism: Chloroflexota bacterium; assembly: GCA_005880175.1. The sequence goes on from VBJR01000309.1 coordinate 322, forward strand.
CAGCTCCGCGCGGATTGGATCGGCGAGGCGTGGGACGACAAGCGGGTGGTGGACATCCGCCTCCTCTCCCGCCCCAACGAGTGGCCGCCAGTGATCCAGCTCGACTACACGATCGGTGACCAGGCTGGCCGCTGGGTCGACACCTGGGACGGCGAGATCATGCGGACTGAACGTCTCGAGGCGGCGTCTGGCCTCTGGCTGGCGCTCGTCGGTGTCCGCTTGCTCGACGCCACGGAGCCTCCGCTGGAACACCGCACCCACTGAGCTGACCTGGTCGGGCGCGCCCAGGCTCGGCGGGGCGGGTAGTTGGCCGGCAGCTCCAGCGCCGAGTGCAACTGCACCCGCGCCGCTGGTCCCTCCAGCGCCCGGCCCAACCAGACCTCGACCTCGGGCGACGCCAGCCAGTAGCGGTACCTCGATACCCCGCAGGCTTCAGCAGCAGCCGCCACGGCTCCCGCTCGAACACCATCGGCACCGCCTCCCGCTCGTACTGCGCCCTCGCCTGCGCCGACTCCAGCGCGGCCAGCACCTCGGCCCGAAGGCCGCCGCTCGCGGAGATGTACAAGGAGTCAACTCCGCTCGACAGCAGCCGCAGCGTCATCGTCCAACCCCCGTACCCACTCGCTGAGTCGAGCGTTCTCCTGCTGATGGACCGTCACTACGCGATTCCGGGTGCCCTTCTGCTTGCCGCCGGGTACGCCTTGATCGCCTTCGCTGGGCGCCTTCACACCTGGCCCCGACCTTCCCCCAGCGGCCGACCGGTGACCATCGCCGAGCGCACCGTCCTCCTCCTCGGCGCGTTCGCGCTCCTTGGCGGAATCCTCCTGATCGGATTTGGCTTCGTCGCTGCCGACAACGGTTCCGGCGGTTCCAGCCCCTTGTGACTTCAGGCCGCTCTGCGGACCGCCGGTCGCGGAGACGTATAGTGAGTCCGCACCGCTGGACAGTAGCCGCAGCGTCATCGTCCTACCGCCCGTACCCACCGCCGAGTCGAGCGTTCTCCTGCTGATGGACCCTCATTACGCCATCCCGAGCGTCCTTCTGTTCGTTGCCGGCCCCGCCTTGAAGGCCATGAGTGGGCGCCTCACCGGGCGCAGACCTCCCAGCAGCCGACTGGTGACCATCGCCGAACGCGCCCTCCTCCTCCTCGCCTTCTTCGCGCTCCTCGGCGGAGTCGTCCTGATCATGTTTGCCTTCAGTCCCCCCTGCGATCTCGACTGCGGTTCCAGCCCCATGTGACTTCATCCCGCTCTGCAGATGTAGGGCCACCGTGTTACAGACGCCGGCCTTCTTTCGCTGCGCGCTTCAGCGTCCTGAGTCGGATCCGGTGCACACGCATCGACGGACGCTGAAGCGCCGCCACCCGGCGCCGCGCTTGCTCGCCGTGGACGGCGTGGGCATCATGGTCACCCTGCATGCGCGACCGCGACCAGGCCCTCGCCGCCATCCACGCGTTCCACGCCGAGCAGGGCCGCCTGCCGCGCTGGCGCGAGTGGGAGTGCGCGACGGCGACGCGGCCGTGCGCGAAGACGATCGAGCGGCGCTGGGGCTGGCGCGAGCTGCTCGCGGAAGCCATCGGCGTCCGGCCGGACCAGGTGGACGTCTCGTGGGACGCCATCCTCGACGATCGCGCGCAAGCGATGCTGGCCGCGCTGCGGGCTGCTCGCGACGAGCTGGGGCGATGGCCGACCGCGGCGGAGTGGGAACGGAGCGGGCGGCGACCGGCGGCTGCCGCATCGACGGACATTCGAGAGGCCACCTCGGCTGGTCGAGGCGAACGTTGAGCCGAGATCGCCGGTCCGGACGTTCGGTGCCGGCCCTTGCGCAGTGCGGAATCAACTCCCCCGATCGGTTCTGTGGCGCCTCCCACGCGCTCTGAGCACGACGACAACGCTCAGGATCAAAACGAATACCAGCAGCAAGCCCAGCACGACGGTGACCGGCGCCAGGCCAATCCCCCCGATGTCGTGCGGTGGCAAGCCCGTGATCGGAAGAGAGGGTGGTGGGGTGTTGGTCTTGCAGGTGGAACACGTCGGCGGCGGCAGGGAGAGGGTGGGTGTCGGAGGACTTACAGCCATACCTTGGCACGCTGCCGACAGCGCCCCAAGATGTCAAGGGCCAACGTAAAGAACAACCTCGCGGCTTTCTTCACCACGCCGTCGTGGTCGCGGACGAAGTGCGCCTCGGCCTCAACCGGCGTCACGATGAACGCCACGTCGGGCTCGGCGAGGGCGTCGCGCAGCTGCTGCTGGTCCTGGCGAAGCAGCTCGGCCAGCTCCGGATCACGAAGCGCGGCCTCGTGCTCGGCCACAGGGTCCTCGTCGAGCTGGGCCAGGCAGCGGGCGAGCGCGTCGTGAGCGGATGCAGCGTCGTAGAGACCGAGCGAACGCAGATCGTCGGCGAAGTCGCCCGCGGCAGCCAGCACGTGGTACGTGGTCATGGGGCTGGGAGCGTAGCGGGTCGGTCACGGTGGGACAGGGTGCGACGTGCGTGAACATTCCGTGCCCAGTTCACACACACCACTGCGACACGCCTGACTGTCCCCGGTACTTGACGTCGCTTGATCCGCTGGTCGGGTTCAGCGCACCCGCTACGATGGTTGCTGGCATGCGCCGGGACTCCCCGCTGCGGATCTTCCTCGGGCACACCTCGGACCTGCGCGAGCATCCGAGGGAGCGGTCGTACGTGGCCGCGGCCGAGGCGGCTGTCATGCGGGCTGGACACGCGATCTCGAACATGGCCTACTTCGCGGCGCGCGACACCTCGCCGGCCGACTACTGCGTGGCCGAGGTCGCGAGGACCCGTCACCCTATGCTGCTGAGGGCAGCGAGTAGGTTGCCGGCAGAATGACAGCGTGGGCAACGAGCTGATGTCGCGAATTCTGGACGGTCGGTTCTCGTCCGACAGCGGTGGATTGATCAGCGAACTCGTGCGGAGGCTCATGGAGCGTCGCGGCCTGAACACTGCCCAGTTGGCACAGATCGTCGAGAACGGCCTCGGACGCCCTGGTCCGGCACCAGACATCTTTGAGATGTGGCGGATAGGCCAAGGCGGCTCTCCACCGGGATTGGTGCTAATCGAGTTGTTGAAGCTGGCGCGCGAGGACTCGGAATTGACCGCGCTTGTGGACGCCCTAATCGGCCAGCGCCCTGACTCCCAATTGGAAGCACCCCTGCGTGACGGGCATGACCGCCCTTGGCGAGTATTCCTCAGTCATACGTCGGACCTCCGGACCCACCCACAACCGCGCTCGTACGTAGCTGCGGCCGAGGCAGCGGTCGTCCGTGCTGGACATGCGATTGCGGACATGGCTTACTTCGTGGCGCGGGACACTGACCCCGCTACCCACTGCAGCCGTATCCTCGCGACGACCGACGTTTATGTGGGGATCATCGGCTTTCGCTACGGCACGTTGGTTCCTGGCCAGAGTCAGTCGTTCACCGAACTCGAGTTCGAGACAGCTTCGGCTATTGGCCTGCCGCGTCTCGTGTTCCTTCTCCACGAGGACGCCACCGCGGATGTTCCGGGAACTGGCCAGATGGCCGAACTAACAGACCGACAAATGGCCTTTCGGCGCCGCCTCCAAGACTCCGGCGTAACGATCGTATGGGTCCGATCGCCCCACGAGCTGGAACTGTCGGTCCTGCATGCCCTGGTCGAACTCGCCGCGTCCGCTGTGGCCGAACGTAGCACGTCCTCACCAAACGCAGTCCTCGCTGCAACCAACAATGCGTATGAGACACTGGTCGACGTGGACCGGCGTCGATTCCTACAGTTGTTGATGGGCACCGCAGTCGGAGGCGGCGTCGGAAGCCCTCATATTGACCTGGTGCGGCGGGGCCTCAATGACGCCATCCTCGGCCTTATGCTGATCGACCTGACTCATGACCTCACGGATCTCAAGGGTTCCCTCGATGCCTGTCAGTCTCGCGGTACGTCGCGTGATCTTACGCGCGTCGCTGCCGAGATGGCGGGTTTGATGTGTCTCACGCTGGTCAAGCTTGACGACAGGGTCGCCTTCCGCCAGTGGGCGAGAACGGCACGGATCGCTGCTGCCCAAGCAGGTGATCCGCTGGTTCACTCATGGGTGAGAGCACAGGAAGCCTACGGCTACTACTACGCGGGCAACATTCAGCATGCTATCGACGTGGCCCAGGACGCCCAGAGGATGGCTGGTTCAACGCCGTGCGTCGGTGCCATACTCGCGGCGGCGCTGGAAGCCCGCGCACAAGCGGCAGTAGGCAACTCTGCTCAAACGATCCGCTCCGTCGAGCACGCTGAACGGATGCTCTCTCAGCTCGACCCCCGATACCTCATTCCATCCGCATTTGGTTACAGCGAGGCGCAGCTGCGATTCCACGAGAGCAATGCGCTCACCCAGCTCGGCGCTACCCAGCGCGCTTGGGCCGCTCAAGAGCGGGCTCTGGCGCTGACTCCGGACTATGACTACACGGATCGCACATTGACACATCTCGACCGGGCGACATGTATGGCCTACTCGAAGGATTTCTTGGGCGCGGCCGAATACGCCATACAGGCTCTCACCGGACTGGCGGCGGAGCAGCGGCGTGGCATCATTGCCGTTCGTGCAAGGGGCATCATCTCCAACCTTCCTACTGCCGTGCAGCAGTCGCCAGCGGCCCGCAATCTTCGCGAGATCGTGATGAGTACAGAGGGAGACGCATGATCACTTTGCGACCCGCCGCGCCGAACGATGTCCAGGCGATCGCCATTCTGCTTGGCGAAGTCGATCGCTTCTACGGTGCCACGGAGGACGAACCTGTGGCCGAGCGCCTGCCCATGATTCGGGAAGTGCTCTTTGGGAACCCTCCGAGCGCACATGCGCTCTTGGCCTGGGATGACGATGTTCTAGTTGGACTCGCCTCGTACTCGGTCCTCTGGCCGGCGGCCGGAGTCACACGCTCCCTTTTCCTCAAGGAGTTGTACGTAACCGAGACGACGCGACGTCACGGTGCAGGCCAGATGCTAATGAGCGAGCTTTGTCGCATCGCGCTGAAAACTCAGTGCAGCCGCGTCGAGTGGACAACCGACGCTGACAACCCCATCTCCCAGCAGTTCTACGCGAAGATAGGCGTTCCGCCCGACACTTCCAAACTGCTCTACCGAGTTAGCGGCGACGCACTGGCCCGCTTGGCCACGTCGGTGGCCGCTCCCGCCGGCGGTTAAAATTTTAGGTCCGGTTCATGGTCAGTTCGCCGCCTGTCGTCGCGGAGATCGACCTCGCCGTTCACGCCGTTCGATGAGTCGCCCCTTCACCTCCTCCAATTGCCGCATGAGATCGCGGGCGACATCGGCTTTGTTACTGGTTCTGGAGCTTGGGCTGGACCAGTCCAGCCCAAGTTGGCCCCGTACATCCATCATCCGAGCTTCGAGGATTGGGGCCAGTTCCTCATCGCGGACATCAGCCGGCAGCTCCTCCCAAGGAATGTCGAGCTCCCGGGCCACGTCGCGCAGCCCTTCCCGTACTCCGGTGAGGAGACGAGCCGCCTCACTGTCTTCCCCGGCAGATCCTCTGCCGAGGAGCTCCTGCACCTGCTGCTCTAGCACGTCCACCTTGCCTTGGAGGTGGGATACGTGGCGCTCAAGGTCGCTGGGCTCACGACCCACGCCAAGACGGTCGTCGAGCGAGATGCCCATCACCAGGGCGGCGGCGAACACGGCGTCCGCGGGGGGCATCACGTCCCCGCGGGCCCACGCCGACACCGTCCGGTTGGCGTAACTCCGCCCGATCAGCGGCTCAATCCTCCGGGCCAACGCTAGCGCCTTACCCGCCCGTTCAACGGCCTCGGCCACCACCGCGGCCACGAGTACGGACGTGGGTCCTCGGCCCTCGCCCTCGATTTCGGCCATCGTGCCTACGGTACAGCGAGGCTGCGCCAGACTCTTGACACTGCGAGCAGACTTGGTAGACTGCTACTCGTGAGGATGCGAATTGGCCGTCAGACTGCGATTCCTGCCTTGGAGGATTCCATCTCCAATCGCGCCGACACCTGCCATCCCGCCCTCTGCGCCCTCGGCAGCGAGCCCCACCGCCACTGCCCGTGCGGGCTGCCCATGGCCGTCGGCGCCACCCTCTGCGACCTCTGCCTCGCCGAGGGCTTCCGCCCCAGGAAGCTGAAGCCCGCCGACCACCTGGAGGAGTGGGACGGCGTGAGCTACCCCTCGCTCCGCCTGAACCGGCCGACCGACGTGCCGACCGACCGCTACGACGTCCTGCTGCTGGCGATCTTCGACCCCCAGCCCGAGCGGATCGTCCTCGGGCCCGCCCGCAACGCCCAGCCGGCCACCTCCGGACAGGCCGCCTAGCGCCCGAACTGGAGGGATCGGCCCGAGGCGGGTTGGCCCCCGCCCCGGACCCAGCAACGCCACCGAGCCCCCGCCTTCCACAGCTACGGGCCCGGCGGCAGAACCCACAGGAGGTTCGAGTTGAGCGTAGCGGTTCCGTCTCCGGCGAGCGCCGGTTCCGAGTCCGCCGACGAGTCCGATCTCATCCGCCGTGCCCAGGCCGGCGACCGCGAGGCCTTCGGCGAGCTGTACCGCCAGCACCACGCCAAGGTCGCGCTCTTCCTGCGCTCGCAGCTCCCGAAGTCGGGCTCCGACATCGAGGATGCCGCGGCCGACGCCTTCATCACCGCCCTGACCAGGATCGACCACTTCTCGCTGGACGAGAGCGGCCGCTTCGTGAACTGGCTGGTCGGGATCGCCCGCCACCATGCGCTTCACTACCGCCGGCACCGGGCCACCCATCCGGAGTTCGAGCTGCCGGAGTGGGGCGACACCAGCCCGATCGACGACCGCGTCCTCGACCCCGAGCAGGTGGTCGTCGATCGCATCGAGGTGGCGTCGTTGCTGGCCCGGCTCACGCCGCCCCAGCGGGAGGCGATCGTCCTCCAGTACGCCGCGGAAGTGCCCGCCGAGGAGATCGCCCGCCGCAGGGGCACGTCGTTCGTGGCGCTCAGGAAGCTGACCTGCCGAGCGCGGAAGATCCTGCGCGAGGAGCAGGACACCCTGGCAGGCGCAGCGCCGCGGAGGGCGGCGTGATGGCGGCGGTCGCGGTCTACGACCGCCTGCCGGCCGACACCGGCACACGCCGCGTCGCCGCCATCACCGACCACGAGGCGCCGCTGATCCGCCGCGCCCAGGCCGGCGACCGCGACGCCTTCGGCGCGCTGTACGAGCGCCACGAGTCCCAGGTCCGCTGCTTCCTCGCCGCCCGGCTGCCGGGCCGCGGCGCGGACATCGACGACCTGGTCGCCGAGACCTTCCTGGTCGCCATGCAGCGCATCGGCAGCTTCGAGCTGGACCAGCCGGGCGCGTACGGCAACTGGCTGGTCGGGATCGCGCGGAACAAGCTCCTGGGCTGGCGGCGGCGCGACCGCCGCGAGATCGCGGTGGGCGACCGCGTCGAGGGCGGCGCCGAACAGGTGTCGCCCGAGGGCGTCGCGCTGGACCGCCTGGAGGTGGCCGGCGCGCTGGCGAGGCTGACGCCGCGGGCGCGGCGGGCGCTGGTGCTCCAGCACGTGGCCGGTCTGCCCATCGCGGAGATCGCGCTGGCGCTGGGCACCACCAAGCGCTCGATCCTGGCCCTGACCGGCCACGCCCGATCGGCGGCGCGCGGCGAGGTGCGGGAGTGCGCCTGCGGCTGCGGCACCGCGCTGCGCCCTGAGCGCTGGGGTCGCGACCGCTTCGCCAGCCTCGCCTGCCGGCGCCGGGCCCGCGCCGCCGCGGTGCCGGTGCTCTGCGCGTGCGGGTGCGGCGCCGCGCTGCCCGCCGTCCGGGCCCACAACCGCCGCTACGCCACCGCCACCTGCCGGAACCGGGCGGCCTACCGGCGCCGGCAGGCGGCCCAGCGGCGCTACCTGGCTGCGCCCGCCGCCGCCGATCCCGCCGTCGAGCGGGTGCTGGCCGTGGTGTACGAGGCCGGCGGCAGCGGCACCACGCGCGTGGAGATCGCCGGGCGGACGCGGCTGCTGGCCGGGCGCCTGGACCGCGCGCTCCAGCTGCTCGCCGCCCGCTGGTTGGTCTCCGCCGTTCCGGAGCCCGGCGACGGGCGGCTGGTCATCCGCTACCGGGCGGCGGCCGGCGCGGTGGCGGGGAGGGCTGCGTAGCCATGCGCCGCTTCCTGCACATCGACGAGGAGACGCGCGAGCTGCGCCTGGTCATCACCGACCTGGCCGACGGCATGCACGAGCGGACCGAGTTCCGCGTGCTCGGCTCGGACGGCAGGGTCCTGCGCGGCGTCGAGCGGTGGGGCCACCTGGACGGCCGGCGCGTCGAGTACGACGACCGCTTCTTCCTGGCGCCCGAGCGGTTCGAGTACGGCGCCTCGTTCCGCCGGACCTACCTCGACCTCCAGGAGCCGGCCATCGGCGTCACCGAGAAGGTTCTCTGCCGGCGCATCGGGGACCGGCGGCGGCGCTGCGAGTTCTGCCGCGCTGAGGGGCGCGTCGTCAAGGCGGCCAACGCACGGGCCGCGAGGAGCCGGTGATGGCGCCCGACATCCGGTGCCCGGGCTGCGGCGGAGCCAACGTCACCTTCGACTGGACCGGACTTGTGGTGAGCGCCCGGTTCGTGAACAGCGCGCTCACCGCCGTCGTCCTCGGCGGCTTCGCGTCTGCCCTCCCCGACGTCGTCGGGACATGCGCCGACTGCGATGCCGCTGGCCTGCCGGTGCCGATCGAGCGGGGAAGCCTCGTGGCCGAAGTGGTCGGCACGACGCCCGCCGGGCCGGTGACCGGCGACTTCGCCGAGGGGCTGACGCTCTGCGCGGCCGACAGGAGGGACCGATGACCGCCACCTACCCGGACCGCCTCAGCGAGCTGAAGGCGCGACTCCAGGCGGCAACGCAGGAGCCGTGGGCCTACGAACCCAGCGCCGATGGCACGGAGGTCTACGGCCTGCAGATCGGCGGGAGCTGTCTCGCCTTCGACGAAGACTTCCCACTCGGCGACATCCACCTCATCGCCAACGCGCCCGACGACCTGCGCTGGGCGGTGCAGGAGATCGACTACCTCCGCCTCTACATGCGGGTGCTGGGCGACTTCGCCTTCACCCTCGACGCGCTCCGCTGCGCGCTGGAGAACCCGGCCGCCGGCCACGTCGAGCGGCGGCGCCGGGCCTTCGAGGCGGCGCGCGAGGAGCTGCTCGCGATGCCCAACTGGCGGCCGGGCGAGTGCCACAGCGGCTGCCGGAGCTACGCCACCCACGAGCTCGTCACCGAGGTGGACGGCAGCGTCGAGCGGGAGCCGGTCTGTGAGGAGTGCGGGGCGATGTGGCTGACCGCCAGGCGGTCGGCGATCGAGGCCGGCTGCCAGCCGGCGGCCAGGCTCCGGCTGGAGGCCCTCACCAAGTCGAGTCGCGAGACGAAGGAGATGGATCGGTGAACGACGTGATGCTGTCGCCTGAGCAGAAGGAGGCAATCTTGAAGGCGCTCTCGTATGGCGCACCGCCATCAGTCGCCTGCCGA
>VBJR01000149.1 GCA_005880175.1 Chloroflexota bacterium
CAGCGCGAGCGAGATGTCGTTGTGGAGCGCCACCACCTTGCGGACCGGGACGCCGGCCGCCGGCTGCAGCTCGTACTGCGTGACGGCCGGGCCGGAGTTGACGCCGATCACGCGGGCCTGGACGCCGAACGTGGCCAGCGTGCCCTCGATGATGCGGACGTTGCGCTTGATCTCGTCCTGCATCCGTTCCTTCTTGGCCGTGACGCTGTCCAGCAGGCTCACCGGCGGGAGCTTCCAGTCCACCTCCGGCTCGTCGTCCCAGTCGCCGGCGACGGTCCCGGCGCCCTCGCCCGCGGCCGCCCCGGCGTCGGGCTCCGGCTCCGGCGCGGGCGGCGGCGTCCACGTGGTGGTCGCCTCCTGCCGGGCGCGCAGGCGGGCGGCGGCCAGCGCGCGCTCCTCCTGCGCCTCGTGGGCGTCGGGCGTCCAGGCCGGCACGGGCTCCGGCTCCGTGTCCAGCGCCTCCGGCAGGGCGGCGATCGCGGCCTCGGCGCTCGGCGGCCCGACCCCGGCGCTGGCCAGCGCGGCGGCGAGCGCGCGCCGGCGCGGCTTCGGGGTCTCGGCGCCCGCGGCCTCGTCCCGGGGCCGGCGGACCAGCGCCTCCAGGCGCTGCCGCTCGGCGTAGGCGGCCCGCACGGTCGCCACGGCGGCCACCAGCACCGTCCCGACGCTGAACCGGAACGTGACGATGGCGGCCAGCACCAGGACGAGCGTCAGGATCAGCGCCGCGCCGACCGCGCCCGCCACGCTGGCCAGGACGCGGTCCACCAGGTGGCCCACCAGGCCGCCGGCCGGCGCGTCCGCCACGCTCATGAGGCCCAGCACCGACAGGGCGCCGACCACGCCGGCCGCGAGATGGGCGCCGCGCAGCGGCAGCGGGTGGGGCCAGATCCAGAGGACGCCCAGCGCCATCGCCGAGGCGACGGGGATCAGCCAGCCATAGCCGAACGCGCCCTGGATGTCCGCGTGGAGCCGGTCGAGGAGCGGCGCGCCGCCGATCAGGACGCTGACCAGGCAGAGCAGGCCGGCCCCGACGAGGAGCACGCCCCCCACCTCGCGGGCCTGCGTCGGCGTGAGGAGGGGAGCGGCTGGCTTCGCGGACGCCCGCGGCCGCCGCGACCGGCTCGCCGGGCGCCGGGTCGTGGAGCCGCTGGAACGGGCGGATCGGGTTGTGGTGCGAGGCAAGAGTGGGATGTTGGTGGGTCGGCCAGCGCGCTCGAGTCGCGCTGGCTTACCGTACCACGACCGTCAGGACGTCACCCGTCCTCGTCCTCGTCCTCGTCGTCGGACTCGTTCCAGTTCTCGACCCAGTCCTGGAGCAGGCCCTCGAGCACGACCTCGAACGCCGCGTCGCGGAACTCCGCCGGGGCCGCGGACGCCGCCGTGGCCGCCGCGCGCACGAACTCGGCCAGGCTCTCGACGTCGCCCTCCTCCAGGTCGCCGGTGTCGTTCTCGAGGCGGTCGCTGATGACCGCGGAGAGCACCGTCCGGTACGTGGGCTCGCGCCAGGCCATCGGCGACCCGGAGGGCAGCGCGTCCACGATGCGGCCCGCGAGGGCCGTCAGGGGGGCGTAGTCGGCGATGTCGTTGTCGGCCCGCTCGCTGGGGCGCCGTGGTGGCGAGGACATGGCGGGAAAGGATAGTGCGCCCGGGCCGCCCGCTACAGCTCCGTCAGGAGCGGGATCACCATCGGCCGGCGCCGGGTGCGCTTCCACAGCACCCGGACGACCGCGTCGTGGATCGCCTCCTGGAGGAGCGTCGGGTCGGGCCGCCGGCCCATGCCCGTCACCGCCCGCACGACCGCCTCCCGGGCCTCCGCCATCAGGTCCTCGGACAGGTCGGGGTCGATGAACCCGCGCGTGATCAGGTCCGGGCCCGTGCGCAGCGCGCCCGTGTCCCGGTCGATGCCCACCGTGGCCACCAGCATGCCGTCGCTGGCCAGGTGCCGGCGGTCGCGCAGCACCACCTGCTCGACGTCGCCGATGCCCAGCCCGTCCACGAACACGAACCCCGCCACGCTCTCCTCGCCGGCGTGGATCGAGTCGGGCGTCAGCTCCACCACGCGCCCGTCCTCCAGCACCAGCACGCGGTCGGCCGGGATGCCCTCCGACAACGCCAGGTCGGCGTGCTGCCGGAGCTGGCGGTACTCGCCGTGGACCGGGATGAAGAAGTGCGGCCGCACCAGGCGCAGCATCTCGCGCAGCTCGCCGCGGTGCGCGTGGCCGGACACGTGCACGTGCTCGTACTCGGGGTAGAGCACGCGCGCCGCGCCGTTCCGGTACAGGTTGTCGATCGTGTGGTGGACCATCCGCTCGTTGCCCGGGATGGGCCGTGCCGAGATGACCACCCAGTCGCCGTCGCGCACGTTGACGACCGGGTGGCGGCGGGCGGCGAACCGCGAGAGCGCGGACACGGGCTCGCCCTGGCTGCCCGCGGTCAGCAGCACCAGCCGCGGATCCTCGGTGACGTCCTCCAGCCGCGCGACCAGGCCGTCCGGCACCTCCAGGTGGCCCAGCTCGCGGGCGGTCGCGAACGCGTTGCGCAGGCTGCGCCCGGCCAGCGCGACGCGCCGGCCGTGCTCCGCCGCCAGCCGCACGGCGAGCTGGATGCGGTGGATGTTCGACGCGAACGTGGCCACGACGATGCGGCCGGGCGCTTCGTCGAAGATGCGCTCGAAGCGCGGCAGCAGCTCGCGCTCGGAGCCGCTGGAGCCCTCTCGCTCGGCGTTCGTGGAGTCGCTGAGGAGCAGCAGCACGCCGTCGTCGCCGAGCCGGCGGAAGCGCTCGACGTCGGTGCCGTGGCCCCAGGGCGGGTTCTGCTCCAGTTTGAAGTCGCTGGTGTAGACGACGCGGCCGATCGGCGTCTCGATCGCCAGCGCGGCCGCGTCCGGGATGCTGTGGCACACCGCGATCGTCTCGACCCGGAACGGGCCCAGCTGCACGCGGTCGCCGAGCCGGACCACGCGCAGGTCCGCCTCGCGCAGCACGCGGTGCTCGCGCAGCCGCGGCCTGGCCAGGCCGAGCGTGATCGCGGTGCCGAAGACGGGCACGTTCATCCGCTTGAGCAGGAACGGCAGGCCGCCGATGTGGTCCTCGTGGCCGTGGGTCAGGAACACCCCCAGCACCTTGCGGCCCGCCTCCAGCAGGTACGAGGGGTCGGGCAGCACCAGGTCCACCCCGAGCATCTCCTCGTGGGGGAACATCAGGCCGGCGTCGACCACGAGCACCTGGCCCTCCCACTCCAGCGCCCACATGTTGAGGCCGACCTCTCCGAGGCCGCCCAGCGGGATGTAGCGAAGCGATGCCACTGTCAGGTCAGCGGGAGCTGCTCCTGATCGGAGCCGGATTCCACCGACGGAGGCGGACGTGGCGTCGAGTCGCCGACTGCTCGGTGGAATTCGGCTGAGGCGGATGGCGACGCCGCGGCCTCGGGCGGCGCCGGCGGCGCCAGCGCGCGGTCCAGGTACTCGCGGACCCGGTCGAAGTCGCGCTGCAGGTCGGCGAGCAGCGCCCCGTTGTGCAGCGCGGCGGCCGGGTGGTAGCAGGGCATGAACGCCACGCCCGAGCGCATGAAGATCTGGCCGTGCACGCGCGAGATGCCGCCGACGCCCGGCAGCATCCGCTCCAGCGCGTGCCGGCCCAGGATCACCACCGCCTTCGGGCGCACCAGCGCGAACTGCTGGCGCAGGTAGGGCAGGCACGCCTCGGCCTCGTTCGGCATCGGGTCGCGGTTCATCGGCGGCCGGCACTTGAGCACGTTGGTGATGAACACGTCCTGCCGGCTCAGGCCGATCTGGGCCAGCAGCGTGTCCAGCAGCTTGCCGGCCGCGCCCACGAACGGGTGGCCCTGGAGGTCCTCGTTGGCCCCCGGGGCCTCGCCGACGATCATGATGCCGGCGTGCGCGGGCCCGGTGCCCGGGACGGCCTGCGTCCGCGTGGCGTGCAGGCCGCACAGCGTGCACGCGCGGACGCGCGCGTGCAGCTGCTCGAGTTCGGTGGCGGTGTCAGCCGACGTGGGCGCCCACCCTGAACGAGATCAGGTCGCCGCCGCCGCGAATGGCCGCGAGCACCCGCTCCAGCTCGGCCGCGGGCAGCGGCACCAGCGGCAGCCGGAACGGCCCGGCCGGGAAGCCGAGCGCGTTGATCGCCGACTTGAGCGGCACCGGGTTGGGCGCGGTCGTCATCAGCGACTGCATGACGGGCAGCAGGCCGTGGTGGATGCTCCGGGCCTCCTCGGTGCGGCCGGCGGCGAACGCCTCGATCATCGCTTTCATCGCGGAGCCCGCGAGGTGTGAGATCACGCAGATCACGCCGTAGCCGCCCACGGCCAGCAGGGGGAGCGTGAAGTTGTCGTCCCCGGACCAGACCCGGAACCCGTCGGGCGCGCCCGCGCAGACGAAGCCCATCTGGGTGATGTCGCCGCTGGCCTCCTTGACGCCGATCACGCCTGGCAGCTCGGCGCAGCGGAGCGTGGTCGCCGCGGTCATGTTGATGCCCGTGCGGCTCTGGATGTTGTACATGATCACCGGGCCGGCCTCGGAGATCGCCCGGAAGTGCTGGTACATGCCCTCCTGCGGGGGCTTGTTGTAGTACGGCACGACGCACAGCAGCGCGTCGGCGCCGGCCGCCATCGCCCGCTCCGACACGTGGATGGAGTGGCGCGTGTCGTACGTCCCGGTGCCGGCCACGACGCTGCCGTCGGGGATCGCCTCGCGCACGGCGCGGACGAGCTCGACCTTCTCGTCGTCGCTCAGCGTCGGCGACTCGCCGGTCGTGCCGGCGACCACCACGCCGTCGGAGCCGTCGTCGCAGAGCTGGCGCGCCAGCCGCTGGGCGGCATCGAGGTCCACCGCGCCGTCCTCGCGGAACGGCGTGATCATCGCGGTCAGGAGCCTGCCGATCTCAGGCATGACGCACCACTCCCTTTTCCAGTCCGAGGGTTCCCAGCTCCAGCGCGCGCTCCGCGATCTGCACCGCGTTCAGCGCCGCGCCCTTGCGCAGGTTGTCCGACACGATCCACAGGACGAGGCCGTGTCGCGTGGAGGGGTCGCGCCGGATGCGGCCGACGTACACCTCGTCCGTCCCGGCCACCGCCATCGGCGTCGGGTAGTCCTGGCCGGCCGGGTCGTCCTGGACCACGACCCCGGGCGCGGCGCCCAGGACCTCGCGGGCCTCCTCGACCCCCAGCTCGCGCGAGGTCTCGACGAAGACGGACTCGCCGTGGCCGACGGGCACCGGCACGCGGACGCACGTCGCGACCACCGGGAGGTCCGGCGCGTGGAGGATCTTCCGCGTCTCCGCGACGATCTTGACCTCCTCCTCGTTGTAGCCGCCGTCCTCCATGGTCCAGCCGCCGGGGACGACGTTCATGGCGAGGGGATGCGGGTACTGGCGCGCCTCGGGCTCGCGGCCCGCGGCGATCGCCCGCGTCTGCTCCAGCAGCTCATCGACGAGCGCCTTGCCGGCGCCGGACGCGGACTGGTACGTGGAGACCACGACGCGCTCCAGGCCGGCGGCGCGCCGCAGCGGCTCGAGCACGACCGTGAGCGGGATGGCGCAGCAGTTGGGGTTGGCGACGATGCCCTCCGCGGTCCGGATGTCGTCGCCGTTGACCTCGGGCACGACCAGCGGCACGCCGTCGGCCATGCGCCAGGCCGAGCTGTTGTCGATCACCAGCGCGCCGGCCGCCACGGCGGCCGGCGCCAGCGCCCGGGACGCGCCCGCGCCGGCGCTGAAGAGGGCCACGTCCACGCCCGC
The DNA here is from genome assembly GCA_005880175.1 of Chloroflexota bacterium. The sequence continues at coordinate 5,754 of VBJR01000149.1, forward strand.
GAACGAGCGCTCGTCGAGGACCTCCACCGGCACGGTGCCGCCGTTCCAGGCGACCTCGGTGCCGGCCGACCGCTCGGACGCGAGCGGCTTGAGCTTGCCCACCGGGAACTTCCGCTGCCGGAGCACGCGGAACATCTCCTGGCCGACCATGCCGGTCGCGCCCACGACGGCAACATGCAGTCTTCGATCTGGGCTGAGCATGTGCAGGAGTTTACCGGTCGGTGCAGCCAGGTTCCTACGGTTGTCCGAGACTCAACAGCGCATCCAGCCCGCGGTAGAACCGTGGCTCGGCGACGATCCTCCTGATCGCCAGCAGCACACCGGGCGCGTAGCACTCGCGGCTGGTCGTGCGGTGGGCGACGCTCAGCGTCTGGCCGGGCAGCCCGAACAGCACCTCCTGGTCGGCGACCAGGCCGGGCAGGCGCACCGAGTGGACGCCGACCCCGCCCTCCTCCCCGCCGCGCGTGCCGGCCATCGTGACCTTCTCGGGGCGGTTGTACGCGAACGTGCCGCGCGCGGCCAGCCGGCGCGCGGTGGCCAGCGCGGTGCCCGACGGGGCGTCGGCCTTGGCGGCGTGGTGCATCTCGATCACCTCGACCGCGTCGAAGTAGGGGGCGGCGAGCTCGGCCAGGTGCATCATCACCACGGCCCCGATCGCGAAGTTGGGGGCGACGATGCCGCCCACGCCGGCCGCCGCGCAGGCCGCCTCCAGCCGGTCCACCGCGTCGGCGGCGAGGCCGCTGGTGCCCACGATCGGCGCCGCGCCGACGGCGACCGCCGCCAGCGCGTTGTCGAGCGCGATCGACGGGTGCGTGAAGTCCACGAGCGCCTGCGGCCGGTGGTCGCCCAGGAACGTGGCCACGTCGTCGAACCGGCCCAGCCCGCCCACGTACTCGAGGTCGGGCGCGGCCGCCAGGGCCGGCTCCAGCGCGGAGCCGGTCTTGCCCCGGTGCCCGGCCAGGGCGACGCGGATGGTCACAGGTCCAGGCCCGGGACGCCGTGCATGCCCAGCGTCAGCGAGATCTCGCCGCCGTGGTGGAGGTCGTGCTCGGCGACGTGCCAGACGATGAACTGCCGCGTCTGCCAGGGCCGCTCGCCGGCCGCGTTCGGGGACGGGCGCTGGAACCTGGCGTCCAGGTCGGCCTCCGTCCAGCGGTCCAGGCAGGCGGCCACGCAGGACCAGCTGTGCCGGAGCGCGGCGACGATCTCGGCGGCCTCGCGCGTGCCGGAGCCCTCGTCCTCGTCGTAGTCGGCGAGCGCCCCGAACGCGTCGTCGCCCTCGCCCATCCACGAGTGGAACCACCAGGCGCGGGACGCCACGACGTGGTTGGCGAGCGTCCTGACCGACCACAGGTCCGGCGCCGCCCGCAGGGACAGCTGCTCGGCGCCGAGCCGGCCGATGGCGTGCTCGAGCAGGTCGTTGTACTCGGCCCAGCCCGAGTGGTGGGTGGAGAGCGGAGCTCCCATCGGGCCAGTCTATCCGGGCGGCCAGCCGGCCCAGCGGGCGTCGAGCAGGTCGTGGACGGCGCGGAACTCCGCGTACAGCGCCTCGTAGCGCCGGCGCCGCTCGGGGTCGGGCCGGACCTCCTCGGCCACGCACGCCAGACGCTCGGCCGCCGCCGCCGGGTCGTCCCACCAGCCGGCCCCCACCCCGGCCAGGATCGCCGCGCCCCGGATGCCGCCCTCCACCGCCGCCAGGGGCCGCACCGGCAGCCCGTAGACGTCGGCCCGGACCTGGTTCCAGAGGGCGTTGGCCGCCCCGCCGCCGGTGACCCGCAGCGACTCCGGGCGCACGGCCACCACCTCCAGCGCGCGCCGGAGCTCGAACGCGACGCCCTCCAGGATCGCCCGCAGCAGCTCGGGGCTGCCGTGCGCCGGCGTCAGGCCCACGAACGCGCCCCGCGCCGCGCTGCTGCCCAGCGTGCGCTCGCCCAGCAGCGAGGGCAGGAACAGCAGGCCGCCGCTGCCGGCCGGCACGGCCGCGGCCGCCGGCAGCAGCGCGTCCAGCGGCGCGCCGCCGCCGAGCTGGTCGCCGAACCAGCGCAGGCTGACGCCGCCGGCGTCGGCGATGCCGAACCGCACCCAGCCGGCGCCGGCCGCGCGCAGGTTCATCACGCGGCGGTCGGCCGCCGGCCGGTCCGCCCAGGCCGCCATGACCGACGCGGTCCCGCTCACCTCGGCGGCGCGGCCGGGCCGCGTGCTCCCCGCCGCCAGCAGCTGGCACAGCATGTCGCCGGCGCCGCAGACCACGGGCGTGCCGGCCGTCAGACCGGTAGCGGCCGCCGCCTCCGCGGTCACGCCGCCGATCACGGCGCCCGGCCCGGCCACGTCGGGCAGCACCTCCCGCGCGACGCCGACCGCCGCCAGCAGCTCGTCCGACCAGCGCCCGGAGCGGGCGTCCAGCAGCCACGTGCCCGACGCCTCCGAGGGGTCGGTGGCGCGCACGCCGGTCAGGCGCAGGTTGACGAGATCCTTGACCACCAGGTACGTGGCGGCGCGCCGGTGGACGTCCGGCGCGTGGTCGCGCAGCCACGCGATCTTGAACCCGGCCCACGCCGGCAGGGGCACGTTGCCCGCGACCGCCGCCAGGTCGAAGGCGTCGGGCCGGGCGGCCGCGACCGCGGCCTGGGGCGCTGCCCGCTTGTCGTTCCAGATCGCGACCCGGGCCGCCAGCGAGCGCCCCGCGGCGTCCAGCGGCACCACGCCGTGCATCTGCGCCCCCACGCCCACGGCGGCCACCGCCGCCCCCGGGTTCCGCCGCAGCACCGCGGACGCGCTGCGCGCCGCCGCCGACCACCAGTCCTCCGGCGCCTGCTCGGACCAGCCGGGGGCCGGCGTGAACAGGTCGATCGGGCTGGAGGCGCTGTCAGCGACCCGGCCGGCCCGGTCCACCAGCGCCGCCCGCGCGGTCTGGGTGCCGATGTCCACGGCGAGCACGTGCTCAGCGGCGGCCACGGCCCCAGTATCGCCGCCCGGCCGCTACTCCAGGTAGTCGCGCAGGCGCCGCGAGCGGGACGGGTGGCGCAGCTTGCGGAGCGCCTTCGCCTCGATCTGGCGCACGCGCTCCCGCGTGACGCCGAACCGCTTGCCGACCTCCTCCAGCGTGCGCTGGTGGCCGTCGAGCAGGCCGAACCGGAGCTGCAGGACCCGGCGCTCGCGCGGCGTCAGCGTGTCGAGGACGCTCTCCATCTCGTCGCGCAGGACGACCAGCGAGGCCACGTCCGGCGGGGCCGCCGCGTCGCGGTCCTCGACGAAGTCGCCCAGGCTGGAGTCCTCCTCCTCTCCGATCGGCGTCTCCAGCGACACCGGCTCCTGGGAGACGCGGATGATCTCGCGCACGCGCTCCGCCGTCAGGCCCATCTCCTCGGCGATCTCCGCGTCGGTCGGTTCCCGGCCGAGCTCCTGGAGCAGCCGGCGCGAGACGCGGACCAGCTTGTTGATCGTCTCGACCATGTGCACCGGGACGCGGATCGTCCGCGACTGGTCGGCGATCGCGCGGGTCACCGCCTGGCGGATCCACCACGTGGCGTACGTCGAGAACTTGTAGCCCTTGTGGTAGTCGAACTTCTCGACCGCCCGGATCAGGCCCAGGTTGCCCTCCTGGATCAGGTCCAGCAGCGACATGCCGCGGCCGATGTACTTGCGGGCGATCGACACGACGAGGCGGAGGTTCGCCTCGGTCAGGTGCTGCCGGGCGGCCCCGTCGCCGGCCTCGATCCGGGTGGCCAGGTCCACCTCCTCCTGGGCGGTGAGGAGCCCGACGCGCCCGATCTCCTTGAGATACATGCGCACCGGGTCGTCGATGGCGGTCATCTCCATGGCCTCCATCGCCAGCGCGACCTCCTGGTCGCCCTCGTCCGCCTCGTCGAGCTCGCGCTCGGCGTCGGACACGGCGATGCCCATCTCCTCGAACGCGCGGAAAAGGCGGAACAGGTCGTCCGGCTCCGCAGCCATGTCGGGAAACCCCTCGAGGATCTCGTCCGGGCTGAGGGAACCCTGCTCCTTGCCCCTGACGATCAGCGCTTCGGCCTGGGCGACCAGCTGATCCTCGAGCCCGGTCTGATTTCGCTCCTGGGCCCGCGTGCTCTTCACCTGAGCCTTCATCTTAAATTCTATACTACTTTCTGCTCGTACTTGCAAGCCCTGGCGCCTGTGCCGCAAGTCTGTCATCCTATCATTACAGGTAGGTGCAACCGGTTCTCCAAGGAGGAGCTGACATGGGACTCGAGGGCAAGCGCGTCGCGATCCTGGTCGAGGACGAGTATCAGATGCATGAGTTCTGGTATCCGTTCTACCGGTTCCAGGAGGCGGGCGCCGAGGTGCGGGTGGTCGGCAGCGGGCGCAAGCCGAAGTTCGAGAGCCACGGCTACGCGGTGACGCCCGACCTGGACGCCAAGGACGCGCGGGTCGAGGACTTCGACGCCGTGGTGATCCCGGGCGGTCAGGCGCCGGACAACATGCGGCGGAGCGCCGACATGGTCGCGTTCGTGCGCGACATGAACGGCGCGGGCAAGCCGGTGGCGGCGATCTGCCACGCCGGCTCGATGCTGGTGTCCGCGAAGGCCGTGAACGGCCGCCGGGCCACCAGCTTCTATTCGATCCGGGACGACCTGGAGGCGGCCGGCGCGCAGTGGTCGGACGAGCCGGTCGTGGTGGACGGCAACCTGATCACGTCGCGCGTGCCGGGCGACCTGCCCGCCTTCTGCAGGGCGGTGCTGCGGGCGCTGGCGCCGCAGCCAGCCGGCGTCGCGTAGCGGCGCGCGCGGCGAGCGCCCGCCGGCTGGCCGGCGGGCGCTCAGCGCAACACCATCAGGAGAGGTCGAGGGCGGCCGTACGCAAGGGCTTCGCCCGAGCATGTGAGTCTCTCCTCCCGATGTCGCCCAGGCCCTGCCTTCGGACGCGGAGCGATGCGCCGGAGGCGCCCCCAACGTCCCGGACAAGCGGGGGAGTTCTGGAAGAGGGGGCCTGCCCCCTCTTGCCCTCGGGCGCTCACTGCTTGACCGCCCCGGCGGCGATGCCCTCCACGAACTGGCGCTGGGCCAGGAAGAACGCGATCACGACCGGGATGACGGAGATCACGATCGCCGCCATCTGGTAGTTGAGCGTCGGCGCGTACTGGCTGATGAACGCCAGCCCGACCTGGAGCGTCCGCATGTCGGGCCGGGGCGCGATGATCAGCGGCCACAGGAGCTGGTCCCAGCTCTGCAGGAACATCAGCAGCGCCAGGGTGGCGACCGCCGGCCGGGCCAGCGGCAGGTAGATCCGGAAGAAGATGCCGATCTCGCTGGCCCCGTCCATCAGCGCCGCCTCGCGGAGCTCGGGCGGGACGGACTTGAAGAACTGGGTCATCATGAACAGCCCGAGAGCGCTGGCCAGGCCGGGGAGCACGATCCCGAAGTAGCTGTTGTACAGCCCGTAGTTGTTGAACATCACGAACAGCGGGATCACGCGCGACTGGTACGGCACCATCAGCGTGGCCAGGATCAGGACGAACCAGAACCGCATGCCGACGAACTTGAGCTGGGCGAACGTGTAGCCCGCCGCGCTGGACACCAGCGTCGCGACGACCATCGTGATGGTGGACGTCAGCAGGCTGTTGAAGAAGTACTGGCCCATCGGCACCAGCTCGAAGATGCGCAGGTACGAGGCGAAGTCCGGGTGCGCGGGCCAGAGGTGCGGGATCTGCGAGTAGATCTCGGCGGGCGTCATCAGCGAGCCCGCGACCATCCAGTAGAACGGCAGGACGGCGAGCAGCCCCGCGACCAGCAGGATCACGTACATGACGGCGCGGGTGATGACGAGCGCGGGCCCGCGCCGGGTGTGGATGTCGACTATCTGCTGTGCCATGTCACCCGCCCATCCAGTCGCTGATCTTCTTGTTCAGGAACGACAGGCCGACCAGCAGGAGCAGCAGCACCACGCCGATCGCCGAGCCGTAGCCGAACTGCAGGTTCACGAACGCCGTCCGGTACAGCAGCAGCACGACCGTCATCGTCGCGTTCAGCGGTCCCCCCTGCGTCATCACGTACGCCTGCGTGAACACCTGCATCGCGTTGATCGTCGCGATGCTCGCCACGAAGTACGTCACCGGGCGCAGGTTCGGGATCGTCACGTGCCAGATCGACCGGACCCGGCTGGCCCCGTCGATCGCCGCCGCCTCGACCAGCTCCCGCGGCACCGCCTGCAGCGCCGCCAAGTAGATGACCATGTAGTAGCCCAGGTCCTTCCAGATCCCGAGCGCCATCACGATCGCCATCGCCTGCTTGCCGTCCGCGAAGAAGGGCTGGCCGGGCAGGTGCAGCGCCCGGAGCCCCGTGTTGAGGACCCCCTGCTCGTTGAACATGATCGACCAGATCAGGGCGACCACCACGTACGACGTGATCACGGGCAGGAACAGCGCGATCCGGGCCGCCGTCCGCCCCCGCAGCGGCTCGTTGAGCAGGATGGCCAGCCCGAGCGGGATCGTCGTCTCGGCGAGCACGACGATCACCGTGTAGTCGATCGTGTTGAGCAGGGCCCCCCGGAAGTCCGCGTCGCTGGCCAGCCGCGCGTAGTTCTGCAGGCCGATGAACGTCGGATCCTGGTTCAGCCCGGCGTCGAAGAAGCTGAGGTAGATCGAGTACAGGAACGGGTACACGACGACGAACAGGAAGTGGACCAGGAACGGCAGCAGGAGCAGGTACGCCGGCCAGCTCCGGCCGAGCGCCGGCCGCACTCGCTCGAGTCGCGAGGCGGCCGGCCGAGCCTCTACCGCGGTGGCGCTCACGTCACCTGCCCTGGTAGAGCTCCGGGTTCTTCTGTTTGCTCTGGTCGATGAGCGCTTGCACGGACTGCTGCGTCGTGGCCAGCTCCTGGGTGACGTTCGTCTTCTTGAGCAGGATCCGCTGCTGCATGTCGGCCAGCTGCTGGTACGCGGTGGAGTAGATCGGCGACACGCCCGACGCCCGGGTCGGGACGCTGCTGGTCGCCAGCGCCTGCTTCCAGTCCGCGTTGCTGCTGAGCTGCTTGTTGGTGTCCTTGTTGGCGGGCACCGCCTCGTTGAAGACGTCGGTCTTGGCCAGGCCCAGGCTGGGGTTCACGGCGTACTTCAGGTCCTGGCCCTCCTTCGAGGTCAGCCACAGGATGAAGTCGAGCGCCGCCTTCGGGTACTTGCTCGTCGACGGGATGACGAGCGCGCTGCCGCCGGCGAAGTTGGCCGCCTTGGCGCTCGCGTCCTTGACCGGGAACTGCGCCACCCGCCAGTCCTGGCTCGGGTCGTTGATCTTCAGGGTGGCCGCCAGGATGGCGCTGAAGTCCATCGCCGCGCACTTGCGCGAGACCATCCACTGGATGGACGTGCTGGTGTTGATGTCGGACGTGTTCATCCAGTTGTTCTGGGCCCACGTCTGGGCGAACTGGTAGGCCGCGACGATGCCGGGGTTCTGGAAGTCGGCCCGCGTGGGCAGCACGTCCCGGTCCCAGTACGTCCCGCCGGCGCCCCACACGTAGGGCTGGATCTTGGACAGGTTGTTGAGCGGGTGGCAGATCGACCAGGTGCTGGGGAACTTCTGCTCCAGCGCCTTGTTCACGTTGCTCATGTCCGCCCACGTCTTGGGCGGGCTGACGCCGGCCTCCTTGAACATCGAGTTGTTGTAGACGTAGCCGAACGGGTCGTACTCGTACGGCAGCGCCCAGACGCCCTTGTCGAACGCCACGTAGTTGGTGTTGAGCAGGCTCTTGAGCTGCGTGTTGACCGCGTCACCGTTGATCTTCGCCAGGTCCTGGATCGACTTCGACGCCATCAGGTCCAGCGGCGTCCGCGAGATCTCGACCTTGGCCACGTCCACCACCGTCTTCGCCTGGATGTTGAAGATCAGGTTGGCGATGGCGTCCGTGTCGCTCGGACCGGGCATGGCCGTCGTGGCCAGGTACTCGATGGTGACGTTGGGGTGCAGACGCATGTACTCCTTGGCCAGCGCCTGCTCGACCGGATCGGCGGCGCGGGCGTTGAAGAACACGAGCTTCACCTTCTGGCCGCTCGTGGCCGACGATCCGGTGCTGCCGCCGCAGGCCGCCACGGCGACCGTGACCAGCGCCAGACCGCACAGCAGCGTGCGGACCGAACGGGACCGACTCGACATCCTCTCTTCCTCCTCTGCTCCTCAGGGTCTCCCGACTCACCCCCGTCCGGTCAGCGGCCGTCCTCCGGCGACATCACCTGGATGTCGAACCGGGAGCGATCGCCCCGGTAGACGGCCGAGAAGTGCTCGAACGGGACGCCCGCCTCGGTGCGCGTGACGCTGACGACCAGCAGCGCCGGCGACGCCGGCGCCACGGACAGCCGCCCGGCGTCCTCGTCCGACATGGCGATCGCCTCGATGGTGCGCCAGCCGTGGTGGGGCCGCAACCCGTAGCGACGCTCCAGCACCGCGTAGAGCGACGCGTCGCGGAGGTCCACGTCCTCCAGGCCCGGGCACAGGCGGTGCGGCATCCACGCCCGCACCACCTGGATCGGCACGCCGTCCACGCTGCGCACCCGGTCCAGCGCGACCACCGGCTCGTCCACGTCCAGCTCCAGCACCCGGGCGACGTGCACGCTGGCCGGGATCAGGTCCTGGGCCAGGATCTGGCTCCGCACCACGTGGCCCCGGCTCGTCATCGACTCGTGGAAGCCGGCGGCCCGCTGCGCGAAGCTGGCGTCGAACTTCTGGCCGGTGACGAACGCGCCCTTGCCCTTGATCTTGTAGACCAGGCCCTCGCGCTCCATCTCGTCCAGCGCCTGGCGGACGACCGTGCGGCTGACGCCGAACCGGAGGCACAGCTCGCTCTCGGACGGCAGCTTGTCGCCCGCGACCCAGCCGCTCCCGATGTTGCCGAGCAGGATCTCCTTGAGCTGGTGGTAGAACGGCGTCGCTCCCCGCCGGTCGATGCGCTGGCCGGCCAGCGCCGGCAGACGCCTCGCATCGTTCCCTGCCATGTCACTTATCATGACAGGATGACAGGCAGGATGGACTACCGGTACCTGGGCTCGACGGGGCTCAAGGTCAGCGAGCTGTGCCTGGGCACGATGACGTTCGGCCGCGAGACCGAGGAGGCGGCGTCGTTCGCGATGCTCGACCGCTTCGCCGAGCTGGGCGGCAACTTCCTGGACACCGCCAACACGTACGCCCAGGGCGCCTCCGAGGAGATCCTCGGCCGCTGGGTCCGGGCCCGCGGCAACCGCGAGGACCTGGTCGTCGCGACCAAGGTCCGGTTCGTGGTGGGCGAGGGCCCCAACGACGCCGGCCTGTCCCGCAAGCACGTCCTCCGCCAGGTCACGGCCAGCCTGGAGCGGCTGGGCATGGAGTACGTGGACCTGCTCCAGGTGCACAGCTGGGATCCCGGCACGCCGCTGGAGGAGACGCTGAGCACGCTCGACCAGCTCGTCCGCGACGGCCGCGTGCGCTACCTGGGCGCGTCCAACTACGCCGGCTGGCACCTGGAGCGGGCGGCCGCGACGGCGGCCTGTCGGGGCTGGGAGCCGTTCCGCTCGCTCCAGCCCCAGTACAACCTGCTGACCAGGGGCATCGAGCTGGAGGTGCTGCCCGTGTGCCGCGAGCGCGGCGTGGGCGTGATCCCGTGGGGCCCGCTGGCCGGCGGCTGGCTGACCGGCAAGCACACCCGCGAGTCCGGGCCGGCCGCCGGGAGCCGGGTCGAGACCGCCCGGCCCACCATGTCCGAGCACTGGAGCAAGCGGGCGGGCGAACGCACGTGGGCGATCGTCGACACGCTCCGAGAGGTCGCCGCGGCGCGCGGCGTCGGGACCAGCCAGGTGGCGCTCAACTGGCTCCGGGCCCAGCCGGCGGTGACCGCCCCGATCCTGGGCGCCCGCACGCCCGAGCACCTGGACGAGAACCTGGGCTGCCTCGACTGGCGCCTGTCCGAGGCCGAGCTGCGCCGGCTGGACGAGGTCAGCGCGCCCGAGCGCCCGTACCCGTACGAGTTCCTGGACCGGAGCGCGGGCGACCGCCCCAGGCGCCACTGCTAGTCCCCCACCAGCTCGCCGGCGCGGCGCAGGGCCGCCGCCAGCCGCTCCGCGTCGGCGGGCGCGTCCAGGACCGCGAGCAGCGGCGGCCGGCCCGCCTCCCGCATCGCGCGCACCGTGCCCAGCGCCTGCGCGTGCAGGAACCGGGGCGTGTACTCGCCGGCCGCCACCGGCTCGGTGCGCCGGACGAGCACGCGCAGCGACAGCACGCCGGGCGGGCCGTCCGTCTCGCTCTGCTCCGTCGAGTGGTAGTCGCGCGGCCCCCAGCGCAGCTTGACCGGCCGCCGCAGGACGCGGTTGCCGAGGCGCAGCGCCTCGGCCCGGACCGGCCGCCAGGCGGGCTCGTCGGGGTCGGCGTTGATCGTCAGGTCGAGGTACGCGAGCCGGTCGCCGGCTCGGGCCGCCCGGACGGCGCCGGCCAGCGCGGACGCCGGGTCGCTCGAGCCGTCGGGGAACGCCAGGTCGGCGGCCGGCTCCGGCAGCGGGCCCGCGGCCAGGCGCAGCTCGCGGGCGTGACGCTTGTAGGACTCCACCGCCGGCTGGCCGGCGAACGTGATGCCCTGGAGGTAGCCGAGCAGCGCGACCGCGAGGTCCCAGCCCAGGAAGAACCGGGCCGCCACGGCAAGCCGGCCGGCGCGGTCGGCCCCGCCGTCGAGGCGCAGCGCCGCCACCGGCCGGGCCGGGTCCGGGGCCGCTCCCCCGCCCTCGTCCACGCGCAGCACCGCGTACCGGTCCGGCCAGGCGGCCGCCGCGGCCAGGTCCTGCCCGAGGAAGACGAGCAGCCCGCGGCCGCCCTTGCCCAGGCTCTCCTCGACCACCTGCTCCACCCACGGCCCCAGCGCGCGCCAGCGCTCGGGCAGGTCGAGCAGGAGCATGTCGCGGCCCGCGGCCAGCTGCGCGTCGAGCCAGGCGGCCAGCCGCACGAACGGGTCGCGCGCGGCGAGCGCGTCGCGCGCGGCCGGGTCGAGCCCGGGCCCCAGGCAGGCCTCGGCCTGGCAGCGCTCGAGCACGCCGCGCAGGCCGCCGGGGCCCAGCGCGAGCGCCGCCGGCAGCAGGAACACGCGCGTCGCGGGCGCGCTCATCCGGCCCGGCGTGTGGCTCTCGCCGTCGAGCTGGATGTCCACCCGGCGCATGCCCCGTGCCTCCGCGAACTGGTCGAGGGACGAGCCGGGCAGCGTCATGACCATCACGTGCCGCTCGGGCCGGTCCACCCCGTGGGCGCGGAGCAGCGCGTCGAACCACTCCAGGTGGGTGACCGGCTCCTCGGACGTCATGCCCATGCTCACGCCGACCATGGCCGTCCGGGCCAGTCCGGCCGCCAGGTCGCCGCCGGCCGAGATCGCCGCCAGCACCCGGTTCAGCGCGCCCGGGTCGGTCGAGTCGAGCGGGTGGACGGCCGGGCCGGCGCCGCCGAGCAGGCCGGCGCCGTGCAGCGCGTGGACCGTCCCCACCGAGCCGCCCATGCCGGCCCAGATCACGTGCGCGGAGCCGGCCGCCAGCGCCGCGGCCACCTCGTCCACCCCGGCCAGCGCGGCCGGGTCGGCGAGCCCGCGGGCGACGCCGTCGGCCCAGGCCAGCTTGACGTCGCCGGCCTCGGTGGCCAGCTCGGCCACCCGGCCCCGCCGCTCCAGCAGCTGGCCGAGCGCGTCCTCGTCGCGCAGGCGTCGGAGCGCGGCGTCGAGGCCCGGCGCCTCCGCGTCCAGGGCGGCGAGCACGGCCTGCCTCAGCTCACCGCCGCGGCGAGCGGCAGCGATACCTCGCGGCCCTCGCGCGCCGACCGGTACACGGCCAGGATCACCTCCAGCGGGCGGCGGGCGTCCTCCCCGGTGATCGCGGGCGGCCGGCCCGTCTCGATCGCGTCCAGGAAGTCGGCGATCTGGGTCCGGTGGCCCGCGTGGCCGATGGCGGCGGGATCGCTCGCGCCGCCGTTCTCCTCGGCCGCCGGCTGGTCCGTCCCGAGCTTGGCGCCGTACGCGGACGTCTCGCCCTTCTCGTCCTTGAGCTCGCAGTGCCGCATCTTCCCCGCCTCGATCACCACCGTGCCGCCCGTGCCGGTCACCTCCAGGCGCTCGGGCAGGCCGGGGTAGACGGCGGTGCTGGCCTGGAGCACGCCGACCGCGCCGCCGGCGAACTGGAGCACGGCGACCGCGATGTCCTCGACCTCGATCCGCTCGTGGATCGCCGTGGCCGTGCGGGCGAAGACGCGCTCGACCGGGCCCATCATCCACTGGAGCAGGTCCGTGTAGTGGACGCCCTGGTTCATCAGGGCGCCGCCGCCGTCCAGCGACCACGTGCCGCGCCAGTCGCCGCTGTCGTAGTACTCCTGGCTGCGGTACCACTTGATGATCGCGTCGCCCAGCACCAGCCGGCCCAGGCGGCCGCCGTCGATCAGGCCGCGCAGCTTCTGGACCGCCGGCCCGAAGCGGTGCTGCGAGATGACGGTCAGGCCGACGCCGTGGTCGCGGCAGGCGGCGATCAGCCGGTCGGCGGCCTCCAGCGTGACGTCGATCGGCTTCTCCACGATCACGTGCTTGCCGGCGGCGGCCGCGCGGACGCCGACCTCGGCGTGCGAGCCGCTGGGGACGCAGATCGAGACGACGTCGACGTCCGGGCGCGCCAGCAGGGCGTCCACGTCGGCCGTGTAGTCCACGCCGAACTCGGCCCCGCGCTTCGCGGCCGGCTCGGGGACGACGTCGGCGACCGCGACCAGGCGCGCGTTCGGCAGCTCGCCCACGGCCCGGGCGTGGAACGGCGCGATCACGCCGCAGCCGATGATGCCGAACCCGAACGTGCGCTCCGTCATGTGCTCTCCCCCCATCCGGCGGCCCGGGCCACGGTGTGCATGTGGTCCAGCGCCCCGCGGGCCTCCGCGGCGAAGTCCTTCCAGTTGCACTCGATCGAGCAGTCGCCGGCGAACCCGGCCTGGCGGAGGGCGCGCAGGAACGGCTCGATGTCCCCGGCGTCGGCCGCCGGCGCCCCGCGGCCGACCCCGGCCACGTGCACGTGGGCGAGCAGGTCGTCCGCCAGCGCGTCCATCGACTCGCCCTGCTCGCGCATGTGGTACAGGTCCGCGAGCAGCCGGGCCGGGCCGGTGTCGTGCTCACGCAGGAACGCGCCCGACTCGGCCACGGTGTTCAGCAGGTTCGTCTCCGCCGGCCGCAGCGGCTCCAGCACGACCGTCACGCCGTGGCCGGCCGCCTCTTCGGCCACCCCGCGCAGGAAGCCGGCGAACTGCTCGCGCGCCCGGCCCATGTCGAAGCCGTCCGTCGACCTCCGGCCCGACCATCTTGAGCGTCGCCGGCAGGAACACGTTGCACGCGAGGGCCGGCACCGGGCCGTCGCCCAGGCGCGCCGCCAGACGCTCGAAGGCCTCGTCCGACTCCATGAGCGCCTTCGCCACGGGCAGCTCGCAGTAGTCGGCGGCGCCGTCCAGGGTCGCCAGCTGGTCCTCGCCGGAGATGCAGCAGCCGAGTCGCATGTCGCCCAGGTTAGCGAAGATTTGATCGAACTACTACCTCCTTGACATGCAGGGCTGGGCGATAATGTATTCAGGGTGGTCGAACAATCGCTCGAACACGGCCGTCCCACCATGCGGGACGTCGCCCGCCGCGCCGGGGTCTCACTGGCCACGGTGTCGTACGCGCTGAACGAGGGGCCGCGGCCTGTCAGCGGCGACCTCCGGCAGCGCGTCCTGGCGGCCGCCGAGGAGCTGGGCTACCGGCCGGCGCGCCGGGGCCGGGTCCGGACCCGGCCGCTGACGGTCGGGGCGATCGTGCCCGACGCGAGCAACCTGTTCTTCTCGCGGGCGCTCGGCGCGATGGAGTCCGTGCTCCGGCCCGGCGGCCACGTCCTGTTCGCGGCGTCGAGCGGCGAGGACCCGGCCCGCGAGCTCGACCTGGTCGCGGCGTGCGTCCGGGCCCGGGCGGACGCGCTGGTCCTCACCCCCACCGCCGCCGTCCCCGCGCAGGTCGAGCGCCTGGCGGCGGGCGGCCTGCCGGTGGTCCTGATGGACCGCGAGGGCGGCTCGACCGCGCTCGACCGCGTGGTCATGGACAACTACCGCTGCGCGTTCCAGGCCACCCGGCTGCTGATCGAGAGCGGGCACCGGCGGATCGCGCTGGTCAACGGCCCGGTCCCCGTCAGCACGGCCGCCGAGCGCCGGCGCGGCTACGCGGACGCGCTCGCGTTCGCGGGGCTGCCGGTGGTCGAGGACTACGTGCGCGCCGGCGAGTTCAGCCACGAGCACGGCCGCCAGGCCACGCTCGACCTGCTCTCGCTGGGCACGCCGCCGGAGGCCGTGTTCTCGAGCAGCGTCATCCTGACGTCGGGCGTCCTCCACGCGCTGCGCGAGCGCCGGCTGCGCTGGCCGGACGACATCGCCATCGTCGGCTTCGGGGACGCGGCGTGGGTGCCGGCGGTCACGCCGCCCCTGACCGTGATCGAGCAGCCCGCCCAGCAGCTGGGCGAGGTGGCCGCGCGGCTGCTGCTGGCCCACGGCGGCCGGGAGCGGGTCGGCCAGCGGGTGGTGCTCGACGCCCGACTGATCCTGCGTGAGTCGCACTGGCGGCCGTCGCCAGCGCTGGCGCCACCACCGTGACGACCTGGCTCGCCACCGCCCCCAACGGCCCGACGGAGGGGGTGTTCCGGAAGGGGGGGCCCGCCCCTCCTGCACTGGGGGTATCCGAATGAGTGATCGCTGGCCGCTGAGCGCGTTCGCCGACGAGGTGGCGCCCGACCTGGACGAGCAGCTGAAGGCGCTCCGCGCCGAGGAGATCGGGCACGTCGAGCTGCGCTCGGCCTGGGGCGTGAACGTGGCCGACCTGTCCGGCGAGCAGCTGGACGAGGCCGTCCGGGCGCTGCGGGAGGCCGGCATCGGAGTCTCGGCCATCGGCTCGCCGGTGGGCAAGGCGCCGGTGGACGGCGACCTGGACGCCGAGCTGGGCCGCCTCCGCGCCTGCCTGGACGCGGCGGACCGGCTGGGCACGTCGCTGGTGCGCGTCTTCTCCTTCTACGTCCCGGAGGGCCGGTACGCCGAGCACCGGGACGAGGTGCTGCGGCGCATGGCGGCGCTGACGGCGCTGGCGGCCGAGCGCGGTGCGACCCTGGTCCACGAGAACGAGTCGCACATCTACGGCGACACCGGCGAGCGCTGCCGCGACCTGGTCGAGTCGGTCGGCTCGCCGGCGCTGCGGATCGCGTTCGACCCGGCGAACTTCGTGCAGTGCGACGTGAAGCCGATGGCGGAGGCGTGGCCGCTGCTGCGCGACTACGTCACGCACGTCCACATCAAGGACGCGGTGGAGGTGGACCGGGGCGGCGCGGCCTACCCGGCCGAGGCGCTGCCGGGCGCGGTGATGCTCAGCGTGCGGCCCGCCGGCGAGGGCGACGGCGACGTGCCGGGGCTCCTCCGGGCGCTGGACTCGTGCGGCTACCAGGGGTTCCTGACGCTCGAGCCGCACCTGCACTTCCACCTGCCGGAGATGGACGGCCCGCAGCGGCTGCACGTGGCGGCGTCGGCGCTGCGGGGGCTGGCGGCCGGGCTGGGCTGAGCCCGCGCCGGTCAGGCGAGGTCGTCGAGGCCCAGCCGGCGGCGGTTGTCCGCGCTGTCCTCGACCAGCGTCCACGAGCGCAGGGCGCCCTCGACCACCTCGGCGACCCAGATCAGCGTCAGCCGGCGCTCCTCCGCCTCGGGCAGGCCGAGATGCGAGCCGGTGGTGTGGCCCTGCACCGCGACCCGGCGGTCGCGCTCGGCGATCCGGTGCGGGTGGATGCAGTAGACGGGGTACGCGCCGGCGTAGCCGCGCCAGCCGTCGATGTTCGCGTCCCGGCCGACCAGCGACGCCTCGTCGAACACGCGGAGCTCGTGGTCCTCGGTCATGAGCCGGCCCATGCCGTCCACGTCGGCGTGGTTGATGCGGTCGATGAAGCTGATGACGGCGGCCACGGGCGGCGCCGAGGCCGGGCTCGGCGGGCTGGGCGGGCGACCCGCTGCCCCGGTGGCCCCGCCGAGCACGACGTCGGCCACGAAGGACGCGTAGTCGGCGTCGAGCGGGCCGCTGCCCAGGAGCAGGCGGTGGTAGAGCGCGCCGAACACGATCTCCATGAAGGCTTCCGGGTCCAGCGAGGCCGGCAGCTGGCCGGACGCCTGCGCCCGCCGCAGCACGTGCAGGAGGGCGGCCCGGCGCGGCCGCACGAACCGGTCGAGCAGCGCCGGGGCCAGCGCGGGGTCCTGCTGCGTCTCGGCGATGAGCGCCGCCAGGTGGGGGCCGAACTCGGGGTCCGCGTGGAACCGGACCGCGGTGGCGACGATGGCGCGCAGGTCGGCGGCCACGTCCCCGGTGTCCTGGTGGTCCACCGTGGCGGCGGCCTCCTGGTCGAGGGCCTCCAGCAGGACCGCGCCCTTCGACGGCCACCAGCGGTAGATCGTCTGCTTGCCGACGCCGGCGCGGGCCGCGATCCCCTCCACGGTGAGCTTCGCGTAGCCCTCCTCGCGGCACAGCGCGAGGGCGGCGTCGAGGATCGCCCGGCGCGAGCTCTCGCGGCGGCGCGACGCCCGGGGACCGGTCTCCGTGGTGGCCATCCAGGCCAACGATAGCATTGTTAACGAGACGAGACGGACCGTCTTGACAGGCGGTACGGCCGGCGGGTAACGTGCGGTCCGTGATACGCAACGCCGACACGCTGGCGGTTCCCGGCGCGCAGCTCCACTACGAGGTCTCCGGCTCCGGCCCCGTCCTGCTGACGATTCCGGGCGGACCGGCCGACGCCGCCACGTTCGCCGCGCTGGCCGGGGCGCTCGCCGACCGTTACACGGTGGTGCGGTACGACCCGCGCGGCGTCTCCCGGTCGAGTCTCGACGCGCCGGCGGACGCCGCGCGGTTCGTCGAGGTCCACGGCGACGACGCCCACCGCCTGCTGGCGGCGCTCGGCGACGACCCGGCGCTCGTGCTCGGCAGCAGCGGCGGCGCCGTGATCGGCCTGGAGCTCGCCGCCCGCCACCCCGAGCAGGTGCGGACGCTGGTGGCGCACGAGCCGCCGGTGATCAGGCTGCTGCCGGACGCCGACGCCCAGCTGGCCGTCACGGAGGAGGTCTACCAGATCTTCCGGCGCGAGGGCTGGCCGGCCGCGGTCCAGCGGTTCCTGGCCAACGCCGGCCTGGAGGCGGGCCCGCGGCAGCCACCGGCGGACCCCGAGGCGGCCGAGGCGATGGCGCGGATGCGCGACAACTTCGACTTCTTCCTCGCCCACTACCTGCGCCCGATCAGCGGCTACGAGCCGGACCTGCCGGCGCTGCGGTCGGGCTCGACGCGGCTGGTGATCGGGATCGCCGACGCCACGGGCGGGCAGCTCGCGCACCGCTGCGCGGTCGCGGTGGCCGAGCGCCTCGGCCTGACGCCCGTCGTGTTCCCCGGTGACCACAACGGCTTCGCCAGCCGCCCGGCCGAGTTCGCGGAGGTGCTGGACGGCGTGCTCCGGGCGGGCTGAGCGGGGATCCCGCTCAGCCCGCGCCGGCCACGTTGCGTTTCCGATAGTATCAATCTTGTTCGTTGCAATGCGCTGAGGGTGAATGCATACTGTGGAGGGATGCCCGGAGGCAGGTTGACGCGCCAGGACCGCCAGCACATCGCGGCCGCGCTGGCGGACGGGGTCGGGTACGCCGAGATCGGGCGGCGGCTGGGCAGGCCCACCTCGACCGTCAGCCGGGAGGTGGCCCGCAACGGCGGGCCCGGCGGCTACCGGGCGGACCAGGCGCAGCTGGCGACCGGGCGGCGGGTGCGCCGGCGGCGGCCCTCGGGCGCGGCGCCGGCGCGGCTCGTGCCTGGCGCCGCCGCGGGGCGCGACGCGGGGGCGGTGCGGGGCTTCGTGGAGCG
>VBJR01000310.1 GCA_005880175.1 Chloroflexota bacterium
TGCTGGACAAGACCGGCACGCTGACGGCGGGTACGCCGCGGGTCTCGGAGGTCGAGGCGTTCGGCGACCGCCCGCCCGGCGAGGTCCTCCGGCTGGCGGCCTCGCTGGACCAGGTCTCGCCGCACGTCTTCGCGCCAGCGATCGTCTCGGCGGCGGCCGCGCGTGGGCTCACGCTGAGCTTCCCCGGCGAGGTGGAGGAGCGGCCGGGCGCGGGGATCCGCGGCGTCGTGGACGGCCTGGCGCTGGCGCTCGGCCGCGCGGCCTGGGTCAGTGGTGGCGGCGAGCTGCCGGCGCCGGCGGCAGCGGTGCGCCGCCGCTGCGCGATCGAGGGCACGTCGGGCGTCTTCGTCGCCGTTGACGGTGACCTGGCCGGAGCGCTGGTCCTCGAGGATCCGGTTCGGGGGGACGCCCCGCGCGCGATCAGGGAGATGCGCCGGGCCGGCGTGCGCCGGGTCGTCGTGGCGACGGGCGACCATCCCGACGTCGGCGCGCTGGTGGGCGCCGCGGTCGGCGCGGACGCGGTGCTGGCCGAGCAGACCCCTGCCCAGAAGGTCGAGGCGGTGCGCCGGGAGCGGGCCGGCGGGATCACGGTCATGGTCGGCGACGGCGTCAACGACGCGCCCGCGCTGGCGGCGGCCGACGTCGGCGTGGCGATGGGGGCGAGGGGCGCCACCGCGTCCTCGGAGGCGGCGGACGTGGTGCTGACGGTCGACCGGCTGGACCGCCTGGCCGAGGGCATCGCCATCGCGCGGCGGGCCCGGGCCATCGCCGTGCAGAGCGTGGTGGCCGGCATGTCGCTGTCGATCGTGGCCATGGGGATCGCGGCCGCCGGGTTCCTGCCGCCCGTGGCCGGCGCGGTGCTCCAGGAGGGCATCGACGTCCTGGTGATCCTGAACGCCCTCCGGGCGCTGGTCGGCCCCGCCGGCCCGGCTTCCGGCGAGCTGCCGGCCGAGATGGACGGCGGCCACCTCGAGCTGCTGCCGGTCGTCGACCGGGTGCGCCAGGTGGCCGACCGCCTGGACGCCGTCCCGCCGTCCGTCGCCCAGCGCGAGCTGCGGGAGCTGCGCCGGCTCCTCGACGAGCGGCTGCTCCCGCACGAGGTCGCCGACGACGCCGCCCTCTACCCGCTGGTCGCGAAGGTCGTCGGCGGCGTCGATCCGACCGGGCCGATGGGGCGGGAGCACGTCGAGATCCGGCGGCTGGCCGGCATGCTGGCCCGGCTGGTCGAGGACCTGCCGGAGTCCGGCCCGTCACCGGCCGACCTGCGCGACCTGCGGCGCGTGCTGTACGGCCTGCACGCCGTCCTGCGCCTGCACTTCGCGCAGGAGGAGGAGTCGTACCTCTCGCTGTTCGAGCCGGCCGGGCAGGCCCGCCGGCGCTGAACGGGTCATCCTTCGGGAGCCTGTACACGATCTCGGCTGCACCGATGAGTTTCGGGTGGATCCGTCGTCGATGCCTCTGGATAGACCGAAGACAGGAGTCCAGACATGACGAGACCGTTTCGATTCGGCGTCGTTGCCCCGCTCAGAACTGACCTGCCGACGTGGAGAGATCGCGCGCGCCGCATCGCCGCCAGCGGCTACTCGACGCTGCTGGTGCCCGACTTCCCGCAGACGCAACCGGCGCCCGGTCCCATGCTGGCCACCGTCGCGGCCCTGACCGACCTGCGCGTGGGCACGTGGGTGTACGCCTCTCCGCTGCGCCCGGCCTGGCTGACGGCGTGGGAAGCGCACTCGCTGTCGCTGCTGACCGACGGTCGCTTCGAGATGGGCATCGGCACCGGCAGACCGGGAATCGAGGACGAGCTCCGCGACAAGGGACTGCCCGTTGTACCGCCGCCGAACGAGCGGCTGGCACAGGTGCGTGAGACCGTCCGGACGCTGCGAGATCTCGACGGTCCCGACCGTCACACGCCCGTGGCGATGGCCGTGCTCGGTCCGAAGGCCCGGGCGTTGGCGGCCGAGGTCGCGGACACGGTCACGTTCGCGCTGGGGGACCAGCCTCGGGGCGAAGTCGAGCGGCTGGCACGCGACTTCCGCAGCATCGGGCACGTCGAGCTCGCGCTCGCCGTGCCGGTCATCGGTGACACTGTCGCGCCGCACATGGCACCCCCCGACACCGACCCTGCCGCGCTTCGCGCCGCGGACGCACTGACCGTACTTCCGGACGATCCGGCGGCCGCCGCCGAGGAAATCCAGCGGCGACGGGAGGAGATCGGCTTCTCCTATTTCGTCTTCGGCGCCGACTTCGCCGACAGGTTCGCTCCGGTCGTCGCCGAGCTCGCCGGACGGTAGTGCCGGACCCCGGTACCGGTCTCAGACCACCCAGCGGCCGCTCCGCATGATGGTCGGCCGCGCCAGCTCCTGCAGCGACCACCAGGCCTGGACACGCCATGGGGTGAGCTGGAGGTACGCCACCGACGGGCTGGAGCGACCGTCCAGGGCCGACACCCGGGCCAGGCGCTCGGCAACGGCGGCATCGATGCCGTCATACGCCGTCACCGTCGCGTGGACGTCGATGAGCACGACGTCCCCGAACGTGCCGAGCGCGACTCGCGCCTTCCCGGTTCGCCGGGCGTTGCGCGCGGCGGGGCTCCCCTCGCTGGTGGCCGCGATGATTCGCTCTCCATCCCAGACGAACGAGAACGGCACGAGGTGCGCCGATTCGTCCTCCGAGGCGGTGGCGATCCACAGCTTGTTCCCGGACTCCAGCATGCGGAGCACGTGGCGCTTCCGCTCCGTCTTGCTGCGCATTGGCCTCGAGGATGCCGCCTCCTCCTGACCGCCCCGTCCCCAGTCGGTGTACATCCGTCCATGATCGCGTCGCGGTCGGCCAGCGGGCCCGAGGTCCGACCCTCGGGCGCCGCCCCTACCCCTCCGGGGAGACGCCGCGGCGCGCCCGGTGGCGGCGGACCTTGATCAGACTGCCGCAGATGGGAGCCTCGCACCACCGGCGGGTACCGCTCCGGCTCCGGTCGTAGAACATCCAGCTGCACGAGGGGTTCGCGCACACCCTGAGCCGGTCGGGATCGCCCTCGGCGAGCACGCGCGCGGCCGACGCGGCCACCTCGGCCACTGCCCAGCGCCAGTCGTGTGCCGACGGCGCCGCGACCAGCCGCCAGCTGCCCGGCGCTGCCTCCAGGCGACGGGTCAGCGGGCAGACGGCCAGGACGCCGTTCACGGCGGCGAGCTCCCGCGCGGGAAGGGGCTCGCCCCGCACGTGGGCCTCCAGCAGCACCCGGAGCGTCCCTCGCAGCTGCTCCAGGAGCCGGATCGCCTCGGGGACGTCGGCGGCGCCGCTGCCGGCGAGCCCCCAGTGGTCGAGGAAGGCCAGCCGCCACTGCCGCAGGGGCAGGCGATCGTACACGCGGTCTCCGCCCACGTGGTCCCGCCAGCGGCTGTTCACCAGGTCCAGGCAGGCGTAGGGAGCCCAGGCGTGCGGGAGGGGGTTCAATCGCCGCCGGCGATCGCCGTGGCGCTGGCGGGATCGATCCGCTGCAGGGTTCCGAACACGCTGATCAGCCAGAGCGAGCCGTAGCCCTCGGCAACCGCGGACCCGGTGACGTCGACCTTCGCCGCCAGCCGGTTGCGGTGCGGGTCGAGCCGGAGCAGCTGCAGGCCGGCGATCCAGAGCCCGTCGTTCCCGGCCGCCACGGCATCGTCCGAGTGGGCCTGGGGCAGCGAGGAGATGCCGCGAACGGTGGCCGTCACCCGGTTGGCCGTGGGGTCGACGCGCGAGATCGAGCTGGAGTCCTCGTTGCGGACCCACACCGACCCGTCGCCCACCGCCAGCGCGAGCGGATACGACTCGACAGGGATGGTCGCGGTGATGCTGTTCGTCGCCGGGTCGATCCTCGACAGCGTCCCCGCGTACGTGGCGGCCACCCAGACGGCGCCCGCACCGACCACGATTCCCGAGCCCCCCATGGCGGGCCCGCCGATCTCGGCCATGACACGGCCGCTGACCGGGTCGACCCGAAGGACCTCCTGCGGGTCGTTGAAGTAGCTGCTGACCCAGAGGCTGCCGAATCCCCACGCGATCGCGAAGGGGTCGGCGCCGATCGGGAACCGCTGGACGATCTTGTTGGTGCCGGGGTCGATGCGGGCCAGCCCGTGGGCCACGTTGTCGGCGGCCCAGACCGAGCGGCCGTCGGTCGCCAGCCCGCTGGGAAGGGAGCACCGGCGGTACAGCAGGGTGTCCCACATGAGGGAGTGGACCGAATCCACGCCACAGCCGTGCGCCAGCATGACCTGCGGATCACCGATCGTCACCGTGGCGGCGACCCTGTTGGTCGCCGGATCGATGCGGGACACGGTGCCGTCGGCCTCGTTGGGCACCCAGACCGCGCCGGCGGCGACCAGCGCCGGCCCCGGGTCGCGGCCGACCCGGAACTCCGCCCGGACCGGCGACGAGGGCGCCGGCGATCCGCCGCAGGCGGCTGCGGCGAGGGTGATCAGGAGTGCGGCCGTAACGGTCTTTAGCAAAGACACCCGTTACGACTACCACCGCCGGGAGGCGCCGTCAACCGGTCGCCGACTCGCGCCCGCCGCCGGGCCGGACGGCCGCGACTGTCACATCCGCCTCGCCTCCGCGAAGGAGGGGGAGAAGTCTCTCTTGCGAGGAGTGGGTGAATGGACCTCATGCGGAAGACGCTGACCCGGCGGAACGCCCTGATCGGGTCGACGGCCGGGTTGGGGCTGGCGGCGCTCGGGTGGTTGGCCCGGTCCGCCCATCCGGCGGCGCACCCTCAGGCGTGGGCCTCCGAGGCGCCCGGCTCGACCCTGACGGCCGCCGAGACGGCTGCCGTCCCCGCCGCGACGCAGGCGGCAGCCGACGCGCCCGCCGCGGCCCCGGCGTCCGCGCCCGCCACGGCCGCCACGGCCGCCGCGGCCGCCAACACGGCGCCGCCCTCCCCGGTCGGGGGCGCCGGTCTGTACGACGTCGATCCCGACCAGAGCGGCGTGAACCAGGACCCCCACGTCGAGGTCACCGGCGACATCGCGGCCCTGCCGTTGGACATGGAGTTCTGAGAGATGGGGACAGCTGCAGGCATGATCGCCCAGGCCCGGGCGCTGCTCGGGCTCGGCGAGTACCCTCCCGGCTCGAATCACAACAAGGTCACCGTCTGGTACGGGTTCGACGGGGCCTGGTGTGACATGGCCATCAGCTACGAGGCCGCGCACTCCGGCAACCTCGCCGCCTGCATGGGCAAGTTCGCGTACACCGTGGCGCACGCGGAGGCGTTCAAGGCCCACGGCCGCTGGCACTACGGCCTCGGCGGCGCCCGCCCGGGCGACGTCGTGTTCTACGACTGGTCGGGTACGGGCCGGATCGCCGCCATCGACCACGTGGGCCTGATCGAGGCGGTGCACTCGAACGGCACGATCACCACCCTCGAGGGCAACACCTCGAACATGTTCCTGCGCCGGGTCCGCAGCGGCGCGGCCGTCGTGGGCTACGGCCGTCCGGCGTACGGGGACGCCGCCCCGATGCCGCCCACCGACGGCATCCTCCGCGAGGGCTCCACGGGCCAGGCGGTCAGGACGCTGCAGGGCAACCTGAACAAGGTGATGAACTCCGGCCTGACCGCGGACGGCGCCTTCGGGGCGAAGACGAAGGCCGCGGTGGAGGCGTTCCAGCGCAAGTATCACCTCACC
>VBJR01000174.1:0-15770 GCA_005880175.1 Chloroflexota bacterium
TCCTCGATCAGCTCGGTGTTCAGGAGCTGGCCGCCGACCGGCCCCCGCTCCAGCAGCACCGCCTTCAGGTTCATGCGTGCGGCGTAGAGTCCGGCCGCCAGCCCGGCGGGGCCCCCGCCCACGATGATGACGTCGAACTGCTCGCTCACGATGCTTCTAAAACCTTCGGCCCGAGGCCAGGATTCCGGTGGGCGTGAGTCTAACGAACCACCTCGACGGCGACGTCGAGCGGCAGCGCCGCCCACGCCCGGTCCGTCGTGAGGGCCACCGCCCCCCGGTCCCGGGCGAGCGCCAGACAGGCGCGATCGCCCAACGAGAGCCCGGCGCGGGGCGCCCCGACCCAGATCCGGGCCGCGGCCTCGGCGTCGTCCGGCTCGAACGGCACGATGGTGACGCCGATCGCCTCGACGTCGCGGCGCATGCGCCCACCGACGGCTACGCCGCGCGCCGCCGCCTTCTGCAGCACCTCGGACCAGTTGACGGACGACATCAGCGCGCCCTCCAGCACCGGGAGGACCGCCTCTGCCCCCGCCTCCTCGTGCAGGACCGCCAGCAGCGCCGAGGCGTCCAGCACGTGCCCCGCCGCCATGGCCGTCAGCGCGATTCCTCGCGCCGGGCCTCGGGGCGGCGGTCGGCCAGGAGCTCGTCGGCCAGGCTGACCCCTTCGGGCACTGCCTCACGGAAGGCGCGCCGCAGCCGGGCCAGCGCCGCTCGGGGCCGCTCCAGCACCAGGCGGTCCTCCTCGACCCGGGCGACGAGCGTCTCCCCGGTCTCCAGGCCCATCGCGAGCCGGAGGTTCACCGGGATCACGAGGCGACCCTGCCGTCCGACGCGTATCCGTGGTTCATGAGATGGCACTCTACCCAAACTGTGCCACGGCGCCAACGCTGCTGGCATCTTTACATCGGACCTGCCACGCGTAGAATCGAGCCAGAACACGCGGGAGCTCCTCGGGGGGCTGAGAGGGCCGCAGGGCCGACCGCAACGAACCTGATCTGGGTAATGCCAGCGGAGGGAAGACGATCGTGAGCACCGCATATCCCGGCGTACCCGAGGCGTCTGGCGACCGCTTCCTCGAGGTCGAGGAGCGAGGCATCGACCCCATCCCCGAGTCCGAGCGGCACGGCCGCGCCCGCGAGCTCGGGTTCCTGTGGGCCGGCGCGTTCCTCAACTACGCCAGCGTCCTGACCGCCAGCCTGGCCACCGGCTTCTTCGGCCTCGGCGTGTGGGACGGCCTGGCCGCGACCGTGCTGGGCACCGTGGCCGGCGCCGTGATCCTCGGGCTGCTCAGCCACACCGGGCCCCGGTCGGGCCTGCCCCAGATCGCCTACACACGCCGGGTCTTCGGCGAGGCCGGGGCCCGGCTGGGCGCGTTCCTGACGCTGTTCCTGGCGGTCGGCTGGTTCGCGGTCGGCGTGGTGATCGCGGCCCAGGCCGGCGTCCAGCTCTTCGCGCTGGCCGGCATGGGCGCGGCGGCGGGCAAGCTGGCGTTCCCGCTCGTGGTCGCCGTCTCCGGGATCACGGCGCTGGTCGCCGTGTACGGCCACGCGACCATCAAGGTGTTCGAGACCGTCGGCGCCGTCGCGTTCGCCGCGCTGTCGCTCGTCCTGTTCCTGCTGCTGGCGCCGCAGTTCCACTGGACGGCGGGCCCCACGGTCGGGGGTGGCGACTACGCGGGCGCGTTCGTGCTGGGGTTCATGGTCTGCTTCGCGCTGGTCGCCTCCTGGTACCCGTTCGCCAGCGACTACTCGCGGTACCTGCCGGCCAACACGCCCGGCCGCGGCCTGACCTGGTGGCCGGTGGCCGGCGTGACCCTGCCGATGGTCCTGCTCGGGCTGTTCGGCCTGCTCCTCCCCACCATCGACCCGAAGCTGGCCGCCGACCCCGCCGGCGGCATCCTGGCGGTGATCACCCGGCACGCGCCCGCGTTCGTGGCCCTGCCCTTCTTCGTCTTCGTCGTGCTGGGCGAGATCTGGGCCTGCTACCTGGACGTCTACACGGCCGGGCTCGTGACGCTGACGCTCGGCCTCCGGATGGAGCGGTGGCAGACGGCGCTCGGCTGCGGCGTCCTGGGCGCCGCGCTGGCGGCGTACGCGGTGGTGATCCGCGACTTCCACACCGCCTACCAGCAGTTCCTGCTCCTGACGTACCTGTGGGCGCCCGCCTGGGCGGTTATCGTGCTGCTGTCGTTCCGCGCCGGCGGCCGGGGCCGGGCGGCGCCGGCGCTGGTGGCCTGGGCGCTGGGCACGGCGGTCAGCCTGGTCTTCGTCAACTACCCGAACATCTATCCGGGCGCGCACGTCCTCAACCAGCCGCTCGTGGACGCGCTGCACGGTGCGGACCTGTCCGGCCTGGTCAGCGCGGTGGTCGCGGGCGGGACGTACCTGCTGCTGCGGGGGCCTGCTCCCCGATGAGGCCGCCGGTCGTCCTGACGATCGCCGGCTCGGACTCGGGCGGCGGCGCGGGCATCCAGGCGGACCTCAAGACGTTCGCCGCCCTCGGCCTGCACGGCACCAGCGCGATCACGGCCGTCACCGCCCAGAACACGCTCGGGGTGAGCGGCTTCGTGGAGCTGGCGCCGGACATGGTCCGCGCGCAGATCGACGACGTCGTCACCGACCTGGCGCCGGCCGCCGCCAAGACCGGCATGCTGGCGAGCGCGGCCATCATCGAGGTGGTGGCGGTCGCGGTGGCGGCGCACGGCCTCTCGCGCCTGGTCGTGGACCCGGTCATGGTCGCCAAGGGGGGCGCGAAGCTGCTCCGGGACGACGCGGTGGAGGCGCTGCGGGCGCGCCTCCTGCCGCTGGCGGCCGTCGTCACGCCCAACCTGCCGGAGGCCGAGGTGCTGCTGGACCGCGGCATCGCCACCCGCGAGGAGCGGGAGCGGGCCGCCGCCGACCTGGTCGCGCTCGGCTGCCGGGCCGCGGTCGTCAAGGGCGGCCATGCCGGCGGCGACGCGGACGACGTCCTCTTCGCCGGCGGCGAGCCGGTGTGGCTGTGCGGCGAGCGCATCGCCACGGGCAACACGCACGGCAGCGGCTGCACGTTCAGCGCGGCCATCGCCGCCGGCCTGGCCCGCGGCGTGGACCTGGAGCGGGCCGTGGGCGACGCGAAGGCGTTCATCACCGGCGCGATCGAGGAGGCGCTGGAGGTCGGCCACGGCCACGGCCCGGTGAACCCGATGTGGGCGGTCGTACCCTGGCGTCGTGGGTGAATTCCATTTCTCGCCGAGGCCGAACCGCGCGGCGGAGATCCAGTGGCGACCGTGGTCGGCCGAGGCGTTCGACGAGGCGAAGGCCCAGGACAAGCCGATCCTGCTGTCGATCTCGGCCGTGTGGTGCCACTGGTGCCACGTGATGGACGAGACCACCTACTCCGCCGACGGCGTGATCGACCTGGTCAACCAGGAGTACGTGCCGGTGCGGGTGGACAACGACGTCCGGCCGGACGTCAACCAGCGCTACAACATGGGCGGCTGGCCCACGACCGCGTTCCTGACCCCGCAGGGCGACATCCTGACCGGGTTCACCTACGTGCCGCCCGAGCAGATGACGGACGCGCTGGCCAAGGTCGCGTCCTTCTACCGGACGAACAAGCCGGAGATCGTCGCGCGCGTGCTCGAGGGTCGCCGGCGGGCGGCGACCACGGTGGCGGCCAGCGCCGGCCAGCTCGAGCCGGGCGTGGTGGACCGCCTGCTGGGCAACGTCGAGACCGCGTACGACCGCGAGCACGGCGGCTTCGGCACGGCGCCGAAGTTCCCGCAGACCGACGCGATCGCGCTGCTGGCCGAGCAGTCCGTGCTGCGGGCCGAGCCGGCGCTGATGGACATGGCCCGCCACACGCTGGAGAAGATGGCGGGCGGGGGCACCTACGACCACGTCGAGGGCGGGTTCTTCCGCTACTCGACCACCGCCGACTGGAGCGTGCCCCACTTCGAGAAGATGCTGGAGGACCACGGCGGCCTGCTCGCCGCGCTGGCCATGACCGGCCAGGTCGAGATCCTGGACGACGCGGCGCGCTACCTGGACACGGTGCTGCGCGACCCCGAGACCGGGCTGTACGCGGGCAGCCAGGACGCGGACGAGGAGTACTTCGAGCTCGACGGGCACGGTCGCCACGAGCGGACCGCGCCGTACGTGGACCGGCGCGTGTACGCGGCCTGGAACTGCGGCCTCGCCATCGCCTACCTGGACGCGGACGTCCGGCTGGGCCGGCCGGCGCTGCGGGAGCGGGCCGGGACGCTGCTCGACCGGCTGTTCGCCGACCGGTGGACGCCGGACGGCGGGCTCCGCCACACCGACGACCGCGGCGGTCAGCTCGGTGACCAGGTGTGGGGCCTGTGGGCCGCCGTCCGGGCCGCGGGCGCGCTGGGCGGTCCGTGGCGGGCGCGGGCGCTGGCGCTGGCCGCTCACCTGGAGGCGGCGTACGCCGACGCGGAGCTGGGCGGCTACTTCGACCACGCCGGCGGCGAGACGCTGGGGCGGCTGGAGGAGCGGATCAAGCCGCTGGGCGAGAACGCCGTCGCGGCGATCGCGCTGACCGAGCTGGACGCGCTGGTCGGCGACCCCGCGCTCGAGCTGCGCGACCGCGCCCGGCGCACGCTGGCCTCGGTCGCGGCCCTGCCCCGCCGCTACGGCATCATGGCCGCGGTCTACGCCCGCGCCCTCGACCGGGTGCTCCGCGAGCCGGTCAAGCTGACCACCCTCGACCCCGAGCTTCCGCGCGCGCTCCTCGGCGCCTACCCTTACGCCGTGATCGAGCGAGCGGGCGACGAGCGCGGGGTCCTGTGCGTGGGCACGACCTGCCTCCCACCCACCGCCAGCGCTGAGGAGCTCGTCGCGGCGGTCGCGGCCCCACGTGCCTGAGAGCCGGCGGCACTATCGCAAGCGCGTCGATGACGCGCTGGAGAGTCCGCGCCTGCAGGAGGCGCTGACCGGCGCGATGACCGGGCTTCGCGCGATGCGCGAGCGCGCGTTCCAGTCCTACGACTTCGAGACCGGGCGCGAGGAGCTGAAGCGCCGGCGCCGGGCCAACCTGCCCCGCCTGCCCGAGCTCGTCGAGCAGTTCCGGGAGCGGCTGGAGGCGGTTGGCGGCAAGTTCCACCTCGCGGCCGACGCGGCCGAGGCACGCCGGATCATCGGCGAGATCTGCCGGGAGGCGGGCGCCGGCATCGTGACCAAGAGCAAGTCGATGGCCACCGAGGAGATCGGGCTGAACGGCCACCTCGAGTCGCTGGGCATGGAGGTCGTCGAGACGGACCTCGGCGAGTACATGGTCCAGCGCCTCGGCCAGCACCCGAGCCACCTGCTGGCGCCGGCCATCCACCTGACCGTGGACGACTGGGCCGAGGAGCTGGGGGTCGAGCCGGACCGCGACGCGATCATGGCCCACGCGCGCGGGACGCTGCGGGAGAAGTTCATCAACGCGTCGGTCGGGATCAGCGGCGCCAACGCCGCCATCGCCGAGACCGGCACGGTCATGATCGTGACCAACGAGGGCAACGCCGACCTGACCGTGACGCTGCCCGAAGTGCACATCGCCGTCTTCGGGATCGACAAGGTGGTCGCCTCGCTGGACGACGCGGTCGCGATGCTGCGGATGCTGCCCGCGCTCGTCCGACATCGGGTTCCAGCCGGTGATGGGCGCGCACGGGCCGCGCGAGATGCACTGCGTGGTGCTCGACAACGGCCGCACGGAGATGCTGGCCGACCCGCTGTTCGCGGACGCGCTGACGTGCGTGCGCTGCGGCGCCTGCTCGAACGCGTGCCCGGCGTTCATGGCGGTCGGCGGCCACCAGTTCGGGCACATCTACAGCGGCCCGATCGGCCTGGTGCTCACGCCGTTCCACCACGGCCGTGAGGCGGCGGAGCTGCCCAACTCGCAGTGCACGCAGTGCAACGCGTGCCAGGAGATCTGCCCGGTGGACATTCCGCTGCCCCGGCAGATCCTGGAGCATCGCCGCCGGGGCCGCCGCAAGACGCTGGCGAAGCGCGCCCTGCTCGCCGCGTGGTCGCGGCCGGGGCTGGCCCAGGCCGGCATGCGCCTGGCGGCGCCGGTGGGCCGGGCGCTGGGCGTCGGCCCGATGCCGCTGGCGCCGCGGCCGTATCGCGCCCGCGCCCGGCCCGGCGGCGAGGGCTCGCCGGTGACGGTCTTCGTGTCCTGCCTGGTGGACCGGATGCTGCCCGAGGCGGGGGTGCTGCGGGCTGATCTCCAGCAACGCGGGCGACTTCGGCCGGGGGGCGCGGCTGATCGAGCGGCTGGCGGAGGCGCTGGCCGGGTCGGAGGGACCGGTCGTCACGCCGTCGGCGTCTTGCTTCGGCGCGGTGACGATCGACTCGCTGGAGTGGGACGGAGCCGGCGGCTCGGCCGCGACGGCGGCGCTGCGCGAGCGGCTCCGGGACTCGACGCGGTTCGTGCTGGAGCTGCTGGAGTCGCGGCCGTCGCTGGTGCGGCCACCGGCGGCGCCGCTGCGCGTGGCCTACCACGACTCCTGCCAGACGAAGCGGCAGCTGGGGCTGGTGGCCGAGCCGCGGCGGGTCCTGGAGCTGGCCGGCTACGAGGTGGCGGACCTGCCCGACATCGCCAACTGCTGCGGGTTCGGCGGCACGTTCTCGCTGGACTGGCCGGCGGTGGCCGATCGCATGGCGCAGTGGAAGCTCGATGCGGTGGCCCGGACCGGCTGCGCGGTGGTGGCATCGGACAACCCGGGCTGCCTGGCCCACATCCGCGCCGCCGCGGCGCGGCGAGGCCTGGACCTGCGCGTCGCCCACGTGCTCGAGCTCGTGGCGGAGCGCCTGGCGTAGCGATGGACCTCGACTTCCTGCTCCTGGCCGACCGGGCCGAGGCGGTGAACGGCAAGCTGTACCTGATGGGCGGGGGCTGGGACCGGATCACGCTGCCGCAGTTCCCGGCGCCGGCCAGCTTCGACGTCGCGCTCGGCGTCATGGTCGCCTACACGGAGACGAACGAGCGGCACGAGTTCCACTTCACGCTGGAGGACGACGACAACCAGGTGGTCCTCGGCCCGGTCACCGGCCAGTTCGAGCTGGGCCGGCCGCCGGGGCTGAAGCCGGCGCAGGCGCAGCGGTTCATGGTCGCCGTGCGCGGCCCGTTCCCCGTCCCCCACGCCGGCTGCTACCACTGGGTGGTGGCGCTGGACGGGCGGCGGGCCGGGCGCACCACGTTCTGGGCGGACCCGGTACCGGCGCAGAGCGCGTGAGCACGGGCGATCGACTGGGCTGAGGTCCCGCCGGGGGCCGTCGACCTGGACCGCTCGCTCGTGGAGGCGGCCGCCCGGAGCGCCGGTGACCGGCTCGCCGGCCGCGGCGGGGCGGGGCACCTGGTCGTGCTGCGGCGGGGTCGGGTGGTGCTGGACCGCGCGTTCGGCGCGGACCGGTCCAGCCTGTTCCTGATCTACTCGTGCAGCAAGGCGTACACGGCGCTGTGCGTGCACCTGCTGGTCGCGCGGGGCCAGCTGGCCCTGGACGAGCCGGTCGCGACGTGGTGGCCCGAGTTCGGCGCCCGGGGCAAGGACGCGATCACGGCCCGCCACGTGCTCACGCACCGGGCGGGCGTGCCCGACGACTTCGCGGTGTGGACGCTGGCCACCGCGACCGACTGGACGGCCAGCGTGCACCGGATGGAGCGCCTGGTCCCCCGCTGGCCGGCCGGCGAGGTCACCGCGTACCACGCCCTGACACAGGGGTGGATCCTGGGCGAGCTGGTCCGGCGCGCGTCGGGCGAGCGGGTGGAGTCGCTGCTGCGGGCCGCGCTGCTGGAGCCGATCGGGCTGCGGGACACGTTCCTGGGCCTGCCGCCGGAGGAGTGGTCGCGCTCGGTGCCGGTCGTGCCGGCGGGGGGCCGGACGGAGCTGGCGAACGCGCTGGTCTTCAACCGACGGCGCTACCGGCAGGCGGTGGTCCCGGCCGCGACGGTGTCCGCGACCGGTCGGGACGTGGCGCGGTTCTTCGAGATGCTGCGGTGCGGCGGGGAGCTGGATAGGGTGCGGGTGCTGCGGCCCGAGACGATCGCGGCGGCCCGGCAGCCGGCGGTGGACGGCGGCGAGGTCGACGCGGACCGGACGCTGGGCCGCCCGGTGCGGTGGGCGCACGGGTTCCACCTGGGCGGGGTGCGGTCACGGGCGGACCTGGGCCGCTTCATGGGCGACCTCAGCGCGGAGGACGCGTTCGGCGCGGTGGGCAGCGACTGCTGCACGGCGTGGGTGGACCCGGCCCGGGAGCTGGTGTTCGTGTACCTGACGGCCCTCCTGCTGCCCACGGGAGCGGGCATCGCCCACCACGGCCTGGTCGCGGACTGCGTCCTGCGCGCGTGCGGGTGAGCCGCCCCTGCGACACAGACGATCCACTTGCTCGGCGAGTCAGCGCGTAGGGCCTAGGGCCTCCCGGAAACGCCTGCCCGGGATCCCACCCTGCGGCGGGGGTCCCGGGCAGACTTCCGACGGCGTAGCGCCGCCGGCCTTGCAGGCACAGGTATACGGGCCCACCCTCCTCCCCGAAGCGCCGGCTGAGCCGGCGCCCGGCCCCTCAGCCCTCCGGCAGCCGCATCGCCAGGCGGCTCGTCACCACGCCCGTGTTGAGGCCGATGGTCCGCAGGCCGCCGAAGAACCGGGCGTGCTCGATCTTGCAGCAGCGGTCCATCACCACCCTCAGGCCCGCCGCCCGCGCGATGTCGGCCGCCTCGTGGCTCACCACGCCCAGCTGCATCCACAGCACCTTCGCGCCGATCTCGACCGCCTCCCGGGCGATCGGCGGCACCTCGCGGGACGGGCGGAACACGTCCACGATCTCGATGTCGTGGTCCGCCGCCGCCTCGCCCAGGCTGGCGTACACCCGGCGGCCCAGGATCTCCCGCTTGCCGGCCTGCGCCGGGTTGACCGGGACGATGTCGTATCCGTTCGCGTCCAGGTAGATCGCCGCGAACGAGCTGGCGTTGTAGTAGTTCGAGCTCAGGCCGACCATCGCGATGGTCCGGCACTCGGTGAGGATCCGGTAGCGGTCCCAGGCCGTCAGGCCGTAGTCGTTGCGCTCGCCGACCGCGCTCATCGCAGACCCTCCTAGCCCTGGTACGGGGCGCCGAACGCCTTGGACAGGATCGAGTGACCCCGGCCGTTCCGGGCCGGCTCCGCGGCCGCGGCCTCCACCGGCTCCTCCCGCTGCGACGCGGCCAGCGCCTGGTCCAGGTCCCACACGATGTCCTCGACGTCCTCGATGCCGACCGAGACCCGGATCAGCTCCGGCCCGATCCCCGCCGCCCGCAGCTCCTCGTCGCTCAGCTGCTGGTGCGTCGTCGAGCCGGGATGGATGACCAGCGACTTCGCGTCGCCCACGTTCGCCAGGTGGCTGAACAGCTGCACCGACTCGATGAACCGCTTGCCGGCCGGCCGGCCGCCCCGGATCCCGAACGTGAAGATCGAGCCCGGGCCCTTGGGCAGGTACTTGCGAGCCAGGTCGTGGTAGCGGTTGGACGGCAGCCCCGGGTAGTTCACGTACTCGACCGCCGGGTGCCCCTCCAGGAACTCGGTCACGCGCCGGGCGTTGGCCACGTGCCGGTCCATGCGCACGTGCAGCGTCTCCAGGCCCTGCAGGAGCAGCCACGCGCTGAACGGCGCCATCGTGGGCCCGTAGTCGCGCAGCATCTCGGCCCGGCACTTCATCAGCCAGCCGAAGTCGCCGAAGTACTCGAAGAAGCGGAGGTCGTGGTAGCCCTGCGACGGCTCCGTCATGCCCGGGAACTTGCCGTTGTCCCAGGGGAAGCGGCCGCCGTCCACGATCACGCCCGCGATCGTGGTGCCGTGGCCGCAGATGAACTTGGTCGCCGAGTGCACGACGATGTCGGCACCCCAGTCCAGCGGCCGGCACAGGTACGGCGAGGCGAACGTGTTGTCCACGATGAGCGGCACGCCGACCTCGTGCGCCAGCGCCGCCAGCGCCGCGATGTCGATCACGTCGATCGTCGGGTTGCCGAGCGTCTCCGCGTAGAACGCCTTCGTCCTGGGCGTGACCGCGGCGCGCCACTGGTCGAGGTCCCAGCCGTCCACGAAGCGGACGTCGATGCCCATCTTCCGGAAGCTGACGTCGAACTGCTGGAACGAGCCGCCGTACAGCGAGCGCGAGCTGACGAACTCGTCGCCGGCCTGCATCAGGGTGAAGATCGCCAGGTGCTGCGCGGCCTGGCCGGAGGCCGTGGCCACCGCGCCGATGCCGTTCTCGAGCGCGGCGATCCGCTCCTCGAACACGGCCACCGTCGGGTTCATGATCCGCGAGTAGATGTTGCCGAACCGCTGTAGCGCGAACAGGTTCGCGGCGTGGTCGGTGTCCTCGAAGACGTACGCGCCCGTCTGGTAGATGGGCACGGCGCGGGCGCCCGTCACCGGATCGGGTCGCTGGC
Organism: Chloroflexota bacterium; assembly: GCA_005880175.1. The sequence goes on from VBJR01000174.1 coordinate 10,408, forward strand.
CCGCGTGGACGGCCAGCGTGTCGAAGCCGAACTGTTTCTCAGCGGGCATGCCGCGAGTGTATGCCAGCCCCGGTCCCCCGATCGCCGGAACCCCCCGGCGCGGTCCGCCGTTTAGGCTAGGTAGCAGTGCTGGACTCGATCCACTCGCCCGCAGACTTGCGCTCCATCCCCCGTGACCAGCTCGAGTCGCTGGCCGCCGAGATCCGGGCGCTCCTCGTCGACCAGGTGTCCCGGACCGGTGGGCATCTCTCGCCCAACCTCGGCGTCGTCGAGCTGACGCTCGCCCTCCACCGGGTCTTCGACAGCCCGCGGGAGGCGATCGTCTGGGACACCGGTCACCAGTCGTACGTGCACAAGCTGCTGACCGGCCGGGCCGAGGCCTTCTCCACCCTGCGCCAGCCGAGCGGCATCTCCGGCTACCCGTCCCGCTCCGAGAGCGCGCACGACGTGGTCGAGAACAGCCACGCGTCCACCTCGCTCTCCTACGCGCTGGGCATCGCCGAGGCGCGCCTGCGGGGCGGCGTCCCGGGTCACGTCGTCGCGGTCATCGGCGACGGCGCGCTGACGGGCGGCATGGCGTACGAGGCGCTCAACCAGATCGCCCACCTCCAGCCGCCCAACCTCGTGATCGTGCTCAACGACAACGGCCGCTCCTACGCGCCGACGGTCGGCGGCCTGGCGCGGCACCTGTCCCAGCTGCGCATCGCAGGCCGAGGAGGCCGCGTTCCGGTTCAAGGAGTCGGTGAAGCAGCTCCTGCAGCCGACGACCGTGTTCGACAGCCTGGGCCTGAAGTACGCCGGGCCGGTGGACGGCCACGACATCGACGCCCTGGAGGACCTGCTCCGCCGCGCCAAGCGGCTCAAGGCGCCGACGGTGATCCACGTGGTCACCGAGAAGGGCCGCGGCTACGGCCCCGCGATCGACGACGAGATCGACAAGCTCCACCAGGTCAGCCCCCTGTCGGACCCGCTGACCGGCCGGCCCCGCACCGGCGACCTGACGTACACGAACGTGTTCGGCGAGGCGCTGATGTCCGCGGTCTCCCGCCACCCCGACGTGGTGGCGATCACGGCCGCGATGGCCTCCTCGACCGGACTCCTCAACGTCGCCCGGGAGTTTCCCGACCGCGTCTTCGACGTCGGCATCTGCGAGCAGCACGCGGTGACGTTCGCGGCCGGCCTGGCGATGGGCGGCCGGCATCCCGTCGTGTGCATCTACTCGACGTTCCTGCAGCGCGCGTTCGACCAGGCGATGATGGACGTCTGTCTGCACCGGCTGCCGGTAGTGTTCGCGCTCGACCGGGCCGGCGTGACGGGGCCCGACGGCTCCTCCCACCACGGCATCTTCGACCTCAGCTACCTGCGGCTCATGCCGAACCTGAAGGTGGCCGCGCCGGCCGACGCGACGGAGCTGTGCGCGCTGCTGGAGACGGCGCTGGCGACGGACGGGCCGGTGGCGATCCGCTTCCCGCGCGGCACGGTCCCGGCGACGCCGGACCTGCCCGTCGAGCCGATCCCGGTCGGCCGCTGGGAGGAGGTGCGGCGGGGCGAGGACGCGGCGATCCTGGCGATCGGCCGGATGGTGGAGGTCGCGACGGTCGCGGCCGACCAGCTCGCCGCCGAGGGGATCGCGTGCGGGGTGGTGAACGCGCGCTGGCTGAAGCCGATGGACCCGCGCCTGGTGACGGACTGGGCGGTCCGCTACCCGATGCTGATCACGGCCGAGGACAACGTGGGCAGCGGCTTCGGGTCGGCGGTCCTGGAGGCGCTGGCCCCGCACGGCCTGGCCGGCAAGGTGCGGGTGGCGGCGCTGCCCGACGGGTTCCTGCCCCACGGCAAGCAGGCGGCGATCCTGGCCGAGCACGGCCTGGACCCGGACGGCCTGGCCCGGACGGTGCGATCGGCGCTCGCGGAGCGGACCCGGGCGCGGTAGGCGCTGCCCGCCTGGGCCAGCACCGTGCCACCTCTGGGTGGCAACTATCCAACGAATGGCGCTCGCCGTACCTGAGCCACCCCTCGACCGGGCTGAGAGGTGGCAGATGTACGGCAGGACACGTTCGCTCAGACCGGTTTGCGGCCCCGGAACCCCTCGCCGATGCGGTGCCAGTGGGCGACCCGGTCCTCGCCCAGCTGCCAGCACAGCTCGACCAGCTCGCCGTCCCGGTAGGACAGGAAGTCCACCAGGCCCATGCGCGGGTCCTTCAGCTCCACCCCCATCTGGTGGAGCGCGCCCAGCGCCGCGACCAGGTCGTCCTCCGCCGCCCGCAGCGCGCCGGTGCTCTCCTCGAACCGCTCGCGCTCCGACGCGGTCGCGCCCTCGCGCCGCATCCGGTACTCCGCGATCCGCACCTGGTCCGTCAGCTCGTCGAGCTGACCCGACAGCTCCACGATCTGGCCGACCAGCCGGCGGACCTCCGGCAGCGCCCTGTTCGCCTCGTGCAGCCGGTACGTCCGAGTCCCCACGGGCCCTAGCATAGGCCCCATTGCAGCGATCACCGAACGGGTACACGCCGTACGTGACCTTCTCGCGGGACGAGTGGGCGCGGCTGCGCGCGTCCACCCCCATGACGCTGACCGACGACGACCTCGAGACCCTCCGCGGCCTCAACGAGCAGGTGTCGCTGCTCGAGGTGGCCGACGTCTACCTGCCCCTCTCGCGCCTGCTCAACCTGTTCGTCGCCGCGGCCCAGGACCTGCACCACGTCACCGACCGCTTCCTGGGCAAGCCGGCCCGGCCCGTGCCCTACATCGTCGGCATCGCCGGCAGCGTGGCCGTCGGCAAGAGCACGTTCGCCCGCATCCTGCGCGCGCTGCTGGCCCGCTGGCCCAACCACCCCCAGGTGGACCTGGTCACGACCGACGGGTTCCTCTACCCCAACGGGGTGCTGGAGGAGCGCGGCCTGATGAACCGGAAGGGCTTCCCCGAGAGCTACGACCTGCGCCGCCTGATGCGATTCATGGCCGAGCTGAAGTCCGGGGCCGACGAGGTGCGCGCGCCCGTCTACTCGCACCTGGTCTACGACATCCTCCCCGACGAGGAGACTGTGGTGCGGCGGCCGGACATCGTGCTGGTCGAGGGCCTGAACGTGCTGCAGACGCCGGACAACGCCCGCCGGCGGTCGATCCGCACGTTCGTGTCCGACTTCTTCGACTTCTCGATCTACCTGGACGCCGAGGAGCACGACGTGGAGGAGTGGTACGTGGCCCGGTTCCTCACGCTCCGGGACACCGCCTTCCGTGACCCGCGGTCGTACTTCCGCCGCTACGCGGAGCTCTCCACGGAGGACGCGGTGGCGACCGCCCGCCGGATCTGGACCGAGATCAACGGCGCCAACCTGCGGGAGAACATCCGCCCGACGCGCAACCGCGCCCGGCTGATCCTGCGCAAGGGCGCGGACCACGCGATTCGCGAGGTCCGCCTCCGGAAGATCTAGCCCGAAGTTCCCTGCTTGCGGTGAACTTGGTTGAGCTCGGATTCGCGGTGCATGGTCTGGCTACAGCGCCCGGAACGAGCTCCAGTGGCGCCGTTGGGAGCGAGTCGGGGTGCGCGATCTGGTCTGACCAAGTTGAAGCACGAAGCCACGAAGGCCACGGAGACGCACGAAGGGTACTCGGCCTCGACCCGGCTCTCCGACCCCTGCCGGCCTTGGCTGAACGGAGCCCGCGGCTCGTGGGGTGAGCAGGTGGCCGATGCATCGTGCGTCTTCGTGCCCTTGGTGCCTTCGTGCTTCAAACGCGCTCGGACAGACCACGGGTGTACTGGCCACATCTGCACGGCCGTCGCGAGTTCGGCCCCAATACGATCGCCCTCAGGAACTTCGGTCTAGGCGGGGCCGGCCAGGGCCGCCCGGAGCGCGGCCGCCACCTCGTCCTGCGCGACCCGGCTGCGGTCGATCACGGCGGACATGCGCAGGAAGCCGTGGATCATGTCCGGATACTCGGAGAGCTGCACCGGCACGCCGGCCGCGCGCAGCCGCTCCGCGTAGGCGACGCCCTCGTCGCGGAGCGGGTCCAGCCCGCAGACCATCACCAGCGCGGGCGCCACCCCGGCCAGCGACGCCGCCCGCAGCGGCGAGGCGTCCGGATGGGCGCCGTCCGCCGCGCCCAGGTAGAGGTCCCAGTACCAGCGCATGCCGGCCAGCGTCAGCCCGAAGCCGTTCGCGTTCGCGGCATAGGAGGCGGTGTCGAAGCGGTGGTCGATCACCGGGTAGACGAGCGTCTGGTGGGCCAGGCGGAGGCCGGCGTCCCGCGCCCGCAGCGCCACGACCGCGGCGAGGTTGCCCCCCGCGCTGTCCCCGGCCACGGCGACCCGCGGCGTCTGCTCGAACGCCCACCGGGTGACCGTCCAGCTGTCCTCCACCGCGGCCGGGAAGCGGTGCTCGGGGGCGAGCCGGTAGTGCACCGCGGCCACCCGGCACCCGGTGCGGTTGGCCAGGCCCCGGCAGAGCCCGTCGTGCGTGTCGAGCGAGCCGATCACCCAGCCGCCGCCATGGAAGTAGACGATCAGCGGGGTGTCGGTGCCGGCCTCCGGCGCGTACAGGCGGATGGGCACGCCGCCGACGTCCAGGTCCTCGACCGCGTGCACGTCCTCGCTGGGACCGTACAGGACGGCGGCCCGCTCCTCCGCCATCGCGCGGGCCGCCTCGGGGGTCTGCTCCTCGGTGGGCGGAAGGCCGAGCGCGGCCATCCGGTCCAGGTACGCCCGGGCCTGCGGGTCGATCGCGATCGCGCTCATCTCACGTCCCGTTGTCGGCGAGGTCGATGAACGCCCGCCGGTGGTAGACCAGCGGGAGCAGGCCGTCGGTGACCCCGCCCTCGCACACCTCGCCGATGAACACCCAGTGGTCGCCGGCCTCGATCGCCTGGCGGGTCACGCAGGCGGCGTACGCGGCCGAGTCCTCGTGCAGGACCGGGCCGCCCTCGGGCAGCTCGGGCCGCCGCCAGGCGATGCCCTCGAACTTCTCCTCGGCCTTCGATGCGTACAGCACCGCGAGGTGCTCGCGACCGCCGGCGAGGAAGTTGACGGTGAATCCGCCCGACGCCTGCAGCGCGGGCAGCGTGTTGGAGCCCTTGTCGATGCAGACGAGTACTAGGGGGGGATCGAGCGAGACCGCGCAGAACGCGCTGAGCGTGAGCCCGCGCGGCCGAATTCCCGCCTCGTGCGCCGTGACGATCGCGACGCCGGACGGAAAGCACGCCATGATCTCGCGATAGAGCTGAGCGGTGACAGCCACCGCGGAAAGCTTCGCCCGGCTCCCGCCCCGCCGTCAAGTGGGGTCGCGGCGGCCGGGTCGATACTATGTCGGGGATGCCCGACCTCGTCGAGTTCCTGCCCGGCACCGCGTCCCGGTCCGAATGGGCGC
>VBJR01000174.1:15900-16667 GCA_005880175.1 Chloroflexota bacterium
CCTGATGTGGGCGGTGGCGTACGTGCTGCAGGCGCACCGCCGGCGCGGCATCGCGCTGGGCATGGTGCCGTGCGTGCTGGACCTGCTGGAGGAGCACGGGGCGACGGTCCTGTCGAGCGTGGCCGAGGACGACTCCGGCGACGGCCTGCTCCGCCGCCTGGGCGCCGAGCCGAAGCTGAGCGAGCGCCAGAGCCGGCTCGACCTGCGCCAGGTGGACTGGGGCGTGGTGGCGCGGTGGATCGCAGAGTCGGAGGCCAACGCCGGCGGGGCCCGGCTGGAGCAGTACGCCCAGTGGGTGCCCGACGAGCGCCTCGACGAGTACTGCGACGCGATGAACGAGCTGATGAACACGATGCCGTTCGAGGGACTCGACCACGGCGACATCGTCATGTCGCCGGCTGGTGTGCGCGAGTGGCGCGAGCGTTTGCGGCTGACCGGATCGGTCAATCCGACGTGCCTGGTGCGCGATGCCGATGGCTCGATCGTAGGTATGACCGACACGCTCAAGCACGAGTACGAGCCCGGCCTCGTACGTCAGAACTTCACCGGCGTGCATCCGCGGGCGCGCGGTCGGGGCCTGGGCAAATGGCTGAAGGCCGCGATGCTGCAGCACGTGCACCGGACGTACCCCGACACGATCTGGATCAGCACCGAGAACGCGGGCTCCAACGCGCCGATGCTGTCGATCAACCACGCGCTGGGCTTCCGGCTGCACCGGACGTTCACGTTCTACCAGATCGACCGGGAGAAGCTGCGCCGGCGGGTCT